>CANKHJ010000151.1 GCA_947481635.1 Bradyrhizobiaceae bacterium
ATCGTTGCCGAGAAATATCAGCGCATCGTAGCCGGACATGCGCATGTATTTCCGCACGGTATCCCAGCGCCGGTCACGCTCCCGGATCGGCATCTGCGGCGTGTATTTCAGCGGCACCTTGGTCGGCAGCGCATCGGGCGGGATCGGCCTTTTGGTCGGCAGGAACTCGGGAAGCTGCGCCATGTTTTGCTCCGGCAAAAAATGCTGACGGGAAACCTGCCGACGCAATATATGAAAATGGAACTAGTGTCACGCCATGGGAATGACATCGTCCTCTGGCCGCGTGACGGGCGCGACGCCAATGGAAGGAGCTTAAGCTCGGAGTTAAAGTCAGGTGATGGCAGTGCCGCGCGGTGGCGGAAGTTCGCGCTCCGCATTCTCACACATGCGCCAGAGCTGATTGCGCAGCACGGCGACCTCGGAAGCGGTGAAACCCTGCAACAGAACGCTCTCCAGCCGAAGGCTGATATCCAGGCATTTCTCTGCCAGGCGCTGGCCCTTGGGAGTCAGCACGACGTCAACCGAACGATTGTCGACGGCAGGCCGGGTGCGTTTGAGATGGCCGTCCGCTTCCAGCCGGCGCAACAGATGCGACAGGGTCGATTGATCGACGGCAACGAGTTCGCTGAGATTGCCAACCCGCATCACCTTGCGCTCCAGCAAAGTGATCAAGACCCGCATGCCTTTGATATTGAGACCGAACTTCCGGACCTCGGAATTCGCCATGTCGGCGGCGCGGCCGACGGCACGATACATGAAAACCGTCACGCGCGGCGGATGGAGATCGGCGCCCTCGGCAGGCTGTGCAACGCGTGCCGATGATCTTTTTGCCGGGGCTTTCAGCTTTTTTGCGGGCATTCCAACCTGGGAGTTCGCTGCGGCAGCGAGTGACGACGTATCGTCCAATATGGACCGATTCTTGATGCGATAGCGCAAATCCTCGATCCAGCAAACCCAAAGTGGAAATAGCCAACCTGGCATCCGATGTCAGCCCACCCGCCATGAAGACGGACGGCCGAAGACTATCGCACCGCGACCAACTCGACAGGATGGCTGGCGTCTGCCGGCGCGGCAGCACTCGTATCGCTAACAGGACACGCCACCGCTGCACCATCGCCTTGCGCCACCAGATTGGGGCGCTCGATCCGGCACGCCGCGACCGCGATTGCACAACGCGGATGGAAGCCGCAGCCGGTCGGCGCATTGGCGGGGTCGGCCGCTTCCCCGCGCGGCGCAGCGCCAACACGCCCGCCCCGCTCGATGTCCGGAATGGCATCGAGCAGCATGCGCGTATAGGGATGCTTGGGTCGCGCGAAAAGCTCGGAGGCGGGTGACGTCTCCACCAGGCGGCCGAGATACATCACCCCGATATGGTCGGCCATATGCCGCACCACCGCGAGATTATGCGAGATGAACATCAGCGTCAGCTTGAGTTCATCCTGCAGGTCCTTCATCAGATTCAGGATCTGCGCTTGCACCGAAACGTCGAGCGCGGAGGTCGGCTCGTCGCAGACAATGAATTCCGGCTCGCAGGCCAGCGCCCGCGCGATCGAGATACGTTGGCGCTGTCCGCCCGAAAATTCGTGCGGATAACGGTCGCCGTCGGCAGCGGACAGGCCGACCATTTCGAGCAATTCGTCGACGCGCCGGCGCACGCCGCGCCCAACATCGATGCCATGCGTGCGGAGCGGCTCGGCAATGAGCGAGGCCGTGCGCCAGCGCGGGTTGAGGCTGGCATAGGGATCCTGGAAGATCATCTGGAAGCGATGTTGCCGACGCATCTTGCCGACATCGGTGCCGTCGAAACGCACGCTGCCGCTGGTCGGGCGATAAAGCCCGACGACCATGCGCGCCAAGGTGGACTTTCCGCAGCCCGACTCGCCGACAATTGCAACCGTCTCGCCGCGCCGGATCGACAGGCTGACGCCGTCGACCGCCTTGAGAATGCGCCGGCCTTGCCGCGTCGCGAGGCGCTCGATCAGCGGCTTGGAGACGTCGAAATATTGCGACACGTTGTCGATGTCGACCAGCGGTGGCTCGGACGCGACGAGCCTCGACAGTGGCGCGAGATCCGGAACGACAGACGGCTGCGGCAGCGCCGGCCGGTTTCCGGAACGCCCGACCTGCCAGCACGCGGCGGCGCCGCCGTCGTCCAGCGGCGTCAGCACCGGCAATGTCTCGCGGCATTTGTCAACGGCATGACTGCAGCGCGGATGAAACGCGCATCCATCAGGGATCGCGGTCAACCGCGGCATCGCGCCTTTGATCTGGGTCAGGCGGCGGCGGATCTGGTTCAGCCGCGGGATCGAGGCCATCAGTCCGTGAGTATATGGATGCCGCGGCGCCTTGATCATCTGGGTGACGCTGCCGATCTCGACGAGACGCCCCGCATACATCACGCCGACCCGATCCGCGGTCTCGGCAATCACGCCCATGTCATGGGTAATCAGCATCACCGCGGTGCCGCGTTGCCGGCACTGGGTCTTGAGCAGATCGATGATCTGCGCCTGGATTGAAACATCCAGCGCGGTGGTCGGCTCATCGGCGATCACGAGCACCGGATCGGTGCATAGCGCCATCGCGATCACGACGCGCTGGCGCATCCCGCCCGACAGATGATGCGGATAATCGTCGAGCCGGCGTTCGGCAGCCGGCAGCCCGACCTGGTCGAGCATTGCGATTGCGCGCGTCCGTGCCGCATGACGATCGAGCGGAAGATGCGTGCGGATCGTCTCGATCAATTGCTCGCCGACGGTCTGCAACGGGTCGAGCGCGGTCAGCGGGTCTTGAAACACCGCGCCGATATCGCGGCCGCGGATGCGCCGCAGCTCCGACCCGGACAAGGTGTCGATGCGCCGCCCTTGAAGCCACACTTCGCCGCCGGCGATTCGGCTCGGTGGATCCATCGGGCCGATCACCGCCGCACCGGTAATCGATTTTCCGGCCCCGGACTCGCCAACGATTCCCAGCACTTCACCGGGCGCAATGTCGAATGAGACGTCGTTCACCGGCACGACAATGTCATCCCAGAGCGGGATCTCGACCCGCAGCCCTTTCACCGAAAGGACCGGGACCGTGTCAGCGCTCTCGGCCGTCATCAAACCGGCCCTCCGCCCTCGGACAGCGGAGGCATCACCTGGATCATTGCATCTTCACCCAGCGAAGCTGCACGGCATCGTCGGCGCGCTGCACGACGCGCGCCTTCTTGCTCGCCGCATAGGTCAGCACCGGCTGATAGAGCGGCAGCGTGCCGACCTCCGAGCGGTGGATCGACAATGCCTTGGTCATCATCGCGCGCCGCTTGTCGAGATTCATCTCCTTGGCGGCACCCGTGATCAGGCTATCGACTTCCGGATTGGAATAGCTGCCGACATTCCAGGTGCCGACGCCTTCGCCATAGCTGAACATCGTCAGATCCATCGTCGCCAGCGCGTCGAAGGTCGTGGCGCCCCAGCTATGGATGTAGAAATCGGTGTCGCGGCGGCCGATCTTGCCGGCATAGGCCGCCTGCTTCTGAAGCAGGACATCGAGCTTGACGCCGATGCGCGCCAGCATGCCTGCAAGCGCCACGCAGATCGGCTCACCCATGTTCTGCAAACCGTCGCTCGGGCAATCCAGCGCGACGGTGAAGCCGTCCGGATATCCCGCGTCGGCCATCAGTTTCTTGGCCATCGCAACATCGGGCTTCGGCCGTTCGGCGAACGACTCGTCCCAGCCATCGGCGACCGGTGGGATCATCGCGAAGATCGGATTGCCGTTGCCGAGCAGCACCTTGTCGCGCAGCAGCTTGGCGTCGATCGCGTGAGCGAAGGCGGTGCGCACACGCACATCCTTGAAAGGGTTCTTGCCCTTGATGTTCGAGGACGGCAACTCCGGCCGCCACTGGCCGAATCCAAGGAACACCACGCGCGCGTCCGGGCCGCTCAGGATGTAGAGATTGTCGCTCGACTTGACGCGCGGAATGTCCTGCCCCGGAAGCGGCGTGATCAGGTCGACCTCTCCCGACAACAGCGCGGCGACGCGGGTGGCATCGGAAGAAATCGGCGAGATCACGGCCTTGGTCAGATTGTGTTGCGGCTTGTCCCACCATTTGTCGAACACGGCGAGATCGATGCGGCCGTCCGCGCCATAGCCGGTGACCTTGAAGGGTCCGGTGCCGTTGGCGTTGCGGGTTGCGAAATTCTCCTTGCCGGTGCGCCGGTTATCCGCCGGCTCCGCCGCGTTATTCTTCTCCGCCCACACATGGCTCAGCACCGGCATGAAGATCAGCACGCCCTTGGGCAGGATCGGATTCGGATCGTGGGTGACAGCCTCGACGGTGAGGTCGTCGATCTTGCGCATCTCCTTGATCACGCGCAGCTTGGCGCGGATGTCGGAGCTGGCCATCGTCGCCCGCTTGAACGAGAAGATGACGTCCTCCGCGGTGAACGGCGATCCATCGTGGAAGGTGACGTTCGGCCGCAGCTTGAAGCGCCACACCGTGGGCTCGACCGCTTCCCAGGACACCGCAAGCTCGCCCTCGATCTTGGAGTCTTCCGTCAGGCGGACCAGCCCCTCATAGACGTTGATCATGATGTTGCGCGTCGTGGTATCGCCTGACGCGTGCGGGTCCATGGTCGCGACGCCGGTCGAGGTCGCCCACCGGAAGGTATTGGCCAGCCCGGGCGTCGAAAATGCCGTCGCGACGGCTACGGCGAGTGCGAGATATTGGCGCTTCATCGTTCTATCCCCACCATGAGTCATGGATTTTTGGATTGATCTTAGTCATGCAAGCTTGATGCCTGCACGGTGCAGGCGTGGATTGAGGCTGTCGCGCAACCAATCGCCGAGCAGGTTCACCGACAGGACAAACAACACCAGCGTCACCGCCGGCATCACGAAAACCCACCAATTGCCGGAGAACAGGAAATTTCCGCCGATCCTGATCAGCGTGCCGAGCGACGGCTGGGTCGGCGGCATGCCGACGCCCAGGAACGACAATGCGGCTTCGGCCAATACCGCGAGACCGAGATCGATGGTGGCGATCACCAGCATCGGCGCCATCGCATTCGGCAGGATATGGCGCAGCACGATACTGAGATGACTGACGCCGATAATGCGCGCTGCCTGTACGTATTCCTTGTTCTTCTCGACCATCGCGCGGCTGCGTGCGACGCGCGCAAAAGACGGCCAATTGGCCGCGCCGATCGCCAGGATGATGGTGTAGATCGCGAGATTATGATGGATCTCGCGCGGCGCCATCACACGCGCCACGCCGTCGATCATCAGCGCCAGCAGGATGCTCGGCACCGTCAACTGGATATCGACGATCCGCATCGTCACCGATTCGAACCAGCCGCCGACATAACCGGCGAGCAACCCGACGGTAATCTCGACCGTCATCGCCAGCAGCACCGCCGCTAGTCCGACCAGCAGCGATACGCGGCTGCCATACATCAGCGTCGACAGGATATCGCGGCCTTGATCGTCGGTCCCGAGCGGATAGGTCCAACTCCCGTCGGCAAGCCAC
This sequence comes from Bradyrhizobiaceae bacterium, assembly GCA_947481635.1. Taxonomy (GTDB): domain Bacteria; phylum Pseudomonadota; class Alphaproteobacteria; order Rhizobiales; family Xanthobacteraceae; genus CANKHJ01. Next base: position 5,510 of record CANKHJ010000151.1, read on the forward strand.
GCCGGTGGCGTCATCGAATCGATCAGGCTGACGGTTGCAGGATCGAATGGCGTATGCGGCGCAAGCCACGGCGCTCCGACCGACACGATGGCGAAAAGCGCCAGCAACAATGCGGCGAACATCGCGCGTGGCGTCGCCAGGAAGGCGCGAACCAGTGGCCGGCGCCGCCACCGACGCCATTCGCGCATGATTTTCGCACCGATTTCGGTCGCGGATGAGGCGATCGGGCCGACGTCGACATTTGCCACGTCAGCCCCCTGTCATCGCGACGCTGCGGCGGAGCCGCAGCCGCGGATCGATGATAAAATAAAGCAGATCGACGACGAGATTGATGATCACGAAGACGAAGGCGACCAGGATCAGGTAACTCGCCATCACCGGGATGTCGCCGAAGCGAACCGAGTCGATGAACAGCAGACTCAATCCCGGCCACTGGAATACGGTTTCGGTGATCGCCGAAAACGCGATCACCGAACCGATATTCAAGCCCGCGATGGTGATCACCGGCAGCAGCGTGTTCTTCAAGGCGTGTCCGAAATTCACCGCGCGCTGCGAGAGTCCACGGGCGCGCGCGCAACGGATGAACTCGGCCTGCAGCACCTCCATCATCTCGGCCCGCACCAGGCGCAGCACCAGCGTGATCTGGAATAATGCGAGCGTCAGCGCGGGCATGATCAGCGATTTCAACCCACTCAGCGTCAGGAAGCCGGTGGTCCAACTGCCGACCGCGACGACCTCGCCGCGCCCGAAGGAGGGCAGCCAATGCAGCGTCACCGAGACTAGGTAGATCAGCAGGATGCCGTTTACGAAGGTCGGTAGGCAGTTTCCGATCAACGAGCCAGAGAGGATGATACGGCTGAATGGGCTTTGTGGATGCAGCGCGACCAGGATGCCAAGCCCCACGCCAAGCACCAAGGCAAGGATGGAAGAGACGATCACCAGTTCGATCGTCGCCGGCAGCCGTTCGGCGATCAGGTCGCTGACCGGCCGGGCTGCACGATAGGAGATGCCGAACTCTCCGCGCACCGCGTCCTTGATGAAATGCCCGAACTGGAGCAGCGGCGATTCATTGAGGCCAAGCCGCTCACGCAATTCCTCGCGGTCTTGCTGCGTTGCTTCGATGCCGGCCATGCTCATGACCGGATCGCCGACATAACGGAACAGGCCGAAGGCGACGATGCCGACCACCAGCATCGTCAACATTCCTTCGCATAAGCGCCTGATCACATAGCCCGACATGTCGTCCTAAGCGGACCGCAATTGCCGCGTCTCTCTTGCGATGGTGGTTTCGTCGGTGGTCTCGCGGCGGCGGATATTGGCCAGCGGATAGCGGTGCACTTCCTGCAGCAGCTTCACGAGGCCTTGCGCGGAATGCTCGACCGAGCGCGCGCCGCGTTCCGCGTCGGCATCGCGCGCGTTGCCGCAAGCTCCGGAAGGATGGATATCCTGCGTCTGCCAGCCGAAGCCGATCTTTCCCTCCGGCGACAGGTACTCGTACTCCTTCGCCAGCGCGATGGAGAGCGGCGCGAAATCGTCGGCCAGCGCCATCTGCACCAGGTCGGGCCGCAGCGCCAGCATCATCGAGGTTTCTTTCGCGCCGCCGTGAATGCCGTGCTGCAATTCCGATGGCGTGAACGCGCCTGCCGGCGTGCCGAAGCTGGATGCAGAAGAGCACACCACGAACATCTCGAGCCGGATGCGCAATTCGCGCGCGACGATGTCCATGATCTGCGGCTGTCCGCCATGCGAATTGAACAGCACCATCTTGCGGATACCGGCGCGGTGCACGCATTCGCCAAGCTCGGTCCACATCCGGATCAGAGTCTCGGCCGAAAAAGACAGCGTCCCTGGGAATGCGAGATGCTCGTTCGATTTGCCCACCGCCTGCATCGGCAGGACAGTCACGGGGAGATCCGGCGGCATGATCGACAGCGCATGTCCGATCACGCCCTCGTTGATGCAGGCGTCGACAAAGACCGGCAGATGCGGCCCATGCTGCTCGACAGCCGCCACCGGAAGCACCGCGACGGTATCAGCCGGTATCACCGCGAATTCCGCCGTCGTCATCTCGACCCAGCGGCGCCGAGGGAGCCGTGCCGATGATCGGGGGGATATCGTCATGACGGCGCTCCGAAATCTGTGACGGGATCGATCAAGCGTCGGCGCGGAATTCCTTCGCCGCCAACATGTGCAATGCCCTTGCGGAGCAGCATTCGGGAAGCGTCGCACCAACCTGGATGGCTTCCAAAGCGTCAAATATCGATCCCACTGCTGCCCAAAACGCATCGATGATCAGAGAATGAGCGCTTGCTCGATTGGTGGGCGACATCCCTCTGGACACCGTCCTCGACGTCAATCCCATGCCTTGACCGCAGTCCGCTACCTCTCTCGCAACCCGCTGATTTATATCGGGAACCTGGGAAGCGTCTGGCCTCGACGGGGACCCATTGCGGTTCATTCCGATGGCACAGCGATTGCTCCGAGCAAGACAGGATCAATCCGTCGGCACCCCGCAAGGGGCTGTCCACCTTCAGGAGACGATGATGGCTGCCAACGCAGTGAAGGCGCGCACGATCGAGTTGCCGACGCGGAGCCTGAAGGGTGACTTCGCTCTCGAAATCCTCGACCTGGACCTGCCGACGGCAACCGAAGACGAACTTCAGGCCTTCGATGCGATATGCCGGTCCAGTCCAGTCGTCGTGGTGCGCAACCAGAAGCTATCGGCCGCGCAGGTGATGAAGGTCTCGGAACGGATCGGCAAGGTCAGCGCGCAACATCGCGTCGGCCCGCATCCTGAATTCCCCGCGATCACCATCCTGTCGAACAAGAAGGTCAACGGCGAATATATCGGCACGCCCAATGCCGGCCGCAGCTGGCACACCGACGGCACCACCTATGCCAAGCTCGGCCTGACCACGATGCTCTATGGCATCGAGTGCCCGCCGGAAGGCGCCGACACGCTGATTGCCGACGCGGTCGCCGCATTCGACGCGCTGCCGAAGGCGCGGCAGGAAGAACTTGAGCAGGTGCGGGTGGTGCATAGCCGCACGCATCTCATCCAGAAATACAATCGCTCGGTGCTGACCCCGGAAGATTTCGAGCGGATGAAGGACGTGATCCATCCGGTGGTCGTGTGCAGCCCGATCGACGGACGGAAGTCGTTCTTCCTCACCAACGGCTCGACCAAGAGTGTCGTCGGCATGTCCCAAGAGGATGGGATGAAGCTGATCCAGGAACTGATCAAGCACACGACCCAGGACCAGTTCGTCTATAGCCACAAATGGAAGGACAACGACGTCCTGATCTGGAACGACATGTGCACGATGCATTCCGCCACGCTCTACGACGAGACGAAGTATGAGCGGCTGGTCTACCGCACCTGGATGCGTCCCTTCGACGTCGTCGGCGCGACCACGGCGCTTGAGGAATCGATGTCGCACCACTGATTGTCACGACCCGATCGCGCCACCTTCACGGGTGGGCCGGTCGCTTCAGGACGAATGCGGTCGCGCAAAACTGCGCAGTGCGAGCGACAAAACGCAGCGCTGGGCAGCAACCGGGCAAATACGCCGCTTTGCCTCAATGCCGGGCGCAATACGCCCGCGGCACGGGAATTGCTGAGATCTAGCGTGCCTGGGCCTCCGTCGGAACGACTTTCTGCGGCGCGATCCCCCGAGCGAAACATTGCGATCGTCAACGCGACGCATTGATGGAGAGACCATGTATCCGATCGCAGACTACCTGGCCGACGTTGCAGGCATCGATCATTCCATCGATCCGATCACCATCCGCCGCAAGAGCCGCGATCGCTATGCGGTCAGTCCCCTGCTTCGGAATTACCTGAACGGGAAATATGCCGACATCGTCGTTTCTCCCAAAAGCAAGGACGAGGTCATCCGCGCGGTTGCCGCTGCGGTGAAGCACAAGATCCCGATCACCGCGCGTGGCGGTGGGACCGCGAATTATGGCCAGAGCGTTCCGCTGCGCGGCGGCATCCTGCTCGACATGACCCAGTTTGCCGGGATCGTCTGGAAAAAGCCTGGTGCGATCCGCGCGCTGGCCGGCACCATCGTCAACGATGTCTACGAGGCCGCAAAGGAGATCGGCTGGGAATTGAGGATGTTTCCGACCACCCGCGCCACCGCGACCATCGCGGGATTCATCGCGGGCGGAACCGGCGGCGTCGGCAGCGCGCGCTGGGGCGTGCTGCGTGACCGCGGCAACATTGCCGCACTCGAAGTCATCACCGCCGAGGATACGCCGCGGATCATCGAACTGCGCGGCACCCAGACCGCGCTGGTCCACCACAGCTACGGCGCGAATTGCATCATCACCGAAGTCGAGCTTCCGCTCGCGCATGCCTGGGAGTGGCGCGAGACCATCGTCGCCTTCCCGACCTATATGCAGGCGGTGCGTTGCGGCGTTTCGCTCGGCCAGACCACCGGGATCGTCACCAAGCTTCTCTCGATCCATGAATGGCCGACACCCAAGCTGATGCAGCCGCTCGCCGGACTGGTGCCCGAGGGCCATTCGATGCTGTCGAGCTACGTGGCGTTTCCGAGTGCCGCGGATTTCGACGAGATGGTCGCGGAGCATGGCGGGAAGATCGTGTCGGCCTGCGGCGAGGGCCAGGGCTCCTACGGCATCCCGCTCTACGAAATGGCGTTCGGCCATGCGCTGGCCCAGGTCCAGAAATCCGAACCGGGCCGCACCGCGATCGAAGGCTTCTTCCATAGCGACGACATTCCCGGGCTGGTCGAACGGGTGCATCGCAAACTGAACGGCATCGGGCCGATGCGGCTGGAACTGCGGCGCTGGGGCACCAAGCTTGCCGGCAGCGGGTCGCCTTACGTCACTTTCGAAAGCGAGGAGCAGCTCATCCGGGTGGCACGGATCATGCAATCCGAAGGAGCCGGCGTCGCGAACTCGCATGCATCCAACGTCCGCGCGGTCGGGAAGAAGGATGTGACGGACCAGGATATCGCCTTCAAGCGCAGTTGCGACCCGTATGGCCTGCTGAATCCGGGCCGTTTCGAAGTGGACAGCGCCGAAGACGAAAACGCCGGATCGGATCTGCCGATCGATGCTTGGGTGGCCCAGCGTGGGGTCGTTTAAACGAGGAATTGATTGACGTGCTCCGTACCGACGAAAATCCGGTCGTCTCTCCGACGCGCGAGAGCGGCCCATTGACGGTCGGTCAGCCGGAGACGGTATCCCTGACCACGCGGGATGGCGTGCGGCTCGATGCCGACATCTATCGTCCAGCGTTGGGCGGTCCCTATCCGGTTCTGTTGCAACGGCAGGCCTATGGCCGCCGCATCGCCTGCACCATCTGCTATGCGCATCCGGCGTGGTATGCGGCGCATGGCTATGTCGTCGTCGTCCAGGACATCCGCGGTCGCGGCACCTCCGAAGGATTTTTCCGCGCCGGCGAGAACGAGACCTGGGACGGCGTCGAGACCATCGACTGGGTCAGCAAACTCGACGGCGTCACCGGCGACGTCGGCATGTATGGCTTCTCCTATCAGGGCTACAACCAGCTTCTCGCCGCGCGCGCGGCCGGCCCCGCGCTGAAGGCATTGGCCCCGGCGATGGCGCCATGGCATGCGCGCGAAAGCTGGGCCTTCGAGAATGGCGCCTTGCGGCTCCAGGGCGCGCTCGGCTGGGCCACGCAGATCGCCGCGGAGACCGCGCGACACAAGGGCGACGTCGAGGCCTTTGCAGAATTGCTGGCCGAGTCGCGCAGCCTGAATATCGGCGGCGCGATCCAGGCGCGGCCGGCCTATATCGAGCGCCATCGCGAGCTGTCGCATTATCATCGCTGGCTCGATACGCCGGCTGACGCGCAATATTGGCGCGACATTTCTCCGGCGGCGCATGTCGACGCCATCGCGGCCAAGCGCCTGCCTATGCTGTTCATCGGCGGCTGGTACGACACGCATCTGCGCTCGACCTGGGAGGCGTTCACCACGCTTGCCGCTCACGGCAACCCGAACCTGCAACTCACGATGGGGCCCTGGCTGCATTTTCCCTGGGTCAGGAAGACCGGCGCAGTCGACTTCGGTCCAGCCGCTGCCGAC
>CANKHJ010000152.1 GCA_947481635.1 Bradyrhizobiaceae bacterium
CTCGAGATCGCGGTGGCGCGCGGCAAGAAGCTGCATGACAAGCGCGACACCGAGAAGAAGCGCTCGTGGGACCGTGAGAAGAGCCGGCTGCTGCGCGCGCGGGGGTAAGTGGGGGGCGCGTCGTAAGCGCTACGTCCCATCCAGGTGCGCGCGCACCGACGCGAACACCGCGCGGAACATCACCGGCGTCAAGACGCCCGTATTCGTGTTGTAGCGCGAGCAGTGATAGCTGTCGAAAAGCTTCAGCCCAGCGCCATCGACCGGATGCGTTGCGCCGTGACCGAAAGCATTCGCCGAGCGCTTCAGGCCGAGCGCGGTGCAGACGCTGTCATGCGCGATGCGGCCAAGCGCCACGATCGCCCGCCGCTGCGTCATTTCCGCGAAAGTAGCCTGCAGGAACGGGCGGCAGGTTGCGATTTCCAGCGTGGTCGGCTTGTTCTCGGGCGGCACGCAACGCACCGCGTTGCTGATGCGCGCGTCGATCAGTTCGAGCCCGTCATCGGGGCGCGCTTCAAATTTGCCGCGCGCGAAACCGTAATGGATCAGGGTGTCGTAGAGCAGCAGGCCGGCATGATCGCCGGTGAAGGGACGTCCGGTCCGGTTCGCGCCCTGCAAGCCGGGTGCGAGGCCGACGATCAGCAGCCGCGCATCGGCCGGCCCGAATGAGGGAACTGGGGCGTTGAACCAGGACGGCTGACGCGCGCGCCATTGATCGCGGAACGCCGCGAGGCGCGGGCAAAGCGGGCAGTTTCGGCTGGGCTCCTCCCCGGGCGGTAATGCGGGGCCGGGATCAGTCTTCGTAATCGTCGTCATCAGTCGCGCCGGCACGCTGCGGCGCCGTGCTCCGCTGCAGGAATTGCGGGGTGTGCTGGCGCGGTTCGCGGTCGTCGCGCGGCGGACGGGCCGCGCGCTCCGACGGATCGCGGCCGATCTTGGATTGCAGCTCGACGATATCGGTGAACACATCGGCCTGGCGGCGCAGCTCGTCGGCCACCATCGGCGGCTGGGTGGTAATGGTTGAGACCACCGTCACCCGAACGCCCTTGCGCTGCACCGCTTCGACCAGCGATCGGAAATCGCCATCGCCGGAGAATAGCACCATGTGGTCGATATGCTCGGCCAGTTCCATGGCGTCGACCGCGAGCTCGATGTCCATGTTGCCCTTCACCTTGCGGCGGCCGGTCTGGTCGACGAATTCCTTGGTCGCCTTGGTGACGACGCTGTAGCCGTTATAGTCGAGCCAATCGATCAGCGGCCGAATCGACGAGTATTCCTGATCCTCGATCACCGCGGTGTAATAATACGCCCGCACCAGATTGCCGCGCGACTGGAATTCCCGCAGCAGGCGCTTGTAGTCGACATCGAAACCCAACGATTTGGCGGTGGCGTAGAGGTTGGCGCCGTCAATAAAAAGAGCATATTTTTCTGTCTGGCTCATGATGTCCTCACGTCATAGAAATCTTAGCCCAAAGGGGTCGTCAAAATTCAGTCAGGCCTTCGATTTGGCCGGAAATCCAGCCTGAAGGTCGGAACCCGGCGCTAAATCCGGCTCTGGTGACTACAATCAAACCGGCCGGGCGGTGGTTCCAACGCCTCGATAACAGAGGCCCGAAATCGCGCCAATACCAATTCGATAATCGACCGGCAGGAACTTCCCCTTGCGCTTAATTGGTGTTTTGGCTACGTAACGGGCAAATTCCGCACATGTCCGACGTTCAGGAGCGACCAGCCTATGGCGCGTGTCACCGTTGAAGACTGCATCGACAAGGTCGAGAACCGTTTCGAGCTGGTTTTGTTGGCCGCCCACCGCGCCCGGATGGTGTCCTCTGGGGCGCCGATCCTGGTTGATCGGGACAATGACAAGAACCCGGTAGTCGCGCTGCGCGAGATCGCCGATTCGACCATCTCGCCCGAGGACCTCAAGGAGGAACTCGTCCATTCGCTGCAGAAATATGTCGAGGTCGATGAGCCGGAGCCCGAGGCGGTTGCCTTGCTAGGCGTCGCGGCCGGTTCGGTCGATGCGGACGACACTGAAGTGGTGGCCGAGCGCATGACCGAGGAAGAGCTGCTCAAGGGCCTGGAAGGCCTGACGCCGCCCGAGGCGCAGCCCGAGGAAGAAGAGTAAGCCGCGATTTTTCATGCGCGACGGTCAAGAAGCCCGGCAAATGCCGGGCTTTTCCGTTTTGGAAACTGCGTTGGCAGCCGCCCCACGCGCGTGACTGTGTCTTGTGACGCTAGGGCGCCGACATGATATCCTGACGTGTGGCTGCCGCCGTGTCGCCACCGCCAACCGGGATCTTGGTCAGGATAGTCATGGCGTCGACCGATCTGCCGCGCATGCAGAATCAGGCCCGCACCCGGGCCCCGCTGGAGCTTGCGCGCAAGGCCGACGCGGCCGCGCCGGCGCCGCCGCCAGCGGAGCGGGCCGGCCGGGCCCGGACGCCGCAAATGATGCGGCAATACGACCTGATCGAGCGGGTGCGCCGCTACAATCCCAACACCGACGAGCCGCTGCTCAACCGCGCTTATGTCTACGCCATGAAGGCCCATGGCGAGCAGATGCGCGCCTCCGGAGATCCGTATTTTTCGCATCCGCTCGAAGTCGCCGCGATCCTGACCGACCTCAAGCTCGATGATTCGACCATTGCGGCCGCTTTGCTGCACGACACGATCGAGGACACCGAAGCGACCCGCGACGAGATCGATCAATTATTCGGGCCGGATATCGGCCGGCTGGTCGAGGGCCTGACCAAGCTGAAGCGGCTCGACCTCGTCACCAAGGAAGCCAAGCAGGCCGAGAACCTGCGCAAGCTGCTGCTCGCCATCGCCGACGACGTGCGGGTGCTGCTGGTCAAGCTGGCGGACCGGCTGCACAACATGCGCACCATCCAGCACATGCCGCAGGCGTCGCGCAAACGCACCGCCGAGGAGACGCTCGACATTTATGCCCCGCTCGCCGGCCGCATGGGCATGCAGGGGATGCGCGAGGAGCTCGAGGATCTCGCGTTTCGCGAACTCAATCCGGAAGCCTACAAGGTGGTGTCTGAGCGCCTCGAAAGCGTCGCTGCGCGCACCCGCGGTCTGGTCGCTGAGATCGAGGCGCAACTCACCAAGAAGCTCGCCGATCGCGGCGTCACGGTGGAAGTGTCCGGCCGGCGCAAGCGCGCTTATTCGATCTGGCGCAAGATGGAGCGCAAGTCGGTCGGCTTCGAGCAGCTTTCCGACATCTACGGCTTCCGCGTCGTGGTGCCGACGCTGGCCGATTGCTATCAGGCCGTCGGCATCGTGCACACGACCTGGCCGGTCGTGCCCGGACGTTTCAAGGATTACATCTCGACGCCGAAGCAGAACGATTACCGTTCGGTCCATACCACTGTGATCGGCCCGGGACGCCAGCGCGTCGAACTGCAGATCCGCACCCGCGGCATGCATGAGATCGCCGAATACGGCATCGCGGCGCATTCGCTCTACAAGGATGGCGTCGGCTCGCCGACCGAGATGCTGTCGCGCGAATCCAGCGCTTATGCCTGGTTGCGCAAGACCATCGAGCTGCTCGCGGAAGGCTCCAACCCGGAGGAATTTCTCGAACACACCAAGCTCGAGCTGTTCCAGGATCAGGTGTTCTGCTTCTCGCCCAAGGGCAAGTTGATCGCGCTGCCGCGGCGCGCCAACGCCATCGACTTCGCCTATGCGGTGCATACCGACATCGGCAACACCGCGGTCGGCTGCAAGATCAACGGCAAGATCGCGCCTCTCGTCTCCGAACTCACCAATGGCGACGAGGTGGAGATCATCACCTCGAAGGCGCAGGAGGCGCCGCCGGCGGCGTGGGAATCCCTGGTGATCACCGGCAAGGCGCGCGCCGCAATCCGGCGTGCGACCCGCGCCGCGGTGCGCAGCCAATATGCCGGACTGGGGCGGCGCATCGTCGAGCGGCTCTGCCAGCGCGCCCGGATCGGCTATTCGGACGAGAAGCTCACCGGCGCCTTGCCGCGGCTCGCCCGTGCGTCGGTCGAAGAGGTGATGTCGGCGGTCGGGCGCGGCGAAATGCGCGCTGCCGACGTCGCCCGCGCCATGTACCCGGATTACAAGGAGGAGCGCGCCGCCGCGGCGGTGCGTCAGCCGAAGCAGGAAAGCAGCGGCTGGTTTGGCCTGCGCAAGGCCAAGGCCGTGAAATTCAAGGTGCCAGAGACCGAGGGCGCGATCCCGATCCGCGGCATCAACAGCGACCTGCCGGTGCGCTTCGCGCCGGATGGCGGCGCGGTGCCGGGCGATCGCATCGTCGGCATCGTCACTCCGGGCGAGGGGATCACGATTTATCCGATCCAGTCGCCCGCGTTGCGCGACTTCGAGGATCGGCCCGAGCATTGGCTCGACGTCCGATGGGACGTCGACGAGACCACGCCGCATCGCTTTCCCGCGCGCATCGCGCTGGAGACCGTCAACGAGCCCGGCTCGCTTGCTCAAGTGACCCAGGTGATCGCCGAGCATGACGGCAATATCGACAATATCCGCATGACCCGGAAGGCGCCGGATTTCACCCAGGTGGTGATCGACCTCGAGGTCTATGACCTCAAGCATCTCACCTCGATCATCGCGCAATTGCGCGCCAAGAAGATGGTCTCCAAAGCCGAGCGGGTGTCGGCCTAAATCAATCCGTCATTCCGGGTTCCCGCTTCCCGCGCCCCGGAATGACAGCGAGGTCGTTCTACGCGCCATACAGCGCGCGAATGGTTCGCTTCAGCGCCTTGCGCAGCCGCTCCCAATCGTCGTCCGCCCGCAACGCAAGGCCGGAGAATTGTCCCGCCGCGGCGCCTGCCAACACGATGTGCTGAACCGCCGCGACCAGAATGGCGTTGCAGGCCGGCGCATCGACCTCCGGCGGCGGCGTGAGATTGCCGCGGGTCTGCATCATCCACATCCCGAGCGCCTTTGATCGCGCCAATGTCAGCCGGGTCAGGAGCGGCGAGGGCTCCGCGATTTCCCACGCCATGACGCGTTGCATCAGCCGATCATCACGCAGCGCCTGCAGCAATCCGAGCGCCAGCCGCTCCATCAATTCCGCGTAGCTCTGGGGTTTCCCCAGCGCATCAAGCGGCGCCAGGCGGCGCGTCACGTCGGCGGCGATATCCTCGCCGAGCGCGTCCAGCAGCCCCTCCAGGCCGCCGAAATAGCGATAGATCAACTGCTTGTCGCAGCCGGCGCGCCGGGCAATCGCGTTGATGCCCAAGGCCTGGAATCCCTGTTCCGCAAGCAACGCCTTGGCATTCTCCACCAGCGCAGCGGCGGTGCCGGCGCGGTCGCGTTGGCGCGGTACAGAGTCCTTTGAGGCGGTCATGAGACGTCCAGTGGTCACTGATCAGAGACTAGGTGCGGAGCCCTAACAGATCGAAAAAATGCGGCCGAATTTGCTGCCCTGCCGGGTGCCGGCCAAAATCGCGCTTGACTTGTCACCGGTCGGTGATATCTACCATGTCACTGACCGGTGACAATGGGTCGCCGCTGATGGGGGAGAGCAAAATGAGTTTCGATCCGATGACCGTAACCTGGCGCCTCTGGACGCTCTGGGCGGTGGCCTTCGTGGCGTTTCCGCTCGCCGGCGTGATGGCCCAGGCGGCCACCGGCGGCATCTCCGATGCCGGCCGGGCCTTGATCGGCGGGATGATCGTCGGCGCGACGCTCGGCGCCGCGCAATTCCTGGTGCTGCGCAGCGTCCTGCCGTTGACGCCGTTGTGGATTGTGGCGAGCAGCCTCGGGCTCGGTGCCGGCCTGGTCGTCGCCACGCATTGGCTGGGCACCGCCACCGACGGCAACGCGCTGCTGTGGCGCGCGCTGATCGCCGGGGCAGGGCTCGCCATCGCGCAATATCTGCTGCTGCGGCCGGTGCTGGCGTGGTCGGAGATCTGGCTGGTGACGGTGACGCTGGGCTGGGTCGTCGGCTGGTTCATTACCCGCGCGGTCGGTGTCGACCTCGCGCCGAAATGGGCCAATTTCGGCGCCGCAGGCGCCATCACCTTCCAGGCTCTGACCGGCATCGCGCTGTTCGTGATGCTGAGGCTCTCGGTCCTCGTCGTGCGCTGACACGCCGCTCCACCTTCTCTCGCGCCTTCCGTTTTCACCCGCTCACTGTCCGGCGACCCGCGTGGTCGATCCGGCCCGGTGAATCTCGTCTTCAGAAAGGAACCTTGAAATGTTGACCACCCGTGAAATGACCTCCACCCGTCCAATCCTGGCGATCATGACCATCGCCTTCGCCGTCGCCTTCAACATCCCGTTTTCGAACCTGTCCCGCATCTTCGACTATCCCGGCGTGCTGCGCCGGCCGGCGGGCGAAGTGCTCGACTTCTTCGCCCGCGGCGGCGCCGAACTGGTGCTGACCTGGCATGGTTTTGCGCTTGCGGCGTTGCTGCTGGTGCCACTGTCGATCGCCTTGAGCCTGACGCCCGCACGTGTGGCGAGCCGTCCGGCCCTGGCGATCGGAGCGGCCGTCGCCGGCGCGCTGGCAGGATTGTCCCAGGCGCTGGGTCTGTGGCGCTGGGTATTCGTCATTCCGGAATTGGCGCGGACCCATGCCGATCCGGCCGCGACGGAAGCGGCGCGCCTGGGCGCTGAGCAGGCCTTCGTGATCCTCAATCTCTATGGCGGCGTCGCGGTCGGCGAACACATGGGGCAGCTCCTGACCGCAACCTTCGTGATCATGCTCTCGCTGCTGCAATGGGGCGAAGGCAATCGCATCACGTCGACCATCGGCTTCGTCACGGCCGCCGCCATCGTGATCGGCACCAACGAAGGTCTGGCGATCGCGCTCGGCCGGTCAGGCGATCTGTTCGGCTCCGTCACGGTGTTAGGCTTCCTCGGATTGACCGCGTGGCTGATCGCCACCGGCGTCACCTTGCTGCGCGCCAACAAGTCCAACGCGAGGATTGCCAAGTGAGCGCCGCGACGAATTTCATCCATGTGGTCGGCTATGGTGCGCTGGGCCGCGAGATCGTCAGGCAATTGCTGGCGGCCGGCCGCCCGGTCCGGATCATCCAGCGAAGCCGGCCGAAACACCTGCCTGCCGGCGCAACCTTCGTCGCTGCCGACATCCTCGATCCGGCTGCGATCATCGAAGCAACCGCCGATGCGCAGGCGGTGATCTGCGCGATCGGCTTTCCGTACCAGGCGGATCTGTGGGAACACGCCTGGCCGCAGGCCATGTCCAATCTTCTGGCCGGCTGCGCGGGATCCGGAGCGCGGCTGGCATTTGCGGACAACCTCTACCTCTACGGGCCGCAGATCCGGCCACTGACCGAGGACATGGCGGCGGTCGATTACGGCCGCAAGCCGAAGGCGCGGGCGCAGGTGACGCGGCTGTGGCAGGCCGCACATACCGCGGGCAGGGTGCAGGTGGTGGCGGTGAGATCGCCGGACTTCTACGGGCCCGGTGTCGAGCAGTCGGTGCTGGGCAGCGCATCGATGATGGCGCTGGCGCGCGGCAAGACCGCCTTGCTGATGGGCGCCGCCGACTTTCCCCACGATGTCGCGCATGTGTCGGATTATGCACGCGCCGTGATCACGCTGCTGGATGCGCCGCAGGATGCTTACGGTCAGGCTTGGCACGTTCCGTGCGCGCCGACGCTGACGTTGCGGCAGCACCTGCAGATCGCGGCCGATGCGCTTGGGATGCCACTGCGTTTGAGGGTGTTGCCGGCTTGGCTGGCGCCGGCGCTGGGACTATTTGTGCCGATCGTCCGGGAAGGCATCGAAATGCAGTTCCTGTTCGACCGTGCTTATCGCGTGGATGCCGCCAAGTTCCGCGAACGGTTCTGGTCCGACGTCGTGCAGTTCGATCATGGACTGGCCGAGACTGCGCTGTCGTTCCGCGCCGCGGCGGGGCGGACCAGCGATGTGGTTTGATCCGTCACGCATTAGGGAGCAAACTGGGTCATCCTGAGGGTTCGGCGAAGCTCCTGCCTGATGGGCCTCTTAAAGTAAAAGATCATCGTTTTATGAACTATTTAGGCGGTCAATCTCATATTCGACTCGGGGTCAATATCGACCACGTCGCGACCGTCCGGAATGCGCGCGGCGGGCGACACCCCGACCCGGTCAAGGCGGCGCTGATCGCGGTCGAGGCCGGCGCCGACGGGATCACCGCGCATCTGCGCGAAGATCGTCGCCACATCCGCGACGACGACATGGCGCGGCTGAAGGCCGAGCTGGGAAAGCCGCTCAATTTCGAGATGGGCGCGACCGACGAGATGGTCGAGATCGCGCTCCGGACCCGCCCGCACGCGGTCTGCCTGGTCCCGGAGAAGCGCCAGGAACTCACCACCGAAGGCGGGCTCGATGTCGCCGGGCAGCATAACCGGCTGGCTCCGGTGGTCGCCCGGCTGCGCGATGCCGGCATTCGGGTGTCGATGTTCATCGCCGCCGATCCGCGCCAGATCGAGGCCTCCGCGCGGCTGCAGGCCCCGGTGATCGAAATCCACACCGGTGCCTGGTGCGATGCTCTGGCGGAAGGCAAGGAGTCCGAGGCGGGGGCCGAGTGGGACCGGATTCGTTCCGGCGTCCGGCTTGCGCGCACAGCAGGGCTGGAAGTCCATGCCGGCCATGGGTTGACCTATGCGAGCGCCGAGACCATCTCCGGGTTGCCGGAGATCATGGAGTTGAACATCGGCCATTTCCTGATCGGCGAGGCGATCCTGAGCGGGCTGCCGGAGGCGATCCGCATGATGCGGGCTGCGATGATGCGCGGCCGCGTGGCTGCGCCCGCAGGGGCGACGTCATGATTCTCGGCATGGGTTCGGACCTGATCGACATCCGCCGCATCGAGAAGACCATTGAACGCCACGGCGAGCGCTTCATCGACCGGATATTCACCCCGGTGGAGCGCGCCAAGGCCGAGCGCCGCAATCGGCGCATCGACACCTATGCCAAGCGCTTCGCGGCCAAGGAGGCCTGCGCCAAGGCGCTGGGCACCGGGTTGCGCGCCGGGGTGTTCTGGCGTGACATGGGCGTGATCAATCTGCCGTCGGGACGGCCGACGATGAAACTCACCGGCGGCGCGCTGGCGCGGCTTCAGGCGATCACACCGCCCGGCTACGAGGCGCGGATCGACATCTCCATCACTGACGAATATCCGCTGGCGCAGGCGCAGGTGATCATTTCGGCCGAACCGAAGCCGCCCGCCTGATGCGCCATCACGCAACCGCGAAGCTGAAAAAGACCCGTTTCGGCCACCATTTAGGGCGGAAGTATGAACTTCCACTGTAGCTTTCACAGCGCCTTTCATTGCACCCCCTGGGAGCAACGGATACAAAGCGCGGACTGAAATGACTCGGGACAGAGGCGGATGAGCGTGACCGGCAGCACCAAGCGCAAGGAAGGCGGCCTCGCCGAAACCGCGCGCGTCATCTTCCACGCCCTGATCATCGCGGCGATCATCCGGACCTTCCTGTTCCAGCCGTTCAACATCCCGTCCGGCTCGATGAAGGCGACTCTTCTGGTCGGCGACTACCTGTTCGTCTCGAAATTCTCCTACGGCTATAGCCGCTATTCGCTGCCCTTCTCGCCGCCGCTGTTCACCGGCCGCATTTTCGGATCCCAGCCGGACCGCGGCGATGTCCTGGTGTTTCGTCTGCCGAAGGACGACTCGACCGATTACATCAAGCGCGTGATCGGATTGCCGGGCGATCGCATCCAGATGATCCGGGGCGTGCTGCACATCAACGGACAGGCCGTGCCGCGCGAGCGCGCCAGTGATTGGATCGAGACCGAGGAGACCGCGGTGCCGACGCCGGTGCGCCGCTGGAAGGAAACGCTGCCGAACGGCGTCAGCTATTACACGCTCGATCTGCAGGACAACGGCTTCCTCGACAGCACCCAGGAATACCTCGTTCCCGCCAACAATTATTTCATGATGGGCGACAATCGCGACAACTCGACCGACAGCCGCGTTCTCAATGCGGTCGGCTACGTGCCGTTCGATAACATCGTCGGCCGCGCACAGCTCATCTTCTTCTCGCTGGGCGAGGGCGAACGGGCCTGGGAAGTCTGGCGTTGGCCTTGGTCGGTTCGCTGGAGCCGGCTGTTCTCGATCGTCCGATGAGCCGACGGCCGAAAGCCCCAGCCACAGACGCTTCCGCGCCGCCCTCCGACCTGCTTGCCTCCGATCCGCAGGCGCTCGATCCCAATGCCGCGGCAGCAGCATCGCCCGACGCGAAGCCGAAGCGCCGCCGCCGTGGCGTCGGTGCGGCGCTCGAAGACCGCATCGGCTATTCATTCACCGACACCGATCTGCTCGATCGCGCGCTCACCCATATCTCGGCGCTGACCGGCGCGCGCAATCGCGCCGGCACTTATCAGCGACTCGAATTCCTCGGCGACCACGTGCTCGGCCTGGCGATTTCCGACATGCTGTTCCGCGCCTTTCCCAAGGGCGATGAGGGCGAATTATCGCGAAGGCTGGCCGACCTGGTGCGCAAGGAAGCCTGCGCCGACGTCGCGCGCAGCATGGATCTCGGTCCGGCGTTGCGGCTCGGCGCCTCGGAAGCGGGGGCCGGCGGGCGCAATCGTCCGGCGATCCTGGCCGACGTCTGCGAGGCGCTGGTCGGCGCGGTCTATCTTGACGGTGGTTACGCAGCGGCCGCCGCGTTGGTCGAGCGGTTCTGGGGCGAGCGGATGCGCGTTCCGGCGGGGCCATTGCGCGATCCCAAGACGCTGTTGCAGGAATGGGCGCAGGCGCGCGGCCTGCCGACGCCGTCCTATCGCGAGGTCGAGCGCAAGGGCCCGCATCACAATCCGGTCTTCAAGGTTTCGGTCGAGCTGCCGCAGCGCTCGCCCGCGGAAGGCAGCGGCCCGTCCAAGCGGGCCGCCGAACAAGCCGCCGCTGCTGCGATGCTCGAACGCGAGGGTATTTCAACGAATGGCTGACACCGAAAAACCGGCAACCGAGCGCGACGAGCGCAAGCCGACCCGCTTCGGCTTCGTCGCGCTGATCGGCGCGCCGAATGTTGGCAAGTCGACCCTGATCAACGCGCTGGTCGGCACCAAGGTCGCGATCGTCACGCACAAGGTGCAGACCACCCGCGCGTTGATCCGCGGCATTGCGATGGAAGGCGCATCGCAACTGGTATTCGTCGACACGCCGGGCATCTTCGCGCCGAAGCGGCGGCTCGACCGCGCGATGGTGACTACGGCCTGGAGCGGCGCGCATGACGCCGATCTGGTCTGCGTGCTGCTCGATGCCGAGCGCGGGCTCGATGAGGAAGCGGAGGCGATCCTTTCGAAAGTCGTGGAAGTGCCGCATTCGAAAGTTCTGATCGTCAACAAGGTCGATCTGGTCGAGAAGCCCGCGTTGTTCGCGATGGTGCAAGCCGCCAATGAACGCGTCAAATTTGCGTCGACCTTCATGATCGCCGCACTGACCGGCTATGGTGTTCCTGATGTGCGGCACTGGCTCGCCGAGAATGTGCCGGCAGGTCC
>CANKHJ010000153.1 GCA_947481635.1 Bradyrhizobiaceae bacterium
AATCACCGAGCCAGAGCCCAGGAACAGTAGCGCCTTGAAGAACGCGTGCGTGAACAGATGATACATGCCGACCGGATAGGCGCCGACGCCCATCGCGACGAACATGTAGCCGAGCTGCGAACAGGTCGAATAGGCGACGATGCGCTTGATGTCGTTCTGCACCAGGCCGATGGTCGCGGCGAAGAATGCCGTGGTGGCGCCAACGAAGGTGACGAAGGTCTGCGCGTTCGGCGCGAGCTCGAATAGCGGCGCCAGCCGCGCCACCATGAAGACGCCGGCGGTGACCATGGTCGCGGCGTGGATCAGGGCCGAGACCGGCGTCGGCCCCTCCATCGCGTCGGGCAGCCAGGTATGCAGCAGGAACTGCGCGGACTTGCCCATCGCGCCCATGAACAGCAGCAGGCAGATCAGCGTCAGCGCGTCGGCATGCCAGCCGAGGAAGTCGATGCTCTTGCCGGTGAGCGAGGGCGCGGTCGCGAAGATGGTGTCGAAATCGACCGCCCCGGTCATCAGGAACACGGCGAAGATGCCGAGCGCGAAACCGAAATCTCCGACCCGGTTGACCACGAAGGCCTTGATCGCCGCCGCGTTGGCTTCCGGCTTGTGATACCAGAACCCGATCAGCAGGTAGCTCGCGAGACCGACGCCTTCCCAGCCGAAGAACAGCTGCACCAGATTGTCCGCGGTCACCAGCATCAGCATCGCGAAGGTGAACAGCGACAGATAGGCGAAGAAGCGCGGGCGGTAAGGATCTTCGGCCATGTAGCCGATCGAATAGAGATGCACCAGCGACGACACCGTGGTCACGACCACCAGCATGACCGCGGTCAAGGTGTCGATGCGCAGCGCCCAATCGACCTGCAGATCGCCGGAGATGATCCATGGCGCCATCGAGATGCGCACGTCGCCGCCGAAGCCGACATTGACGAAGGCGATCCAGGATAATGCTGCCGCCGCGAACAGGAACGTGGTGGTGACGGCCTCCGCCGCGCGCGAACCGGCGGCTGCCGGCTCGGCGGGCGCGTGGTGGTCGTCCTCGTGGTGGGTGTTGTGAATGACCGCATGATCGCCATGCGGATCAGGTGCTCCGTGGCCATGCGCCCCCGCAGCCGGATGGGCGGCATGGTCCATCTCGCCGCCGCCGGGATGGCGTGCGCGCGCGCCGCCCAGCGAGATGAGGCCGGCGATGATGAAGCCAAGCAGCGGCAGGAAGACGATGGCGTAATACATGCGGGTTATCTTTTCCGACGCATGATCGGACCCGAAAGCCGGTGCCCTGGTTTCCGGATCATGCGTCAGCCCTTCATCAAATTGATGTCTTCAACCGCGATCGAGCCGCGGTTGCGGTAGAAGACCACGAGAATGGCAAGGCCTATCGCTGCTTCGGCAGCGGCCACGGTCAGGACCAGCAGCGCGAAGACCTGGCCGACCAGGTCGCCGATATGCGCGGAGAAGGCCACGAAGTTGATGTTGACCGCGAGCAGGATCAATTCGATCGACATCAGGATGACGATCACGTTCTTCCGGTTCAGGAAGATGCCGAAAATGCCGAGCGTGAACAGCACGGCGGCGACCGCGAGGTAATGTCCCAGTCCAATGGTCATTGGGACAACCCCTGCCCTGGCTGCACCTTCACGACTTCCATTGCGGTTTCCTTGGTGCGCGCCACCTGGTCCGAGATGTTCTGGCGCTTGACCTGCGGCTTGTGGCGCAGCGTCAGCACGATCGCACCGATCATCGCCACCAGCAGCACCAGGCCGGCCGCCTGGAAGTAATAGACGTAGCGGGTATAGAGCACGAGCCCGAGCGCCTCGGTGTTGCTGATCGCGTCCGCCGCCGGGATCGGCGCCGTGATGGTCTGCGGCATGCTCGGATTGATCACCCAGGCGCCGAGGACGAGCAGCAATTCGGCGAGGAAGATCACGCCAACCAGCCCGCCGACCGGCAGGTATTGCAGGAAGCCCTCGCGCAGCTCGACGAAATCCACGTCGAGCATCATCACCACGAACAGGAACAGCACCGCGACCGCGCCGACATAGACGACCACCAGGATCATCGCCAGGAATTCGGCGCCCAGCAGAATGAACAGGCCCGACGCATTGACGAAGGCCAGGATCAGGAACAGCACCGCATGCACCGGGTTCTTCGACGCAATGACCATGAAGGCCGACGCGACGCAGAGGGATGCGAACAGATAGAAAAACAATGCGGAGATCATCGCGTCACCGGTACGGCGCGTCGAGGGTGAGGTTCTTGGCGATCTCGCGTTCCCAGCGGTCGCCATTCGCGAGCAGGCGTTCCTTGTCGTAATAAAGCTCTTCGCGCGTCTCGGTCGCGAATTCGAAGTTCGGACCTTCGACGATCGCATCGACCGGGCAGGCCTCCTGGCACAGCCCGCAATAGATGCACTTCACCATGTCGATGTCGTAGCGCGTGGTGCGGCGCGTGCCGTCATTGCGGCGCGGGCCGGCCTCGATCGTTATCGCCTGGGCCGGACACACCGCCTCGCACAGCTTGCACGCGATGCAGCGCTCCTCGCCGTTCGGATAACGGCGCAGCACATGCTCGCCACGGAAGCGCGGCGAGATCGGCCCCTTCTCATGCGGATAATTGAGCGTCGACTTCGGCCGGAAGAAATAGCGCATCGCAAGCACGAATCCTGTGACGAATTCCCACAGGAAGATGGAGCGCGCCGCCTGGTCCAGTCTCAATGATGTCACCTTGGCATCCTCACTTCGGCGCGAGCCCGCCATATTGCAGAACGCCTGCGACGATCACCACCATGGCAAGCGAGATGGGCAGGAACACCTTCCAGCCGAGCCGCATCAACTGGTCGTAGCGATAACGCGGCACGATCGCCTTCGCCATCGCGAACAGGAAGAACATGAACAGCGCCTTGAGCGTGAACCAGATCACGCCGGGCACCCAGGTGAATGGCGCGTAGGGCACCGGCGGCAGCCAGCCGCCGAGGAACAGGATCGCGCCCAGCGAACACATGGTGGCGATGGCGACATATTCGCCGAGCATGAAGAGGAGATACGGCGTCGAGCCGTATTCGACCATGAAGCCGGCGACCAGTTCCGATTCCGCTTCGACCAGATCGAAGGGCGGACGGTTGGTTTCCGCCAGCGCCGACACGAAGAAGATCACGAACATCGGCAGCAGCGGCAGCCAGAACCAGCTGAACAGGCCATAGCGGCCGTTCTGGGCCTCGACGATGGCGGTGAGGTTTAGCGAGCCGACGCAGAGCAGCACGGTGATGATCACGAAGCCGATCGAGACTTCGTAGGACACCATCTGCGCCGCCGAGCGCAACGCCGCGAGGAACGGATATTTCGAGTTCGACGCCCAGCCGGCCATGATGATGCCGTAGACGCTCAGCGACGAGATCGCGAAGATATACAGCACGCCGACATTGATGTCGGCGATCACCCAGTCGTCGTCGACCGGGATCACCGCCCAGGCGGCAAGCGCCAGCACGCAGGAGACCAGCGGCGCCAGCACGAACACGCCCTTGTTGGCGCCGGATGGGATCACCGGTTCCTTGAGGACGAATTTCAGCAGGTCGGCGAAGGACTGCAGCAGCCCCCAGGGGCCGACGACGTTGGGGCCGCGCCGCATCTGCACCGCCGCCCAGATCTTGCGGTCGGCCAGGAGGATGTAGGCGATCGCGATCAGCAGGATGACGAGCAGCATCACGCTCTGCGCGACCATCACGATCAGCGGCCACAGATAGATGGTCCAGAGTTCCGCCATCGCCCTACTCCGCCGCCGTCAGGGCCGCATGCCCTTCAGCGAGCACCGAACAATCCGCCATCACGGCCGAGGCGCGCGCGATCGGATTGGTCAGATAGAAATCTTCAAGGGCCGCGCGGAACGGCGCCTTGTCAGGCTGGCCGCCAAGGCTCGCCAGCCGCGACACGTCGGCCGCATCGCCCGGCGTGATCTGGTCGATCCGCAGCAGATGCGGATGCGCCTTGAACATCGCTTGGCGCAATTGCGGCAGCGAGTCATAAGGCAGTCTCCGGCCGAGCGCGTCGGACAGCGCACGGATGATCGCCCAATCCTCGCGCGCATCGCCCGGCGGGAAAGACGCGCGGCCGGCCATCTGCACTCGACCCTCGGTATTCACATAGATGCCGGACTTCTCCGGATAGGCCGCGCCGGGCAGGATCACGTCGGCACGATGCGCGCCGCGGTCGCCGTGGGTGCCGATGTAGACGACGAAGGCACCCGACGCGACGTCGATCTCGTCGGCGCCGAGCAGGAACAACACGTCGAGCGTGCCATAGATCGCCATCTCCGCGGCCTTAAGGCCGCCCTGCCCCGGCACGAAGCCGAGATCGAGCGCGCCGACCGCGGATGCCGCATTGTGCAGCATGCTGAAGCCGTTCCAGCCGTCCTTCACCACGCCAAGGCTGAGCGCTGCCTTGGCCGCTAGCGACGCGATCGCCGCGCCGTCCCGCCGTGCGGTTGAGCCCGCGCCCAGCAGCAGCATCGGCCGTTCGGCCTTCTTGAGCAATTCGGCGAACTCATGCTTGCCGTCCGCGAGGTCGGCGAGCGTGTCAGGACCGGCGCCGAGATACTGGTGCGCGTAGTTGAGATCGGCGCGTTCGCCGATCAGGCCGATTGGGAAATTGCCCGCACGCCAGCGCTTGCGGATGCGCGCGTTGAGCACGGCCGCCTCGCGGCGCGGATCGGCGCCGACGATCAGCAGCGCGTCCGCCTTCTCGATGCCGGCGATGGTGGCATTGAATAGATATGACGCCCGTCCCCAGGCCGGATCGAGCGCCTGGCCGTCCTGCCGAAAATCCAGGTTCTTGCTTCCGAGCTGCGCCAGCAGGTCCTTCAGCGCATACATGTCCTCGGCAGCGGAAAGCTCGCCGGCGATTGCGCCGATGCGTGTTGCGCTGCTGGCTTTCACCTTTGCGGCGATTGCAGCGAAAGCCTCATGCCAGGACGCCGGCCGCAGACGGCCATTCTCACGGATATAAGGCTGGTCGAGACGCTGGGTGCGCAGACCGTCGACGACATGACGGGTCTTGTCGGAAATCCATTCCTCGTTCACGTCCTCGTTGAGACGCGGCAGGATGCGCATCACTTCGCGCCCGCGCGTATCGATGCGAATCGAGGAGCCAACGGCGTCCATCACGTCGACGGATTCGGTCTTGCCAAGCTCCCAGGGCCGCGCCGCGAACGCATAGGGCTTCGACGTCAGCGCGCCGACCGGACAAAGATCGACCACGTTGCCCTGCAGCTCCGAGGTCATCGCCTGTTCGAGATAAGTCGTGATCTCCATGTCCTCGCCGCGCCCGGTCGCGCCGAGCTCCGGCACGCCCGCGACCTCGGTCGCGAAGCGGACGCAGCGCGTGCACTGGATGCAGCGGTTCATCGAGGTCTTGACCAACGCGCCGAGATATTTGTCCTCGACCGCGCGCTTGTTCTCCTGGAACCGGCTCTTGTCCACGCCATAGGCCATGGCCTGGTCCTGGAGATCGCACTCGCCGCCCTGATCGCAGATCGGGCAATCGAGCGGATGGTTGATCAGCAGGAATTCCATCACGCCTTCGCGCGCCTTCTTGACCATCGGCGTGCGGGTGAACATCACCGGTGGCTCGCCATTCGGCCCCGGGCGCAAGTCGCGCACATTCTGCGCGCAGGACGCGACCGGCTTCGGCGGCCCGCCCTTCACTTCGATCAGGCACATGCGGCAATTGCCGGCGATCGACAGGCGCTCATGGAAACAGAAACGCGGAATCTCCGCGCCCGCCGCCTCGCATGCCTGGAGCAGCGTGTATTCAGGTGGGACGTCGATCTCGTTGCCGTCGATGATGACCTTGGTCATGCGCTTTCCGTCTGACGTCCGATCCTGATCCTAGCCGCTGACATGAGCATGTTCTCCGCACCAGTCGTCGCGCTGGACAATTGCCCATTCCTGATCGGCCGCCACCGGCGGTGGGGCGTGCCGCCGGCATTGGCCGCGGATCGCATGCTCTCGCAGATGCACGACCGGCTGGTCGTCCGCCAGCGGCCACCAAAACTTGCAGTTTCGACAACGCAGACTGGTGTTCTCATAGGTCAAGCTTCACTCCAGTCACTCGCTGCTAAACGGGTTGCTGCGGTCATCGCGCTCACTCCGCCGCCTGCATCGCAGGCTCGCGGACGCCGTGATCGTTATCCGGCCGGGCAGCATATTCATCGATGCGCCGCTCGATCTCGTGGCGGAAATTGCGGATCAGGCCTTGGATCGGCCAGGCCGCTGCGTCGCCGAGCGCGCAGATGGTGTGGCCTTCGACCTGGGTCGTGACCTCCAACAGCATGTCGATCTCGCGCTTCTGAGCACGGCCCTCCGACATCCGGGTCAGAACGCGCCACATCCAGCCGGTGCCTTCGCGGCACGGCGTGCATTGGCCGCAGCTCTCATGCTTGTAGAAATACGATATCCGCGTGATGGCGCGCACGATGTCGGTCGACTTGTCCATCACGATCACGGCGGCGGTGCCGAGCCCGGACTTCAGGTTCCGCAGCGTGTCGAAGTCCATGTAGAGATCGCCGAGGCATTGATCGGCGGTGAGGCACGGCACCGACGAACCGCCGGGGATCACAGCGAGCAGATTGTCCCAACCGCCGCGGATGCCGCCGGCGTGGCGTTCCACCAATTCGCGGAACGTGATGCCCATCGCCTCTTCGACATTGCACGGCTTGTTCACGTGGCCGGAAATGCAAAACAGCTTGGTGCCGGTGTTGTTCGGACGTCCGATGCCGGCGAACCACGCCGCGCCGCGCCGCATGATGTCCGGAATGACCGCGATGGACTCGACGTTGCTCACCGTGGTCGGACAGCCATAGAGGCCGACATTGGCTGGGAATGGCGGCTTGAGCCGCGGCTGGCCCTTCTTGCCTTCCAGGCTTTCGAGCAAGGCGGTTTCTTCGCCGCAGATATAGGCGCCGGCGCCGTGATGCACGACGATCTCGAAGTCATAGCCGAAGATGTTGTTCTTGCCGATCAGCCGCTGCTCATAGGCCTGATCGACCGCGGCCTGAAGCCGGATGCGCTCATGGATGAATTCGCCGCGCACGTAGATATACGCCGCAACCGCGCCCATCGCGAACCCCGCGATCAGGCAGCCTTCGACCAGGAGATGCGGATCGTGCCGCATGATCTCCCGATCCTTGCAGGTACCGGGCTCGGATTCGTCGGCATTGACCACGAGATAGCTCGGCCGTCCGTCCTTCGATTCCTTCGGCATGAAGGACATCTTGAGGCCGGTCGGGAAGCCCGCGCCGCCGCGGCCGCGCAGCCCGGACGCCTTGAGTTCATTGATGATGCCGTCGCGGCCTTTTTCCAGGATCGCCTTGGTGCCGTCCCAGCCGCCGCGTGCACGCGCACCCTCAAGGCCGAAATCGTGCCGGCCGTAGAGGTTGCGGAAAATGCGATCCTTGTCGTCGAGCATCACGACTGCCTGTTTGCGGAAGAAGCTTGACCGTCCGTCAGCGTGGTCTCCCCGCCGACCGGCGCGGAGAATTGACGGTCGATCTGCGGGCCGACTTTCACCGGCTTGCCGGCGGCGAGGTTGTCCAGCAACTGCGTGAAATTCTCGCGCGTCAGGTCTTCGTAAAAATCGTCATTGATCTGCGCCATCGGCGCATTCACGCAGGCGCCGAGGCATTCGACCTCGACCCAGGAGAAATTACCATCTGCGGTGACATGAAACTGCTCGCCGATGCGTTCGTGGCAATGATCGATGATCTCGCCCGCGCCGCGCAGCATGCACGGCGTGGTGCCACAGACCTGCACGTGATGGCGGCCGACCGGCGCCAGATTGAACATGGTGTAGAAGGTCGCGACCTCAAGCACGCGGATATTCGCCATGCTGAGGATCTCCGCGACATGCTCGATCGCCTTGCGCGGCAGCCAGCCGCCGGCCTGCTTCTGCGCACGCCACAGCAGCGGGATCACGGCGGAGGCCTGGCGGCCGGCCGGATATTTCGCGATTTGCGCATTCGCCCATGTCAGGTTCTCCGCCGTGAAGGCGAAGTCTGCGGGCTGAATTTCGGCAAGGCGGCGGACGGCCATGATGTTTCCGAATGCTAGACTGTTGCGACCAGGGGCATCATCGACAGGAGATGATCCTCCCAGAAACGGCTCGCGGTCGCGAAAACGTTATAGCCGACCCATGACAGCACCTTGATGCGATCGAGCGCGGCGATATCCCGGACCTGCTCAAACTTATTGGTGGTAGGATCAAGCATGAACACGCGGCAGGCGGTCTCTTCCATCAGGTAGCGCGTCAGGGTGTGGTTCTTGTCCGAGCCATGCTCTTCGCAGATCACCACCGCGTCGCCCGCCAGCAATCGGCGACCGCCCTTGATCGCTTCGATCTCCACGCCTTCGACGTCCAGCTTGATCACGACGCGTTGCGACGGTTTCAAATGACCATCATCGAGCAGGCTGTCGAGCGCAATGATCGCGACCTCTTCGCCGCTGGTCGGCCGGCCGTCGGGAATAATGCTGAGGGCTTCGTGCTTGCGGCCCGACATCCGCACCATGCCGCCGGTCGAGCCGCCGATGGCGCGATTGAGCACCTCGAAGCGATTGCCGTTGAGCTCGGCGTTACGGCGCAGCTTGATGGCGTTGTCCGGCGACGCCTCGATCGCGAGCGAGGGATGACGCCCGAATTCGCGGCTCGACACCAGCACCGACCACAATCCGAAATTCGCGCCGCAATCGACGAAGGCGTAATCGACCCCAGCGACCACGCGCAGGAACCGATCAAGTTCCTCTTCATACACATAACGGCGATTGAGCATCCGGCTCCAATAGGCATCGGCGAGCGGGAACGCGAACACCGAGTCATCGTTGAGCCGCACGATGATCTCGCGCTTTTCGACCACGGTCGAGACAATGCGGCAGCCGAGTGAATAACCACGATGTTCGAACGGATGCGTCACCTTCGAGCCGGCGCGTAACGCCGCGACCGCGGCACGCTCGATCATGCCGGCGCCGGTCAACTGACCGGTCGCGCGATCGAACGTGATGGGCGCGGCTGCATTCACCGGTCGACCTCGCCGAATACGATGTCGAGCGAGCCGAGGATCGCCGATACGTCGGCCAGCATGTGGCCGCGGCAAAGGAAATCCATCGCCTGAAGATGCGCGAAGCCCGGCGCCCGGATCTTGCACTTGTAGGGTTTGTTGGTGCCGTCGGCGACCAGGTAGACGCCGAACTCACCCTTGGGCGCCTCGACCGCGGCGTAAACTTCGCCGGCCGGCACGTGATAGCCCTCGGTATAGAGCTTGAAATGATGGATCAGCGCTTCCATCGAGCGCTTCATCTCGCCGCGCTTGGGCGGCACGATCTTGTTGTCGACGACCGTGACCGGCCCCTGCCCTTCCGGCGCACGCAAGAGCGCGATGCATTGCTGCATGATTCGGATCGACTGGCGCATCTCTTCCATGCGGATGCAGTAGCGGTCGTAGCAGTCGCCATTCTTGCCGATCGGGATGTCGAAATCGAGCTCGGCATAGCATTCGTAAGGCTGAGACTTGCGCAGGTCCCAGGCCGCGCCCGAGCCGCGCACCATCACGCCCGAGAAGCCCCATTGCCAGGCCTGCTCGATCGTCACCACGCCGATATCGACATTGCGCTGCTTGAAGATGCGATTGCCGGTGAGCAGGCTTTCGAGATCGTCGCAGACCTTCAGGAACGGCTCGCAGAAGGCCTCGATGTCATCGATCAGCTTCACCGGCAGGTCCTGATGGACGCCGCCGGGACGGAAATAATTGGCGTGCATGCGGCTGCCCGACGCACGCTCGTAGAACACCATCAGCTTCTCGCGCTCCTCGAAGCCCCAGAGCGGCGGCGTCAGCGCGCCGACATCCATCGCCTGTGTGGTGACGTTGAGAAGATGCGACAGCAGCCGGCCGATCTCGGAATAGAGCACGCGGATCAGTTGCGCGCGGCGTGGCACGGTGATGCCGAGCAGCTTCTCGACCGCAAGGCAGAAGGCATGCTCCTGGTTCATCGGCGCGACATAGTCGAGCCGGTCGAAATAAGGCACCGCCTGCATGTAGGTCTTGTGCTCGATCAGCTTCTCGGTGCCGCGATGCAACAGGCCAATATGCGGATCGACGCGCTCGACCACCTCGCCGTCGAGCTCCAGCACCAGACGCAGCACGCCATGCGCGGCCGGATGCTGCGGTCCGAAATTGATCGTGAAGTTACGGAGTGTGGTTTCGGCCATGTCTCAGATCAACCTGGCTTCGCCTCGGCCTTCTCATCGCCCGGCAACGGATAATCCGGCCCTTCCCACGGCGAGAGGAAGTCGAAGTTGCGGAATTCCTGCGCGAGTTTTACCGGATCGTAGACCACGCGCTTCTGTTCCTCGTCCCATCGAACCTCGACGAAGCCGGTGAGCGGGAAATCCTTGCGCAGCGGATGGCCCTCGAAGCCGTAATCGGTCAGCAGCCGGCGCATGTCCGGATGACCGGTGAACAGCACGCCGTAGAGATCGTAAGTCTCGCGTTCGAACCAGTCGGCGCCCGGGAATACGCCGATTAATGACGGCACCGGCGTTGCCTCATCTGTCTGGCATTTGACCCGGACGCGCAGGTTCAGCACCGGCGACAGGAAGTGATAGACGACGTCGAAGCGCCGGTCGCGCCGCGGCCAGTCGATCGCGGTGACGTCGATGATGTTCCAGAATTTGCTGCGTTCGTCGTCGCGCAGAAACGTCGCGATCTGGACGATGTCCTGCGCGTTGGCATGGACCGTCAATTCGCTGCGCTCGACCTGAAAGCCAGTTACAGCGCCTGGAAGCGCCGCAACGATCGTCTTACCGAGTGTCGTCAGGGCTTCGTCCATCCTCAGCGCTCGATCGTTCCGATGCGACGGATTTTCTTCTGCAGCAGCAGCACGCCGTATAGTAGCGCCTCTGCCGTGGGTGGGCAGCCGGGCACGTAGATGTCGACCGGCACGATGCGGTCGCAGCCACGCACCACCGAATAGCTGTAATGGTAATAGCCGCCGCCGTTAGCGCAGCTTCCCATCGAGATGACGTAACGCGGCTCCGGCATCTGGTCGTAGACCTTGCGCAGAGCCGGCGCCATTTTGTTGGTCAGCGTGCCGGCAACGATCATCACGTCAGATTGCCGGGGCGAAGCGCGCGGCGCGAAGCCGAAGCGCTCCGCGTCATAGCGCGGCATCGACATCTGCATCATCTCGACGGCGCAGCAGGCCAGCCCGAAGGTCATCCACATCAGCGAGCCGGTGCGCGCCCAGGTGATCAGGTCATCGGCGGTCGTGATGATGAAGCCCTTGTCGGCGAGCTCGTTATTGACGTCGACAAAAAATGGATCATCCGCGCCGACCGGTTTCCCGGTGCGCGGGTCGAGGATACCTCGAGGGGCCGGTGCGGTGGCCACGCGCTCGTTCAATCCCA
>CANKHJ010000154.1 GCA_947481635.1 Bradyrhizobiaceae bacterium
AGCAGGTCCCAAGGGTTCGGCTGTTCGCCGATTAAAGTGGTACGTGAGCTGGGTTCAGAACGTCGTGAGACAGTTCGGTCCCTATCTGCCGTGGGTGTAGGAGTTTTGAGAGGATTTGTCCCTAGTACGAGAGGACCGGGATGAACGTACCTCTGGTGGACCTGTTGTGGCGCCAGCCGCAGTGCAGGGTAGCTATGTACGGACGGGATAACCGCTGAAGGCATCTAAGCGGGAAACCCACCTCGAAACTAGAACTCCCTTGAGAGCCGTGGAAGACCACCACGTTGATAGGCCGAGAGTGTAAGTGCGGCAACGCATTCAGCTTACCGGTACTAATCGCTCGATTGTCTTGAACACTCTCATTTCTCAATGCCCATCGTTTCGATGGCTTGGAAGAAAGACCTTACGCTTCGCTCGAGACCCGCGGATCAAGTCCGCGGACTTGCTCGCTGCGCTTACTCGGTTTGCTTCGAACATCTGTTTTTTGCCGGTCTGGTGGTATTGGCGGGGAGCCTGAACCCGATCCCATCCCGAACTCGGCCGTTAAACTCCCCAGCGCCGATGGTACTAAGTCTCAAGACTTGGAAGAGTAGGTCGCTGCCAGACCTGCAAAAGACAGATGCTTCTCCTCATCACGATGGCCGATCGCGAAGTCTGCTTCGCCTCGAACAAACGGCCGCCCGCAAGGGCGGCCGTTTTGTTTGTGGAGCTGCCCTCCGCAAACCATGAAAGCCGCCACGGGAAACCGTGGCGGCTTTTTTGGTTTAGGTTCGGGGCTTGTCACCTCTCCCCGCAAGCGGCGCGAGGTAAAAAAGCAATTGAAGTTTAGCGGGCCTGGCTGATCACGAACGCACCGCCGCGCCGCGAGACGTCCGGCATCCGGTTGAGAATGTCGGCGATCGGTTGCGCGCCCCACGCCCGGCTGACGAAGTCGCGGTGGTTGTCGTCAGCCGTGCCGGCGATGAAGGTGGCGCTGCCTGGCCGGATCCGTTCTTCGAGCGCGTTCGCGACACTCATCTGTTCGCCGAGAACATGCTGCAATTCGATATTGCGCGAACGCGTCGAGCTCAGATGCGCGCTGATCAGGAAGCCAGCGTCGTTGTGGAGTTTCCAGTTCGCGAAGGTATCGAGCTCGCCATACAGCGCATCGAGCAATACGACGCCGCGGACGCGGGCTTTCGCGTCGCCATTGCGCAACACCCAGGCGAGGGGAAGATAACCGCCGCTATAACCGACGATCACGACCGGCATCGTCGCGAGCATGCGCTCCGCGCGCGCGTCACCGTGCATCGCCGCAAGCTGTTTTGCCGCTTCGTCGAGGAAGCGCGCGAAACCGCCGGGCTTCCAGAATTTCCCCGGACTCGAATCAGCGGCATTGGATGCAAATTGCGGCGCCACCAGCACCGCATTGGCGGACGATCGCGAGATCTGCGCCGGCACCTGCTGGCGCGACTGGACGTCGCGCCCGATGGTCGCCCCATGGCCATGAAAGAAGACGACGATCACACCCGGTTTGTTGGGGTCGAAGCCCTGCGGAACGTGCAGCAGCACCCCCGATGACTTGAATGTCTCGTCCTCCCACAGGATCCGCCCGCGGCTGGTGCGGTGTCCGCGGCGGCCATTGTCGTTGACGTCGAGAAACGCCCGGCCGGACCCGGGCATGGCGCCTTCATAGGGAAACGGCGCCGATTCAAAATTGACGATGCTGGTCTTGGCCTGTCGCGCGACCTCGATCAGCGTCCGGCGCGGGCCTGCCACTGCGGCCTGTTGCTGAGGTTGGCGCGGGGCGCCGGGCTTGATTGCGTTGTCCGGCACCGTCCGAGCACTTTGCGACGGCGGGCCGAACGGACGATTCGGCGGGAGTGGCGCCGCCGGAGGCGGGGTCCGGGCGATCTCGGTTTGCTGCGGCGCGGGCTGAGCGGGCGGCGCCAGGATCGCGGTCTGCTGCTGCGGCGCGGCCGGCGGCGGGGTCCAGCCCGGGCCAGCTTCCAGTCCGGGCGTGCGCACGACGGACGCGCACGCGTGCAAAAACAGCAGCGAGGCGACCACCACGGTCGTCACCACCCAAAACTGCAACGGCTCGGGCCGTTTCCTCACCAATGCGACTCCCACCCCGTCCGGAGGATCCTGCGGCGGGGTGCAGGAGTCTGGGGACGGTCCCATCACAGCAAGCGCCCATAGAGCAAATTTTGTGTAAAGATTCGCATCGGGCACGGAGTGGTAACCAGCGACGAGGCAAGATTGCGGAGGTTTCCGGGCGCGCCGGCGGCCGTCCGGGCTTCCGAGGGCGACCATAGCCTGGCTTTTCGCGATTCAGCGGGTGGGGGATCTTATGACATCTGTTTTTCTGCCGACACGGCGCATTCTTCTTGCCGTCGGCCTGCTGGCCTTCGCCCTTCCCGGCCCAGCATTGGCCGCGGCCGTGTCCCCCGACGACACCGCCCGATTCATCGCCGGCCTGCCGCCGGCGCCCGATTCGTCGCTGGCTGTCCTCGCGCGCAAGCCTGCCTGGCAGTCGCATGCCAGATGGTTCGACGACGCCTGGACCAAGGTCGAGCGTGAACGCCTGTCGAAGATCCGGGACTGGTCGGCAAAGAACCTCAAGGGGCGGCAGGACACGCTATTCTACATGTTCAGCGGTCCGGACTTCGTCTATGCCAACGCGTTCTTCCCCAAAGCATCCACCTATCTCATGAGCGGTCTCGAGCCGGTCGGCCGTATCCCGGTGGTCACGGAGAAGACGCTCGGGTCGCTTTCCGGTCTGCACAGCTCGCTCTACACGTCGTTGAATCTCAGCTTCTTCATTACGGCTCACATGCGCAACGATCTGCGCGAACGTGAGCTTGGCGGCACGCTGCCGATCCTGCTCGCCTATCTCGCGCGCTCAGGTAAGACGGTGCAGGACATCAAGCTCGTCGGCCTCGATAAGGACGGCAACCTGAAGCCCGAGGGCGAACTCGGTCGCGCACAGACGGCGGACGGCGTGAAGATCGTGTTTGTCAGCGCCAAGGATGCGCCGCCGCAGACACTGTATTATTTCCGCACCGATGTGTCGGATTCGGGCGTCGCCAATAGCGGCTTCCTGAAATTCGCCGACGGTCTCGGCAGTGGCGATGGGCTGCTGAAGAGCGCCTCCTACCTGATGCATAATTCGAACTTCTCGAAGGTGAGAGAGTTCGTCCTGCAGCGCGCCAACGCGGTGGTTCAGGACGATTCCGGCATTCCCGCGGTCGCCTTCAAGGCGGATGACTGGGAGCTCAACCCGTTCGGAAAATATGTTGGGCCGATCGCAGTGTTTCCGGGAGCCTATCAGGCACGGCTCAATGAGCTGTTCAAGAAGGGCAAACCACCGTCACTGGATTTCGGCCTCGGCTACCGTCATCGCGGCTATGATTCCAATCTTGTCCTGGCGGTGAAAAAGACCGCCAAGGTCGAGGCCAAAGCTGACGTCAAAGCCGAAGCAAAGGCTGAAACCAAGCAATAGGTTGAGCGACCGGCGCGACACCAAGCCACTTTCCCCGCTCCTGCTTCTGTGGCCTGATAAAGATCAGGCCAAGCGATGCTTGCGTCGCAATCAAAACAGAAAGCACTCAGGGAGGGTTCAGATGATGTCGTCTATTCGCAGCACCGCGCTGATCGCGTTCGCCTTTGCGGCGCTTGCCGTCCCGGCGCAGGCACAGACCTATCCAAATCGGCCGGTGACGATCGTTCTCGGCTTCACGCCGGGCGCTGCGAGCGACACCGCCGCTCGCCTGGTCGGTGAGCATCTCAATACCGCGCTCGGCCAGCCGATCGTCCTCGACAATCGCGCCGGCGCGAGCGGCAACATCGCCGCCGCCTATGTCGCGCGCTCTGCGCCGGATGGCTACACGCTGATGGTTGGCGTCGACGCGGTGATGACCAGCAATGTGCATTTGTTCAAGAGCGTGCCGTTCGATCCGGTGAAGGACTTCGCGCCAATCACCGGCATGGGCGCGAACATCATCTGTCTCGCCGTCAACACCGCGCTGCCGGTGAATTCGGTCGCCGAGTTCATCGCTTATGCGAAAGCAAATCCCGGCAAGGTGAATTATGGGTCGTCGGGCGCCGGGTCGCCGCACCACCTCGCGGGAGAATTGCTGCGCGGCAAGGCCGGGATCGATATCACGCATGTGCCGTATAAAGGCGGCGGCGCGGCCGCGAATGACCTGCTCGGTGGCCACATCAACGCGGCGTTCCTCAGCCTGTCGGCGGCGGTGCCGCTGATCTCCAGCGGCAAGATCAAGATCCTCGCCATGGTCGAGAAGCAGCGTTACGCCGAGATGAAAGACATCCCGACCATCAGCGAGACCGTGCCGGGCTTCGAGATGAATTCCTGGCTCGGGCTGTTCGCGCCGGCCGGGACGCCGCAGCCGATTGTCGACCGGCTCAACGCCGAGGTCGGCAAGATCCTCAAAATCGCCGCAGTGAAGGACAGACTGGCGACCCTTGGCCTCGCGGTGGCGCCGAGCACACCCGCGGAACTTGCCGAGATCGTCTCCAGCGGGCTCGCGCTGCGTGGCCAGTTGGTGAAAGCGGCGGGCATCCAGCCCGAATAACTGCGCGCAAATGCAGCACCTGCGCCGCCGCCTGCCGGTTGACCCGCGGGGCGGCGGCTTCTAAATCCGCGCCATCCATCAAGACAAGGAACGCCCGCGATGACCGTTTCCCGCCGTAACTTCCTCAGTGGCGCTGCCGCCGCGCCGTTCGTGCTGAAGGGCTTTCCGGCCCTTGCGCAGGACGCCTGGCCGTCGAAGGACATCCATGTGATCTGCGGCTATGCGCCCGGAACCGGCGCCGACATCCTGGTACGCTTCTTCTCGGAGCGGCTGCGCGCCTTCACCAAGGTGGCGATGGTGGTTGAGAACAAGCCTGGCGCCGGCACCTCGATCGCCGCCGAATATGTCGCGCGGTCCAAACCGGATGGCTACACGCTCTTCATCAATCCGGGCAACGGAATGGCCGGCAATCCCTATCTCTATAAGGGTCTCAAGCACGACGTACTGAAGGACTTCTCCCATGTCACCACGCTGGTGAAGTTGCCCTTCACGCTGGTGGTCAAGAGCGACTCGCCGTTCAAGACGACACAGGAATTCGTCGCCGCGATGAAGGCGAAAGGTGACAAGGCCAGCTACGGTTCGCCGAACAACATCTCGCTTGCGGCCGGCGAGCTGCTGAACGAGCGCTCCGGCATGAAGGCGGTAAACGTCGCCTACAAGAGCACGCCGGAAGCCCTCAACGATCTCAATGCCGGGCTGATCGACTTCCTCTGGGCCGACGCCACGTTCTCGCTGGCGCAGCAGAAGGGCGGCAAGCTCAAGGTGCTCGCCGTGACGCCGAGCCAACGCTCCGGCCTCGATCCGTCGATCCCGACGATGCAGGAAGGCGGCGTGCCGAACTATCACCTCGAGGCGTGGTGGGGCGCATGGTACGCCGCGAATACGCCGAAGACGATTGTCGACCAGACCGCGAAGTGGCTGAACGAGATTCTGGCCAGCGCCGACGGCAAGAAATTCCTCGCCGAGACCGCGCCGGCCGACCCGTTCCCCGGCACGCCGGAATCCGCTTACGAATATCTCAAGGCCGACATCCCGCGTTGGGCCGAGATGTTCAAGCTGGCGAAGATCGATCCGCAATAAGCGCTGCATTGCTGCATCGTTGCTCTGCAAAGCCGTCCCAAGGGACGGCTTTGCTTTGCGCGCTTACGCCCGTATTTTTGACGGCATGCGAAAGCGTAGCGCGGGCATCCTGATGTTTCGCCATGCCGGCGAGGAACTGGAGGTGCTGCTGGTGCATCCGGGCGGACCCTATTGGGCGCGCAAGGACGCCGGCGCCTGGACCATCCCGAAAGGCGAATATACCGACGACGAGGAGGCCTTCGTTGCGGCGATGCGCGAATTCTCCGAAGAGACCGGCTGCGTCCCCGCCGGGGACCCGGCCAAGGATTTCCTGGCGCTCGGCGACATCCGCCAAAAAGGCGGCAAGACCGTCTCGGCCTGGGCTGTGGAGGGCGCCTTTGATTGCGCCACGCTGACCTCCAACAGCTTCGAGCTCGAATGGCCGCCGCGCAGCGGCAAACGTCAGAGTTTCCCGGAAGTCGACCGCGCCGCGTGGTTTCCGATCGCCCAGGCGCGGCTCAAGATCCTGCCGAGCCAGAGCCCCTTCATCGACCGCCTGGTCGCGGCTGTTGCACGGCCTTGAGCCAATATCCCGGCTGACTTGCACGGTCCGGCCTCGCCTGCCACAAGCGGCCGGCTGGCGGGGTGCCGCCGGTTCCCCGCAGCGACGACAGCGTCCATCGATGAATCCTGCCCCTCCGGCTTCGGGACATGCCGGCCTCTCCGTGGGGCAGATGTCGCCTGCGCGAGCGGTGCTGCTGCTGATCGCGGCGTCCGGCGCGATCCGCATCATGCTGGCGGCGAGCGTCGGTCTCGGCGTCGATGAAAGCTACATGGCCGGCGTCAGCCGCCAGCTTACGCTGAGCTACCTCGATCATCCGCCGCTGCATGTGTGGATGGTCGGCCTGTGGGGAAAATTATTCGGCGAGCAGGCGCTGACGCTGCGGCTGCCATTCATCCTGCTATTCGCCGGCACCACCTGGATCATGTTCCGGCTCACTGCGCGGTTGTTCGGCGCGCGCGCGGGGATGTGGGCGGCGCTGGCGTTGAATCTTGCTCCGGCCTTCACGTTGAGCACCGCGAGCTGGATTCTGCCGGACGGCCCGATGATGTTCTTCGCGCTGCTCGGCGCCTATTGCGCCGCGCTCGTGCTGTTCGACGATGCGCCGCCGGCCTCGCCGCTGCTGCTGTGGCTCGGCGCCGGGACGGCGGGCGGGCTCGCGATGCTGTCGAAATATCTCGGCGCGTTCCTGTTCATCGGTATCGGATTATTCCTGCTGACCTCGCGGTCGCACCGGCATTGGATCGCGCGGCGCGAGCCATGGCTCGGCGCGCTGGTCGCTGCGCTGATGATGACGCCGGTGATCGTATGGAACGCAGGCAACGGCTTTGCCTCCTTCGCGTTTCAGGGACAGCGCGGCGCGCCGCAGAGTTTCAACATCAACTGGCTGTTGCAGGATGTCGGCGGGCAATTGCTGTATCTGCTGCCGTGGCTCGCGGTGCCGCTGGCGATGGCGGTGATCCAGGCCTTCGCCAGCGCCGACGGCCGCGCGCGCTGGCTCGGCTGGCTCGCAGCCCCGGCGATCTTGCTGTTCACGCTGCTGGGCTTCGTCACGCGCGTGTTGCCGCATTGGCCGATGATCGGCTGGCTGTTCGCGTTTCCGTTGCTGGGCCGCGAATTGTCGCGCCATGAGGCTGGTCATGGCCGGCTGATCCGGCAGAGCACCGGATGGACCGCCGCGGTACTCGTTGCTGTCCTCGCCGTTGCCGCCAGCCAGGCCGCGACCGGCTGGGTGTCGCGCGTAGCACCGGGCTTGTTGACCAAGGACCCGACGCTCGATCTGTTCGACTGGCGCGATCTTGCACCGGCGCTCGCCGCGCGCGGCCTGCCGGCGTCCGGCAGCTTCATCGGCACGGTGCATTGGATCGAGGCCGGCAAGGTCAATTACGCGCTCGGCAAGACCATGCCGGTGCTGTGCCTGTGCAGCGACGCGCGCCATTTCGCGTTCCTGCATGATCCGCGCGACTATGCTGGACGGGATGCGGTCCTGCTCTCGCGCTCGCCCGACCAGCTCCAGGCAGCCGCGCCGCTTTTCGCGCGACTCGAGATGCTGCCCGACATCGTGCTGCTGCGCGGCGGAATGCCGGCGGTCACGCTCAAAGTCGCGCGCGCTACGTCCCTCAAGGCAATGCCATGACCACCGAACCATCCGGCGCGATTGAGCTCACCATCGTCGTGCCAACCTTCAAGGAGCGCGACAACATCATCCCGCTGGTCGAGCGGCTCGACCGCACGCTGGCCGGCATCGCATGGGAAGCCGTGTTCGTCGATGACGACTCCCCCGATGGCACCGCCGAGGCGGTGCGCGCGCTGGCGCAGCGCGATCCGCGCGTGCGCGTGATCCAGCGTATCGGCCGGCGCGGATTGTCCAGCGCCTGCGTCGAAGGATTCCTGTCGTCGTCGTCGACTTATCTCGCCGTGATCGATGCGGATCTGCAGCATGATGAAACGCTGCTGCCGCAGATGCTGCGCCGCCTCAAGGACGAGCCGCTCGATCTGGTTGTCGCCAGCCGCTATGTCGAGGGCGGCAGCACCGAAGGCTGGGCCTCGCATCGCGTGCTGATCAGTCGCTTCTCGGTGGGCCTCGCGCAGACGCTGTTCGGCGTCACGCTGAAGGATCCGATGAGCGGCTTCTTCATGATCCGGCATGATGCGATGCAGGGCGCAGTGCGCAATCTCTCGCAACAAGGCTTCAAGATCCTGTTCGACCTGATGGCGTCGTCGCCGCGCCCGCTGCGCTTCACGGAAATCCCCTATCGGTTCGCGACGCGCCAGCATGGCGACAGCAAGCTCGATGGCATGGCCGCGTGGCAATTCGGTGTGCTGATCCTCGACAAGCTGATCGGGCGCTGGGTGCCGGTGCGCTTCGTGATGTTCGCGCTGGTCGGCGGCACCGGCCTCTTCGTGCATCTCGCCGCGCTATATCTGCTGCTCGCCGCCGGCGCGTCCTTCACCTGGGCGCAGGGCGGCGCAACGGTCGTGGCGATGACGTCGAATTTCATCCTCAACAACCTGATCACCTATCGCGACCAGCGCCTGCGCGGCGCGGCGGCGTTGCGCGGCCTGCTGTCGTTCTATGCGGTCTGCGCCATCGGCGCGGTCGCCAATGTCGGCGTTGCCGGCCTGATCTATGCCGATCGGCCGGTGTGGTGGGTCGCGGGCCTCGCCGGTGCTGCGATCGGCGCTGTGTGGAATTACGTGGCGTCGCGGCTGTTCACCTGGAGCCGCGCGGGGACGTCTTGACCATTTTGCCGATGGCCTTCGGCTTGGCGGCGAACACCTTCGCCGCGCATCGGCTGGCGGCGGCAAGATGCTGCTTCTGGCGCGAAGCGATGACCGGCAGCAGATTGTTCCGCCAGGACGCCAACGCGCCGCCCTTCCTTGTGAGTTGTGCGAGCAGGACAAGGTCGCGATAGCGGCCGAGCTGCGATCGCAGCCGCTGCGCATCCCGGATCGATTTTCGCCCGAGGCGCGGCAATTGCTGCTTGAGCAACTCCATCTGCGAACGATGGACCACCACCCACTTGCGCAACGCGTGAAGTTCGTCCGGCGTTGCTTCGTTCCAATTATCGGGGACGGCGCGGCGGGCGCGCCGGTAGCCGTGGCGCAATGCGCTGGCGATCGCATCGGTCTCCATCGCGTCGAGGGGCATCACATCGAGCGATTGACGCGCCTCGCGCAAGACGCGGGCCGCGGCGCGGCCCGATGATGTCGGCAGCGCCTTTCCTTGCGCCTGGTCGCGCAAGGCCGTGAGCCGCTCCGCCATTTTCGATCGGGCGGTGGGATCGAGTGCCTTGGCCTTGAGATCGCCCAGCGCATCCAGCGCCGCCTGATGGTCACGCGCGCGCCCGAGCGACTGCGCCACATCGCGCGCAGCGACATCCAGCGCCTTGCGCCGATCACCCGCCGCCGGCGCGACCAGGCGCAGGAAGGCGCGCCAGCGCTTGAGCGTCTTGCGCAGGCCGTGTATCGCCTCGGCGCCTTCCGCCCCCTCCAGCGAATGCCCGGCCGCCGTTAGCAGCCCCCGCCCGGTGCGCCGGAGGGAGCCGCCGAACATGGTTCGTTTGGGAGGCCTGTGGGGCATGCGTAGGCCATTGTCGCCGAGGGGGAAAAAAGAAGTCCAGCGGACTTCCCATTCCGGATCATGATTGCTACATACCCGTCACGGCGCGGGCATGTCCCGCGCTTCCTATTTTGGCGCGGGGTGGAGCAGCCCGGTAGCTCGTCAGGCTCATAACCTGAAGGTCACAGGTTCAAATCCTGTCCCCGCAACCAATTTTAGCCAGTGACTTCAATGAATTAGCCCGCCTCTGGCGGGCTTTTCATTTGTTGCCGGTCTCTCCCAACCGCTCCCAAAAATTACGAATTGTTCCTTCGACGCACAACTGCTTGCTGATCTTTGGCTGGCCCCCGTCAGTCGCGCCAAAGGATCTTTCCGGCCTTCACCCAAAAATGGGATCGGCCTCCTTCACGTAGCCATACGGATGCGGCGAGACCCCGCCCTTCTCATCGGGTGAGAAGTCTTTTCAAAAGGTCTTCATCAACGAGTCTGACCAGATGACATACGTTACGCAGCATGCCCCAAGTCGCTGCGTTGAATGGGACCTCAGCGATACGCCCAATCCGATTCAGTCCGAGGCCGATCAACGTCTCGCTGACTATATGATGACGCCGTATCGGACTTCCGGTCTGTTGAATCCTGGCCAAATCCATATCGACTCGGACTGCACTCATCGTCTCATTTCGGTAGCCATCAAGGCTCGTTCACGGGAGATGTCCCCCCTGACACGGCTTGAACTTGGCGTCCGCGCCTTTTAGGACTGAGGCTGCTGAAGAGGTGGCTGAGTGGCTGCAGGCGCTCGCTTGGAAGCGTGCATACGGGAAACCGCATCGAGGGTTCGAAGCCTGCTCTCTCTCTCCGCCATGCATAAGATTGTAAACGATCGGGAGGGAGCGGAGATGACGAGATACGGCTGGTGCATGCTATTGGCACTGACGGCGCTGACAGCGTCCGTTCCGGTGCATCGAGGGTTTGCGCAATCCTACCCCGAACGGCCCATCACATTGGTCGTCGGCATCGCTGCCGGTGGCGCACCGGATATTATCGGCCGACTCTATGCAGAGCGCGTCAGCAAATTTCTCGGTCAACGCATGATCGTGGAGAACCGCTCTGGCGCCGGTGGCATTCCGGCGGCCATGAGCGTGAAGCAGGCGCCCGCCGATGGCTACACGGTTCTGTTCCAGTATGTCGGGCTGCATACGACGTTTGCCGCCATTCAACAATTGCCGTTCGATCCGCTCGGCGATTTCACGCCCGTCACCCCGCTCTATTCCACCCCTGGCTTTCTGACCATTTCCGGATCCAACCCGGCCAATTCGGTGCAAGAGTTGGTTGCCTATGGAAAGACTCGGCCCGAGGGATTGACGTTCGGTACCACCGGGGCCGGCTCGGCGGCCCATCTCATGGCAGCGTTGTTTCAGGACAAGACCGGCGTGAAGACGCTGCCGGTGCAGTATCGCAGCGGCGCGCAGGCCGTGACCGACCTGATCCCCGGACGCATCGATGCGAGCTTTCTGAGCTACACGAATTTTAGCACGCAGATCGGCACCGGAGTGAAAGTCCTGGCAATCGCCGCGGACAAACGCTGGGACGGCACGGCCAATATTCCAACGCTTTCGGAGCTTGGATACCCGGACATCGAC
>CANKHJ010000155.1 GCA_947481635.1 Bradyrhizobiaceae bacterium
AGGGCGCCTGGCGCGACAACGTGTTCGTCGAGCGGCTGTGGCGCAGCGTCAAATACGAGGAGGTGTATCTGCGCGCCTATGACAGCGTCAGCGAGGCCCGCTCATCGATCGGCCGCTACTTCGACTTCTACAATCGCCGACGGCCCCAGTCGAGCCTTGACGGCGCGACACCTGATCAAGCCTACTTCAACCCGCTGCCACTCCGCTTGGCAGCCTAACCCCGGCAGAGGCTCCACTTATCGACGCGGAAAATCTGTTCAGATAACCGGGACCAGCTCTGACAGCATCATTCCGGGGCGCACCGCAGGTGCGAACCCGGAATCCAGACAAGTCATCGGTGCGTGTATCTGGATTCCGGGTTCGCGCTAGCGCGCGCCCCGGAATGACGTCGTCCGTTAAAACTCAATCAGCCGCGTTGGCGGTCCGGCCCTGGCGCTTGGCCGCATAATAATAGCCGCCGGAATAATAGGAGACGGTGCGGCTATGATTGCCGCCCGCGACCTTGAAGGCGCCTGCGAGATATTTCATCGCGTAAGTGAGATTGGTCTCGGGGTCGAGCAATCCGGAAGCGTCGCCGCGATAGCCGAGGCCGCGCGCGGTGCCTAGGCGGATCTGCATCAGGCCGTAATTGCCCTTGCTGATCGCGCGGGCATTGTACCGGCTCTCGCGGATGACGACCCGATGCGCAAGCTCGAGCGGAACGCCCTGGGCGGCTGCATGCCGCGCGATCAGCGCGTCGAGCTCGGCGCGGCCCGATCCGATCTGGCCCTTCTTGAGCGGCGTGGCTTCGATGATGATGAGAGCATCCGGCGCGGTCACTGCATTCGCGACCGCCTCCGGTGCCGATGCGGTGGTGTCGGCGACGGCGGCAGGACTGACGTAAAGCTGCTCGGTCAGACTGGCGGTCTGCTCTTGTGCCGATGCGGACGAGAATGCCGGCGCGGCGGCGACGAGGAACGCAAGGCTGAGAACGAGCCGGGTCATGTCTGCTCCATGTCAGGTGGGTCCCGCGTTGTGTCGTCACATGACGGCGGAATGGTGGCAGGATGGAACTCGGCTCGACGCCGCGTCGGCGATGCGCCAGGATCGGCGGTGCGCAGCACACGAGGATAGCCCATGGATTCGGTCGTCAAGCATTCGCTCGAAGCCGCTCCCGACACGGTGCATTGGGGCTATTTCGATCCGGGGTTGAAGCCGCATCTCACGATTGAGAGCGGCGAACGCGTCACGATCTCCACCGTGACCGGCAGCCCCGAACATCTGCCGCCGGCGCCGCACTGGGTGCCGCCGGCTCTGACCGCGATCCACCGGACGGTGACGCGCCGCATCGTGCCGGGGCACATCTGCACCGGGCCGGTCGCGGTCCGGGGCGCCAAGCCAGGACAGACCTTGCAGGTCGACATCGACGCGATCGAGCCCCTGCATGATTGGGGCTTCAACCTGATCAGGCCGCTGGCGGGCGCGCTGCCTTACGATTTCAACGAGCAGCGCCTGATCCACCTCTCGCTCGATCGCACGCGCAACGCCTGGCTGTTGCCATGGGGTCAGGAAGTGCCGTGCCGGCCATTCTTCGGCGTGATGGCGGTAGCGCCGCCACCGGCCTGGGGCGTGATCTCGACGCTGCCGCCACGCAAGAATGGCGGCAATCTCGACAACAAGGAGTTGCAGGCCGGCAGCACGCTCTACCTTCCGATCTTCAATGACGGCGCGTTGTTCTCGGTCGGCGACGGCCATGGCGCGCAGGGCGACGGCGAGGTCTGCGTCACCGCGGTCGAGACCGGGCTGACCGGCACCTT
This sequence comes from Bradyrhizobiaceae bacterium, assembly GCA_947481635.1. Taxonomy (GTDB): domain Bacteria; phylum Pseudomonadota; class Alphaproteobacteria; order Rhizobiales; family Xanthobacteraceae; genus CANKHJ01. Next base: position 1,797 of record CANKHJ010000155.1, read on the forward strand.
CCGCCTGACTTTGCGCGACGACATGCCGCTCGAATGGCCGATGGCGGAGACGCCGACGCATCTGATCACGATGGCGTTCGACCCGAGCCTCGATGCGGCCGTCACGATCGCGTTGCGCCTGATGCTCGATCTGCTGGTCGCGCGCCGCGGCCTCGATCGCTACCAGGCCTATACGCTGGCGAGCCTCGCCGCCGACCTGCGCGTGACCCAGGTCGTGAACGGCAACAAAGGCATCCACTGCATGCTCGAGAAGCGCTACTTCGAACAATAATCGCCAGGATGCGCGCGCATAAAAAAAGCCCCGGCGTTTCCGCCAGGGCCTTTCGTGAGATCACTTTTCTGATCAGGTCATCGATTACTCGATGATCTTGATCACCTTGCGGCTCTTCGGCTCGACGATCACGCGCTGATTATTCACCACCGCGTAAGACCAGTCGCTGTGGTCCGGAATGGTGCGGACCTGAACCTCGGAGGCGAGCGGCTGGCCGATGACGACGCGCTCACGCACGGTCACGGACGGAGCGCGGTCACGCTCCACATAAGTGATCACGCCAGCCGGGGGCTCAGCCGCCAAGCCGACGGTGCTGCCGACACCTGCGCCGACCACCGCGCCAACCGGGCCGCCGACCGCGCCACCGATGATGGCCCCGCCGACCGCGCCGCCGGCCGTCGTGGCCTGGGCGAAGGCGAGACTCGGGGAAAGAGCTGCCGCCGCGATGACGGCGAGTACGAGACGAGTGCGCATCATAAACCTCCTGCGTTGTGAAGATGACATCCCCCCAACGTCCAATGCAGGGGCCGGTTCCTGGCGCGGCACGAAAGCCTCCGAATGGCCTTGAACATGAAGGGTTGTTCGGCATGGAACCGGGAACCCGGCTAATTCTCAACAGGCTGCAACGATAAGGTGCGGTGCCGAACAAGGGATCATTAAGGGGCCGGGAATAATGTTCCGCCGAACTCCTTGGAACCCGGTTGAGAGGAGCATGTGATGGCTGAACGTCGGATCGCAGCGCGGCACAAAAGCTTTCTGCGCGGCAAAATCTATTTCAACAAGCGGCTCTCCACGGTCGATTGCCTGGTGCGCGACATCTCCGCGACGGGCGCCCGTCTGATCTTCTCGCAGGCGGTCACCACGCCGGACACCATCGAGCTCTACATCCCACAAAAGGATGAGACGCTGCGCGCCGATGTGCAGTGGCGTAACGGCACCGAGGTCGGCGTCTCCTTTCCGGCCGCCGAGGGCGCCCTTGAACCGGGCGTGGAAGGCGGCGATCTCACCGCGCGCGTCGAGCGGCTCGAGGCCGAGATCGTCGCGCTCAAGCGCATGCTCAAGCGGCTCAAGGGCGACATCGGCCGCCCGGAAACCGACGCCGCCTGATCCGGCGGGTGGGGCCTCCGCCATCCGCCGCGCCTGCGGGTCACGAGACGCGGCCCCTGGACGCATTCCCCTGAATGTGCAGATTTGCCAACCGGCCGCATGTCCGCGCGCCGATGGGGGGATCGATGGCCGCGCCTGGTATGCAGCATATGGGGATGGGCGCGCTCTGGTTCCTGGGCGGTTCCGCGGTCACCGCGATCTCGGCCTCGGCCGGAGGCAAGACCGTGCTGGTGACCTTCGGCGCGATCATTATCGGCGCCGGTCAGTTTCTCTACGGCCTGATGGTCTATGCCGGCCGCTCGCGATCGCCGCTCGACCGGTTCATGCCGGACGCGAACGAGGACATCAAAGCACTGGCGCGCGCGATGATCTGGTCCGGCGAAATCGAAGGGCCGCTTGACGACGCGAAGATCACGCGTGTGCAGTCCATTCTGAAAGACGTCACCGGACTTGAATATGGATTGGAACCGATCCGCGACATGGCGGCCGCCATCCGAAGCGAGCCGCAGCAGACCATCCACTACCTCGCGAGCATGGACTTCGCGCCCGAGACCAAGCGCATGATCTTGCGGGGCTGCACCATCGTCATGGCGGCCGATGGGGGGTGGGGCAAGGCGCGGCATGACATCCTGGTCAGCATGGCGACCGCATTGCAGACGTCGCCGCAGGATTTCGACGCGGCGATCGACGGCATTCTGGTGCCGACAGGCGCCTAGCCTTTTGTTTGACGCGTTTTCTTCGCGCGAACCGGCATCCACTTCGCACGAAAATGCTATAGACTTTCACAGACGTCCACTCACGGACAGCCAGCGGAGACGATGGATATGGCGAAGGGTTATTGGGTTGCGTGCTACCGGTCGGTGTCGGACGACAACGCACTCGCGGAATACGCCAAGCTCGCGGGGCCGGCGATCGCGGCCGGCGGCGGCAAGTTCCTGGCGCGCGGCATGCCCGCGAAGGTGTTCGAGGCCGGTCTGAACCAGCGCACCGTCATCATCGAATTCGAGAGCGTCGAGGCCGCGATCAAGGCGCATGATTCGCCCGGCTATCAGGCGGCACTTAAGGCGCTCGGCAAGACCGCCGAGCGCGAGATCAGAATCGTCGAAGGCACTTAGATCAAATAGTTGCGCTCCCCTCCCACCACGCTCCCCGCGAGGGGGAGGGTAAGAAGAAGAACTACCGGAACAGTGTCTCGACGTAGTCGCGGCCGAGTCCGCTCTTGTCGTAATGCGCGCGGCAGAGTTCGACATCATCGAACACGTCGCGGAAGACGCCGAGCGCGCTGGATGACGCACGCAATGCAGCGGTATAGTGTCGCTCTCAGAGATCGACGCGAGGAACCGCCTGATGGCGCCACAGCAAAACCAGATGAAGCTCGGCCTGTTCTTCGAGGGCGGCGGGCATCATATCGCGGCGTGGCGCGACCCGGACGTCGACGTGGCCGCAAGGCTGTCGCTGGAGCATTTCGTGCAGATCGCGCGCACCGCGGAGCGCGGCAAATTCGACATGCTGTTCACCGCCGATACCAATGCCACCTTCGGCGCCGACGATGTCGATGCATGGCGGCACCAGAGCGCGGTGTCGCGGCTCGAACCGCTCACGCTGCTCGGCGCGCTCGCGGCGATGACCTCGCATATCGGCCTCGTCGCGACTATGACGACAACCTATTTCGAGCCTTTCCACGTGGCGCGGTTCTTCGCGTCATTGGACCAGATCAGCAAGGGCCGCGCCGGCTGGAACCTGGTCACCTCGCTGGCCGCGTCAGAGGCGCTGAACTTCAACCGCGAGACCCACGTCTCTCACGCCGATCGTTACGAGCGGGCGCGCGAATTCGCGCATGTCGTGCTCGGCCTGTGGGACAGTTGGGAGGACGACGCGCTGCTCGGCGACAAAGCGAGCGGCAATTATTTCGATCCGGCGAAACTGCATTTCCTGCATCACAAGGGAAAACATTTCTCGGTGCGCGGCCCGCTGATGGTGCAGCGCTCGCTTCAAGGCCGCCCGGTGGTGGTGCAAGCCGGCCAATCCGACGACGGGCGCGAGCTCGCGGCCGAGACCGCCGAAGTGATCTTCACGGTGCAGCAGGACCTCGCCCAGGGGCGCGCCTTCTATGCCGACGTGAAGGCGCGCGCCGCGAAATACGGCCGCCCGCCCGAGGCGCTGAAGATCATGCCCGGCGTGATGATGGTGATCGGCGAGAGCAGGGCCGAGGCGGAGGACAAATATGAACGGCTGCAGGATCTGATCCTGCCCGCGCTCGGACTGCGCCAGCTCTCGGCTTATTGGGGCATGGACCTGACGCAATATCCGATCGACGGACCGGTGCCGGACCCGGTGATGAACAACGCCGAGCAGGGCCGGGTCGCAGTGATGCTCGCTTTGGCGCGGCGCGAGAACATGAGCATCCGCCAGCTCTATAAACGCGTGATCGGGCAGCGCGCGCACCGCACCGTGATGGGGACTGCGAAGCAGGTCGCCGACGCGCTGGAGGAATGGTTCACCGGCGGCGCGGCCGATGGCTTCAACGTGCTGCCGCTGACCTTCCCCAAGGGCCTCGACGACATCGTCAACCAGGTGATCCCGGAATTGCAGCGGCGCGGTCTGTTCCGCACAGAATATGAAGGCCGAACCCTGCGCGAGAATCTCGGCCTGCCCTATCCAGACAATCGCTGGGCCGTGGCAAGGCGCGCGGACACGGCGGCGGAGTAGTCGCTATCCCGCTTCCGCCGGTATCGGGCGCGGCTTGCCGGCATCGTCGATGGCGACGAAGGTGAAGGTGGCGTCGGTCACCTTCTCCTGGTCATGGGTTTTGTAACGCCGAACCCAGGCCTCGATATGGATCTTCATCGAGGTGCGGCCGATGCTCTCGATGTCGGTAAAGACCTCCAGCACGTCGCCGACCCGTACCGGGCGGATGAAGGTCATCGCTTCGACCGCGATGGTGACCGCGCGGCCGCGGGCGCGCTCGACCGCCGCCATGCCGCCGGCCTGGTCCATACGCGACAGCACCCAGCCGCCGAAGATATCGCCATTGGCGTTGGTATCCCCCGGCATCGCACTGATGCGTACCGTAAGGCTTCCACGCGGAACGCCATCAGTAACCGGCCTGTTCGTCACCATCGCACCACCCTTCATTGCACTGGAGAAACTAGCCCGGACCGCCAAAAAACGCGATTTGCCTTGGCGCTCGTGTTGGGGCAAACCCTGCGCAACACCGGCAGACATTACAGAATAAGGATCGAGAACATGGCCAGGAAGCCAGGATCGCGCAGCGGCGGCGATTTCGTGCTGTTCGACGTCATCTATGAAGACGGCTCGCAGCGCTCCAACCGCCGGGTTCCAGCCTCGGCGCTCGGCGGCCTCGACAAGGACGAGCCGGCCAAGGCGATCATCGCCGCGCAGGACGCCGAGATCGCGGAAAAATCCGGCATGCCGCCGATGGAGATCAAGACCATCAAGCGCGCCGGGTCCAAGTAGCGCCTACGGGGGCGCTCTTAGCGCGCGCTCGCCTATGCCCGCCATCCACGTCTTTACCGCGGCGACAGAAAGTCGTGGATGCCCGGCACAAGGCCGGGCATGACGGCGCGTGTGGTGGGAGCGCAAAATTTCCTGCGCACGCGGTCGATAGCCGCCGTCAGGGTGATCCGCGGAATACGCCGTCCTTGAAGAACAGCCGATACGGCGTCGTCCCGGTCGCGCCGCCTTCGAAGGCGCGCCATTTGCCGTTTCGGCACAGCACACCGCCCTGCTCGGCCAGCGCCTCGAACACGATGACGTTCGGATAGACCTTCGGCTCCGGGCCGGGCTCGACCGCCATGAATGTCGTCACGCATGTCCCGCCGGTGATCACTGGATCATAGCCCTTGATCACGATCCCGCCGCCGCCCGTTGAGGGAAATGTGCTGCGCAGCACCGGCCAGCTTTCGTAATTCTCCTGCGCCCGGACGTCGGGCGCCGCGAATGCCAAGATTGCGAAGCAGCAAACCGTAACGGCGCGCATGATGGACCTCCCCCTCGGCGCCGACCCGCCGCGACGCCCGAACAGGATACGTCGGCGCCGCGCGTTTGGATGCAGGTCCACACGCGGGAATGGCATCGGCGCACCGCGGATCCTCGGTCCGCGTCAGAAAGGCGACTCGAATCCAACATGTGGGGCGTCATAACTGTGAATAACACAAGACAGATTGTGGCGAATCTGTTCGGATCACTTTTGAGGCTGCGGGTCGGCCCTCCGCCCGAGGCGCCTCGTGTGGCGTTTTTCGCAATCCTAACTGAAGAGGACGCTAGTCATGGCTAAGAAGGCCAAGAAGGCTAAGAAGGCGAAGAAGGCGAAAAAGAAGGCCGCGAAAAAGAAGTAGTTCGCGAGACTCGGGCGGAGCATGCTCCGCCCGAGTAACATGGCGCCTTAGCGCGGATTGCTGAAGACGAACAAAAACGGCGGGCTGATTGGCCCGCCGTTTTTGTTTTGCGGTGGCGAAATCGGTCAAGACGATCGTCATCGGCCGCGCATGACCAAACCGGACACGCCTACCTCCCTACAATCGCGCGACAGCTTGGCCCATAATCCCCGCAGGCGCGGCCGCACCTGATTCTGTTGCGCCGCAGCGCTTTTCATTCAGGGGAGGCTTCATTGCAGACACGCAAATACGCTGCCGAGGCGATCGGCACTTTCTGGCTTACCTTCGCAGGCTGCGGCAGCGCGGTGATCGCGGCCGGTTTTCCGCAGGTCGGCATCGGCCTGCTCGGAGTATCATTGGCATTCGGGCTTTCGGTCGTGACGATGGCCTATGCCATCGGCCACATCTCCGGCTGCCATCTGAATCCGGCGGTCACCATCGGGCTCGCGGCCGGCGGACGGTTTCCGACTAATCAAATCCTGCCGTATGTCGTCGCGCAGGTGGTCGGCGGCATCGTCGCCGCGGCGGTGCTTTATGTCATCGCGAGCGGCACCGCCGATTTCAGCCTGGCCAAGGGCTTTGCCGCCAACGGCTATGCCGACCATTCTCCCGGCAAATACGGACTGGGCGCGGCACTGGTGGCCGAAGTCGTCCTCACCATGATGTTCCTGTTCGTCATCATGGGCGCGACCCACGGCAAGGTGCCGGCGGGCTTCGCGCCGCTCGCCATCGGCTTGATGCTGACGCTGATCCACCTGATCAGCATTCCGATTACCAACACCTCGGTGAATCCGGCGCGCAGCACCGGGCCGGCGCTGTTCGTCGGCGGCTGGGCGCTGGCTCAACTCTGGCTGTTCTGGGTGGCACCGCTGATCGGCGGCGCGGCCGGCGGGCTGCTCTATCGCTGGCTCAGCGAAGAACCCGGCGGCGAGATCAGCGGACGATAGTTCGCATCATCCGCGTTCAATAAGAAACGGCGGGCCTCGGCCCGCCGTTTTTGTTTGATCGGATGATCGCAGCGCTCAGCGACTCGCGCCGCCGGTGTCACCCGCCGCCAGCCGCTGCGCGACCAGGTGCATGGTCTTGCGATAGATCTCGGACCGGTTCCACTCGCGCATCACCTGGAAATTCGGCGTGCCCTCGCCGAAGGGCTGGCCGGCCTGCCAGCCATTGACCTTGAGCAGGTTGGCGGTGGAGGCGAGCACGTCCGGCACGCTGCGGCGCAGGTCGACATGGCCGTTGCCGTCATAGTCGACGCCATACTTGATGTAGGAGGACGGCAGGAACTGGGTCTGCCCGATCTCGCCGGCGAAGGCGCCGACCATCTCGCGCAACGGCAGGTCGCCGCGCTGGACGATCTGGAGCGCCGCGATGAGCTCGCCCTGGAACAGCTCGGTGCGGCGGCAGTCATGCGCCAGCGTGGCGATGGTGCGCACCACCGACAGCTTGCCCATGTCGCCGCCGCCATTGTCGGTTTCGAGCGTCCAGATCGCCATGATCAATTCCGGCGGCACGCCGAACTGGCGCTCGATGCGTTGGAGCAGCGCGGCGTTCCGCTGCATCAGCGAGGCGGCGCGCTTGAGGCGGGCGGGAATGACGCGGGTGCGCGCGTAATCCTCGAAGCTGCGGCGGAAGGTGCCGCGCTGCCTGTGATCGAAGTCGATCACCGCGGCATCGGGCGTCAGGCCGGCGAAGGCCTCGCCGATGACCTGGCGCGAGACGCCTGCCGCCTGCGCTTCGCTCCCCATCGCGGCGAGGAAGGTGTTGAAGTCGCCGCCGCAGCGCGCCGCGTCAGCGGGGGCGGCGAACGGGACCAGGACGGCGAGGGCAAGGAATAGGCGCGCGATCATTTGGCCTCCGAATCTCAATAGCTGAGTCTACCGCGCGGATGCGGCGTGGAAAGGGCCGATATTGCGGGTTTTGTCGTCGCAGCCCACCGCGGCGGGCCGCGTTCACGCCGGTACGGCCTTGGCGAGGTAGTCGATCGCCGCCTGGACGCCTCCGCGGCCATGCGGCACACCGACCGCCGCAAGCGCGGTCTCCACCACCGCAAGCGTGCCGAGGATCATCGGCGCATTGACGTGGCCCATATGAGCAATGCGGAAGCCGCGCCCGGCTGCAGCGCCGAGGCTCCGCCCCAGCACCACGCCGCACACATTGAGGCAATAATCGACCAGCGGCTGCGCGCTCTCGCCATTGGTGGTGACGATCGAGGTGACTGAATCCGCGCGCTCCGCCGGCTCGATCACGTTGAAACCAAGCGCCTGCCCCTCGCCCCACGCAGCGACCGCGCGCCGCGTCGCCTCCGCGATCAGCGCGTGGCGGCGGAACACATTCTCCAGCCCTTCGGCGAAGATCATGTCGAGCGCCGCACGCAGCCCGAACAGCAGATGCTCCGGCGGCGTGCCGGCATATTTCATGTAGTGCTGCTCGTCCTCGCGGCGCGTCCAGTCCCAATAGGGCGTGCGCAGATTTGCGGTCTCATGCACCGCCCGCGCGCGAGCGCTGGCTGCGGTGAAGCTCAGGCCGGGCGGCGTCATCAGGCCCTTCTGCGATGCCGACACCGCAACATCGACACCCCAGGCATCCATCTCGAACGGCACGCACCCGAGCGAGGCGACGGTGTCGACCATCAGCAACGCGTCGTGGCCGGCGGCGCGGATCGCCTGACCGATCGCGGCGATGTCGTTCTGCACCCCGGCCGCCGTGTCGATCTGCGTCGTCAGGATCGCCTTGATGCGGCGGCCAGCGTCAGCCTTCAGCCGCGCCTCGAATGCCTCCGGCCGTACCGCACGGCGGAAATCGCCCGGCAGTATTTCGACTTCGGCGCCGAGCATCCGCGCCGCATCGCCCCAGCCAAGCGCGAAGCGCCCGCTCTCGAGCACCAACACCAGGTCGCCGCGCGAGAGCACGTTGGTGAGCGCGGCCTCCCAGGCGCCGTGGCCGTTGGCGGCGTAGATGGTGGCACGCCCGGCGGTGCGGAAGATTTTCGGGAGGTCGGCCAGCAGCCCGTCGGTCTGCGCAATCAACGACCCGGCATAGATGTCGATCGCCGGCCGCTGCATCGCGGCCAGCACGGCGTCAGGGATCACGGTGGGGCCGGGGATCGCGAGGAATTCACGGCCGGAGCGGAGGGTCATGAGAACTGTCCAGAAGGAGCGGCACCGTCGGTGACGGCGACTATGATACGAACCAGCATTCGCGCCTCCCCATTTAAAGGCTAAGTCCGGTTCAACCGCTCGGCAACAAAAACGGCGGGCTTTCGCCCGCCGTTTCAATTCTGACAGATGACCGGGTCAAGCCCGGGAAGGACAGCGTGAGCTAGTTGTCGAGGAAGCTCCGCAGCTTCCGCGACCGGCTCGGGTGCTTCAGCTTGCGCAGCGCCTTCGCCTCGATCTGGCGAATGCGTTCGCGCGTCACCGAGAATTGCTGGCCGACTTCTTCCAGCGTGTGATCGGTGTTCATGCCGATGCCGAAGCGCATGCGCAGCACGCGCTCTTCGCGCGGCGTCAGTGACGCCAGCACGCGGGTCGTGGTCTCGCGCAGATTCGACTGGATCGCCGCGTCGATCGGCAGGATCGCGTTCTTGTCCTCGATGAAGTCGCCGAGGTGTGAATCCTCCTCGTCGCCGATCGGGGTTTCGAGCGAGAGCGGCTCCTTGGCGATCTTGAGGACCTTGCGCACCTTCTCCAGCGGCATGCCGAGCTTTTCAGCGAGCTCTTCCGGGGTCGGCTCGCGGCCGATCTCGTTGAGCATCTGGCGCGAGGTGCGCACG
>CANKHJ010000156.1 GCA_947481635.1 Bradyrhizobiaceae bacterium
CTCGATCCGCGCGAATTGATCGTCCCGCAATGCATGACGTTCCATCGAAAGCCTCCTTCAGGAAGGCTCCTCATGAATCACGCTTCGACTGATTTGCGAATCCCCTAAATGACGACAGGCTCTAGCAAACATCCTGTCAGAAACGCGAGACAAATTGCTCCATATCACCCGCCGACGAGCGCCCGCGCCTCGCCATCGTTGGCGACCATCGCGATCATGGGGGCGAGACCGGCCGTGGTAAGAACCTCGCTGACGGCCTCGGTCGTGCCGATCAGAACCAGCTTTCCGCCGCGTCGCGACAACGCTTTGGTGGCCGAGACCAGGTGGCGAATCCCGATCGACGCCAGGAAGGTCACACCCGACATGTCGATGAGAACATTCTGCTTGCTACCGGACAGGGTGGCCAGCGGCAAAGCGACGACATCCGCGCCGACGATATCGAGCTTGCCGACCAGGACGACCCTGGCGACCGCGCCTTCATCATGGATCGAAATCTGCATGGCTTCCCCCACTGTATCGAAACAACCAACTTTCTGTGACAGTTCGATGAACCTGCCTGGGGATGGCCAGGGTTGCATTTCGTGGCATAATATTTGCGTAGTTGTCCAAGGGGATCACCGCGCCGTCGGACGCTGGTGAAGGTCTAGGGGTCGACGTTTCGGGGACTGGCTGTCCAGCGGGCTCCAGCGCGAAACGCGTCATGGGGCGTAAGGCGGATGGATACGGTCACGGCATCGTCGGCGAACGCCGATTTCGGCATCGACAGCATCCTTGCTGCAACGCATGCGCGCCACCTGCCTAACGTCACAGGCGCCGTCGCCGACTATATCCCGGAACTTGCCGTCGCCGATCCCGACCATTTCGGCATCGCGATCGCGACGGTGAACGGCAAATTGCATACCGCGGGCGACGCCGACCATCCCTTCACCATCCAGTCGGTCGCGAAGGCCTTCATCTATTGTCTGGCGCTCGAACTGGTCGGCCGGGACGCCGTGATGGCGCGCGTCGGCGTCGAACCGAGCGGCGATCCGTTCAACGCCATCGAATTCGATCCGCATTCAAACCGGCCGTTCAACCCGATGGTCAATGCCGGCGCGATCACGGTGGACGGCATCATCCACGGGGTCGCCGGGTCCGACGCCTTCGAGTTGATCATCGATCGGCTGTCCCAGGCCGCCGGGCGCAGGCTGACCATGGACGAAGCCGTGTATCGCTCCGAAAGCGAGACCGGCCACCGCAACCGCGCGATCGGCCATCTGCTGCGCAATGTCGGCGCGCTGGACGGGCCGGTGGATGAGATCGTCGACCTTTACTTCCGCCAATGCGCGATCCGCGTCACCGCGACCGATCTTGCGCGCATGGGCGCAACGCTGGCGCATATCGGAGAAAATCCGGTGACCGGACAGCAGGTGTTCGAGCTGGATGCGGTGCGCAACACGCTCGCGGTGATGTTCACCTGCGGGACCTATGATTTCTCCGGCACCTGGGCCTATGACGTTGGCGTGCCGGCCAAGAGCGGCGTCGGCGGCGGCATCTGCGGCGTGGTCAACCGGCTGCTCGGCATCGGCACATTCTCGCCGCGGCTCGACGTCAAAGGCAATTCGGTGCGCGGCGTGGCGAGCTTCATCGATCTCGCCAACGAGCTTGGGCTACACGTGTTCGATTGCTCGAATGCCGGCTCGACCTTCGTGCGGTCGCTGGTGCGTTAGGGCGTCGTCCCCTCACACGGCGGGCTGCGTCTCAAACCCGCAGACCTTCTGCAGAGCCTCGAAGAGTTCGTCGGTATCGAACGTCTTCTCGAAGAACCGCGCCACGCCAGGCCGGCCGCAAACCTCGCGCCGCAGCGCCTGCTGGGTCGCTTCGTCGAGTTTGCCGCCACTCATTACGAAGACCGGCATCGCCGCAGTCTCCGGCGTGCTGCGCAGCCGCCACAGCATGTAAAGGACATCGCCGCTCGGCATGTAATAATCCGATATGATGACACTCGGCTGGTCCCGGCTCGCGATCCTGAACCCTTGCACGGAATCGGACGCATACAGGGTGTCGACCCCCACTTTGGCGAGCCGGCTGGCCAAGAACATGTGCACGCTCGGGTCATCGTCGACCACCAGAACGCGCGGACTCAACCGCATCTCCGCCCCCATCGCGGGGACGTCCAGATTCCTGATATTGTCGGCGATCTCGGGATAAATCCGGGCCAGCAAAGAACTGGCATTGGTCCAGAACGCCGAACCCTTGGGTATGAAATAAGTGCCGAGACTGTCACACCGCGTGACGGTCTCCTGAGACTTGCTGCCGGTCATCACGATCACCTCAACCGGCTTTTTTCCGGGCTCCAGCAATCGTTGACAGACCGAGAGGCCGTCGATCTCCGGCAAATTGACATCGATGAGCAAAATGTCGGGCGACGTTCGACGCGCCATGAGCAGCGCCTGAATGCCGGTCGCCGCGGTCTCGACTCTAAACCCGATCCTGGTGCATCGATCGGCCAGCATCCTTACAACGGCCGGGTCATCATCGACGATGAGCATCCGCGGTTCCGTCAAAACCTTTTCAAGTCGGTCCGTCATGGCTAATCCACCTTCGTTACGGCGCCGGTCGGGCCAATCGTGAACGGCCCAGCCTCTGGTCTGACGCGGCCTTCCCGACTAGCCACGCGCGATGCATTCAATAAGGGCGTCGAGTTTGGTCTCCAGCTCACCTGCGGCGCCAAGGCCCGCGGACCGCTCGATCACCGCCTGTTCGAGAGCTGACGCGGTGTCACTCACGGCTAGAAACTCGAACATGCCGGCAGCGCCGGCCAGCTTATGAGCACAGGTTTGCAATCCGTCGGGCGCGGCCGACGCATCGGGCTTGCTCCGCAATTCCTCACGGAACAGCGCAAGCGCCGCGGCATCATTGCGTAAGCGCTGACGAAACCCGGAGTTGACCGCTGCAATCCTGGCGGAATGCAGATGGCTCCGTAACAGGGGCCCGAGCTTTTCGGAATTGAATGGCTTGGTGATCACCGCGACGACACCCAGCGACATCAATTGCTCCATCCGTTTTGAATGGCATTGGGCGGTCATGAAGATGACCGGAATCTTTGCTGTGGCCGGGTCCTCGCGCAGGCGCGCAAGCATGCTCGGGCCATCCATGCCAGGCATCATGACATCGCAGAGGATCAGGTCGGGCCTCGTCTCAGCCACCGAGGCCAGCGCTTCGGCTCCGCCGGCGCAACTGATCACCGTCATTGCGGGGTCGAGCCCGAGCGAAAGGGCGACGATTTCCCGAATGTTGGCGTCATCCTCGACGTGAAGGATGCGAACTGCATGGTCCATGACGCCGTGATGCTTTACCGGCGCCTCGGGGACGGATGGAGTAGCGGGTGCAATATAGAGCACCGCAAGGTCCGTCTCGCTCGCCGGCGGCGCGATCGGCGGCGACGTAATCGCATGGATCGCGTGCTCATCCGCAATGTGCTTGACCGGGTGGACCACGTCTCGACCGGCGATGGGCAGGCCTCCATCCAGCGTGAGCGAGCTCGGTCTCGGCAGGACGCGCACCAGCCGATCGAAATCCACCGGTTTGCTCAGCCAATCCGATACATTGAGGCTGGACGACCGCACGTCGTCGCGCCCGCAATTCGGATCGGCGGAGACAACAATGATCGGCGTATCGCGATATTGCGCCAACTGGCGCAATCGCATGATCACACTGAGCCCGTTACGATCTGGAAGCAGCAGGTCAACCAGCACCGCGTGATATTGCGTTTCCGAAGCCCGGCCGATCGCTTCAGCCGCGGTGAAGGCGAAGTCGGCGGCAAATCCGAACGGCCTCAGGTGCTCGCGTAGCGCAAGCGCGGTCTCGAGATCATCCTCGCAAAGCAAGATGCGCAAGGCATCAGGGTGCGCGCCGGTATCGGTTACCGACGCTTCGAACCGATCCCATCCGGGCAACTCGACATAGAAATTCGTGCCGCCGCCGGGCGCATCCGAGAAACCCACTTTTCCTTCAAGGCGGTCGACAATCTGCCTCACGATGCTGAGACCGAGCCCGGTACCGCCATTCTGACGTGTCGCGGAGTTCTCGGCCTGTGCAAATCGTTCAAAGATACGCGGCTTGAACTGGGCCGGGATACCGGGACCGTGGTCCCGCACCGAGATCCGAACGACATCGGCCTGTTTCTCGATCGTCACCGCCACGTCACTGTCTGCCGGAGAAAATTTGACTGCGTTCGAGAGCAGATTGGTGACGACCTGGACCAGCCGATCCGCATCGGCCCGTACCTCTCCAACACCTGTCGCGGCTTCGAGGAGAATCCGGACGCGATGACCCTCGGCAAATCCACGATTGGCCTCGATCGCCTCCTCGACGATCGATCGGATGTCGACGCGCCGGAAATTGAAAGCGACTTGGCCGGCTTCCAACTTTTCGACATCGAGAATGTCATTGACCAACCGCACGAGCCTCTGACAACTCATGTGCGCGATCTCGATCAGACGCACAGCGCGCTCGGGCAGCTTGGTGGCGGCATCGCTCATCAGCAGGCCGAGAGACCCGGAGATGGACGTCAACGGCGTGCGCAACTCATGACTTACCGTTGCGACGAACTCATCCTTCAGCCACTCCAGGCGCTTGCGCTCGGTGGCGTAGCGCATGGCGCGGAGCAACCCACGCGTCTCGATCTGGCCCTTGATCAGATAATCCTGCGCGCCCTCGTAAAAGGCTTGCGAAGCCAACGCCTCATCGTCCAGCCCGGTCAGCACCACCAACGGAATAAGGGGTGCCGCGGCGTGAGCCTGCCGGACCGCCTCCAGTCCGTGCGCATCGGGCAAACCAAGGTCGAGCAGCAAGAGGTCGACGGCGTGACTCGAAAGGTATTGCACGGCCTCACTCATGCTCACGACATGCGTCAATTCGATGCGGCGAGCTCCCTCCTCGATCAGCATCTCACGCAGCAGGCGCGCATCGCCGGCGTTGTCTTCGATCAGCAGGACCGCCCTGATGGCTTCCATCTTCATGATGTCGCCCTGCGGGAAACACGAACGGCGTTTCGGTTGGTTGCTCCGGCATACTGATCGCTGTCCGAATGATCCGTTCTCACATCGAGATCAGGCGCGGTCACGGACGCTTGACTGGCACCGTAGCCGGGCACCCCCTTTGTCATTAACGTCGCGAAATGTTGCGGCAGCACCGCAGGGCTGAAAACATGGCCTTGCGCTTCGTCACATTCGTGGGCGCGAAGAAAGGCCAATTCTTCCGGCGTTTCCACACCCTCCGCGATGACCCTCAGCCTGAGACTGCGGGCCATGCCAATCATGGCCGTAACAAGGATCGCATCATCATCGCTGACGCCGATCTGGCGCACAAAGGATTGGTCGATCTTGACGGAATCAATTGGAAATTTTCGGAGGTAGCTCAGGCTGGAATAACCGGTGCCGAAATCATCGACCGAAATTCTTATTCCCATTCCTCTCAGGATCTGCAGGATCGGCGCCGACGTCTCGGCGCGCTTCATCAGCACGCTTTCCGTCAATTCAAATTCGAGGCATTTTGGCTCGACGCCGGTTTCGCGAAAAATGGCGAACAAGCTCTCGAGAAAATTCTTATCGCGAAATTCCAGCGCGGAGACGTTCACCGCCACGGTTATCGCCGGCAGGCCGGCGTCGGCCCATGCTCTGGCCTGCTCGCATGCCTGGCGCAGGACCCAGGCGCCGATCGGCAGAATGAGCCCGCAGTCTTCCGCGACGGGAATGAACTGATCCGGACCGATCAGCCCTCGCGTGGGATGGGTCCAGCGGATCAAGGCTTCCGCGCCGGTTATCGATCCCGACCTGAGATCGACCTTCGGCTGGTAGTGCAGCATGAATTCCTGCCGTTCCAAGGCACGCCGCAGCCCCTCCTCGATAGACTGCCGCTCCACGGCCCGCACGTTCATGGCCTGTTTGAAGAACTGATAATTTTGACGGCCGTTTTCCTTTGCCTGATACATCGCGGTATCCGCATTCTTGATCAGCGCCTCCGCGTCTGGCCCATCGTCCGGATAGACACTCACACCGATGCTCGTCGTGATATGGAGATCGTGCTGATCGATCGAGTGAGCTCCCGCGACCGCCGCCAGCAACCGTCGCGCGGTGATGGCCGCATCTTCGGGATGCTCGAGCTCCGAAAGCAGCACGACGAACTCATCGCCGCCCTGCCGGCTCACGGTGTCGGAGGCACGCACGCATTCCACCAGGCGCCTCGCGACCGATTGAAGAAGCTTGTCGCCGGTCGGATGTCCCAGCGAGTCGTTGATGTGCTTGAATCCGTCGAGAACACGGAACAGCACCGCGACACGCTTGCCGTGTCGCGGTGCAACGGCGATCGCCTGCTTGATCCGGTCATTCAGCAGCATTCGATTTGGCAGACCGGTCAAAAAATCATGCTCGGCCGAGTAGGTCATCTGCAGCGTCATGGCCCGCGCTTCACTCACATCGCGAAACACGATGACCGCGCCGGTAATCCTCCCGTCGCGATCATGGATCGGCGCGACGGAGTCTTCGATCGGGATTTCAAATCCATCACGCCGCGTGAGGATCGAGTTCGACGGCAGGTGAATCGTCCGATTTTCATCGACTGCGACATCCATCGGGTTATCGATGGCTTCGTGATTTTCGGAGGTGATGATCTTGAAGACTTCGGCCATCGGCCGTCCCGCCGCCTCCTGCCATGACCAGCCACTCAGCTTTTCCGCCACTATGTTGAGAAAGGTGAGATTTCCAGCGACGTCGGTGCAGGCAACCGCGTCTCCAATGCAGTTGAGCGTCACTTGCGCGCGTTCCTTTTCGACGGACAGCGCTTCTTCCATTGCCTTTCGCTCGATCGCGTAGCGCAGCGCCCGCAGCAATCCGCGCGTTTCCACCTGGCCAGAGCTCGAGACGATCTGGCCCTTGATGAGATAGTCCTGAGCGCCCTCCTGCAGGGATTGCGCTGCCACCGATTCATCGTCCAAGCCGGTAATCACCACCAGCGGGACGCGCGGCGCGGCGGCACGAATCCTCTGTATGGCTTCCAATCCCTGCGCGTCGGGCAGCCCCAGGTCGAGCAATACGATGTCGACATTGTTCTCAGCGAGATGCTGCTCGGCTTCACGCATCGAGGTGACATGCGTCAGCTCGGTATCAACCGACCCCTCGTCTTTGAATATCTCCTGCAACAGACGCGCGTCTCCCGTGTTGTCTTCGACCAGGAGAACGGCTCGGATCTTGTTCATCCGCCTTGGGCCTGCTGCGGCAACTTGACCCGCGTCAACCAGAAATCATTGATGCACCGCACCAGGCCCGCGAATTCGTCGAACTGCACGGGTTTGGTGAGGTAACAATTCGCCTGGAGCTGATAGCTCTTTACGATATCCGCCTCAGCATCAGACGTGGTGAGAATGACGGTCGGGATCATTTTCAGGCTGTCATCCGACTTGATGAGAGCCAGCACCTCGCGCCCATCCATCTTGGGCAGATTCAGGTCCAGCAGGATGATGTCCGGGCGCGGCGCATTGGCGTGGACCCCTTCGCGCCGCAAATAGGCCATAGCCTCCACGCCGTCGGAGGCCACCTGAAGATGGATCGCCCGGTTGGCGTCACGGAACGCTTCGCGCGTCAGCCGGACGTCGCCGGGACTGTCTTCGACCAAGAGAACTTCACTTGTCATTGATGTCGCTCCGGTCGTTTGTTGGCGTAATCGATGTCATGCGATTCGTTTCTTCACCTGCGGCGGCAACGCCACCTTCTTCAGCCAGAAATCATTGATGCTCCTCACGACGTCCTCGAATGCGTCCAACTGCACCGGCTTCGCGATGTAGCAATTGGCCTGGAGCTGATAGCTGACCGCGATGTCCTCACTTGCCATCGATGTGGTGAGGATCACGGCTGGGATCGTTTTCAAGTTGTTGTCCGCCTTGATCTGCGCCAGGACCTGACGGCCATCCATCTTGGGGAGGTTGAGATCCAAGAGGATCAGGTCCGGGCGAGGCGCATCGGCATAGGCTCCCTCGCGCCTGAGAAATGCCATCGCCTCGACGCCGTCCATCACCACGCTCAGATCGACAGCCATGTTGGTGGCCCGAAAGGCTTCCTGCGTCAGCCGGACGTCGCCCGGGCTGTCTTCGACCAAAAGAACCCTGAAATTGATCAACGAATTGGCCGGGGGATTCATGGCTTCGCTTCCCTGCCGTTCAAGCCGAAGCTGAAGGTGGAGCCCTGCCCCGGCTGTGACTCGACCGAAATGCTGCCGCCGTGCCGCTCGATGATCTTCTTGCAGATCGCCAAGCCAATGCCGGTTCCGGCGTATTCTTCGCGCCTATGCAGCCGCTGAAACATACCAAAAATCCTTTCAAAATATTGCGGATCAATTCCCAAGCCGTTGTCTTTCACCGAAAAGACCCACTTGTTCTGGTCAGTCTTGACGGCAGCGATGTGAACCTTGGGGATTCCGCCGTTCTGATATTTGATGGCGTTACCGATCAGATTCTGAAACAACTGCGTCAATTGCATCCCGTCCGCAAAAACCAGCGGCATTGGATCGTGGGTCACCAACGCACCGCTGATTTCAATCGAGCCGCGGAGATTCTTGAGCGCCAGCAGCAGAGCGTCTTCGCTAGGCGTCTCAAGCATGACGGAGCCATTGGTCTCAACGCGCGAAAAGGCCAGCAAGTCCTGAATCAACCGCTGCATGCGGCTCGCCCCGTCCACTGCGAATGCAATGAATTCATCGGCGTCGGCGTCCAGCTTTCCCTTGTAACGCCGCGACAGCAATTGGGTGTAGCTCGCCACCATCCGCAACGGCTCCTGCAGATCGTGCGAAGCGATATAGGCGAATTGCCCCAGTTCCTCATTTGAGCGGTTCAATTCCTCCACCTTTTGCAGGAGATGCGCCGCGGCGAGTTTGCGCACGCTGATGTCGCGGATCGCCGCGGTTACCAGAATGCCGTCTACGCCGCCCAGCGGGCTCAGCATCAACTCGATCGGAAACTTGCTGCCGTCTTTCTTCCGGGCAGTGAGTTCGATACCCATGCCGATCTGCTGCTCCAGCGCATCGTCCGCGGACCGAAGGCCGTCGGCGATCAGCCGTTCCGCGAAGCCCTCCGGAATGATATTGGTCACCTTCTGGCCGAGCAGTTCGTTGCGGCGATAGCCGAACTGCTTTTCCGCCTGAAGATTCAGCAGCACGATCTCGCCACGCTGGTTCACCACCACCATCGCGTCCGGTGCAGCTTCGAGCAGCCCGCGGTACCGGCCCTCCATCTGCGCCAGATGCTTCTCCGCATTCTTGCGCATGCTGATGTCCCGGATCGCCGCGGTCACCAGGATGCCCTCGGCGCTTTCCAGCGGGCTCAGCATGATCTCGATCGGAAACTCGCTGCCATCCTTGCGCAGCGCGATCAGCTCTATGCCGGTCCCGATGCGCTGGTCGAGCGCGTCTTCTGCGGATCGCAGGTCGTCCGCGACCAGCCGTTCCGCGAAGCCCTCCGGGATGATGTTGGTCACCTTCTGCCCGAGCAATTCGTCACGGCGATAGCCGAACTGCTTTTCGGCCTGAACGTTCAGCAGCACGATCTCGCCGCCCTGGTTCACCACCACCATGGCGTCGGGCGCCGCCTCCAGCAGCCCGCGGTATCGCCCTTCCATTTGGGCAAGATGATTTTCGGCAGCCTGGCGGACACTGATGTTGCGGATCGCCGCCGTCACCAGAATGCCCTCGGGGCTTTCCAGCGGGCTCAGCATGATCTCGATCGGAAACTCGCTGCCGTCCTTGCGCAATGCGATCAGTTCGATCCCGGTCCCGATCTTCTGGTCGAGCGCGTCTTCCTCCGAGCGAAGGTCGTCGGCGACCAGCCGTTCCGCGAAGCCGACCGGAATGATGTTGGTGACTTTCTGGCCGAGCAATTCATCGCGGCGATAGCCGAACTGCTTCTCGGCCTGAACGTTCAGCAGCACGATCTCGCCACCCTGGTTCACCACCACCATGGCATCGGGCGCCGCCTCCAGCAGGCCGCGATAGCGCCCTTCCATCTGTCCCAGTTGCTGGTCGGCGGCCTTGCGGACGCTGATGTTGCGGATCGCCGCCGTCACCAGAATGCCCTCGGGGCTTTCCAGCGGGCTCAGCATGATCTCGATCGGAAACTCGCTGCCGTCTTTGCGCAGCGCGATCAGTTCGATCCCGGTTCCGATCTTCTGGTCGAGCGCGTCTTCCTCCGAGCGAAGGTCGTCGGCGACCAGACGTTCCGCGAAGCCCTCCGGAATGATGTTGGTGACCTTCTGGCCGAGCAATTCGTCGCGGCGATAGCCGAACTGCTTCTCAGCCTGCACATTCAGCAGCACGATCTCGCCGCCCTGGTTCACCACCACCATGGCGTCAGGCGCGGCCTCCAGCAGCCCGCGATAGCGCCCTTCCATTTGTCCCAGTTGCTGTTCGGCCGCCTTGCGGACGCTGATGTTGCGGATCGCCGCGGTGACCAGAATGCCCTCGGCGCTTTCCAGCGGGCTCAGCATGATCTCGATCGGAAATTCGCTGCCGTCCTTGCGCAACGCAATCAGTTCGATCCCGGTCCCGATCTTCTGGTCGAGCGCGTCTTCCTCCGAGCGAAGGTCGTCGGCGACCAGCCGTTCCGCGAAGCCGACCGGAATGATGTTGGTGACTTTCTGACCGAGCAATTCGTCGCGGCGATAGCCGAATTGCTTCTCGGCCTGCACGTTCAGCAGCACGATCTCGCCGCCCTGGTTGACCACCACCATCGCATCCGGCGCGGCCTCCAGCAGCCCACGATATTTGCCCTCCATCTGCGCAAGGTGCTCTTCGGCATCCTTGCGAAGGGTGACGTCGTGAACTGCTTCCAACGCCGGAAACAACGCGCTTCCGGATTGCAGGGTGCTTCCTTTAGGACGCATGATTGCCTCAGCTTCCGCTCTGACGAGGGCGGCCTACTGCCGGCCGACGAAAGAGGCTTGAACGGATCGCGCATTGCATTCAGCAGGCGCCCTTCCACAGGGCGAGTGTCGCCTTCGGCAAAATCTCCGAGACGCCTCGAGTTTGGGAAACAATCAAACTCAGTCACCCCGCAAGATGCCGCACGAAATTATTGCGCTTTCAAGTATTAATGAACGGTCATTGCAGGTGTTAAATAATAACACGCGGTTATATACGTATATATACTGCCTATTGTACTGTATTGACCATTTAGATCGGTCAAAACTATACAAATAACCTGCAGGGCACCTCGAATAATTGCGCCCTGGTCATTGGCCGTTAAATCAGATTCAAGGATCGCACGCGATTTGGCAGCGGAGGCGTTCGATGGGTCAGTTCGGTTTCTTCGA
>CANKHJ010000157.1 GCA_947481635.1 Bradyrhizobiaceae bacterium
CACCTGATGCATTTCGCGGTTGATCTGTCGTTCGTCCACACCGACTATCTGTGGCGTACGCCGGGATCCTGGGTCGGCTACGACTACTACGGTGCGGATTTTTACGAGGAGATCGCGCGGACGGCATCGCGTGGTGTCCTCGACATGGTGTTCTTTGGCGATGCCGCCGAGACACCCGAAAATCATGGCGGAAATCATCACGCGGCAGTGCGCCTCGGGGTGCGCTGGCCCAAGCACGACATGATGCCCATGGTCCCGATCATGGCGCGCGCCGCACCAGGCGTCGGCTTTGGCCTCACTATGTCGACGACCTATCATCAGCCATTTCACGTCGCCCGGTTGTTCAGCTCGCTCGATCACATCACCGGCGGCCGTATCGCGTGGAACGCCGTGACGTCTGCGTACAAGAACGAAGCGGCGAATTACGGCTACAGCGTCATGATGGATCACGATCGCCGTTATGATCGTGCGCGTGAGCATCTGCAGGTGGTGCGTGACCTGTGGGACAGCGTCGAGGCGGATGCGATCCTGCTGGATCGCGACACCGGCATTTTCGCCGACCCGGATAAGGTTCACCTTCTCAATCACCACGGCGAATTCTTCAACGTGCGCGGGCCGTTGCCTGTTCTTCCATCGCCGCAGGGGCGACCGGTGATCATCCAGGCGGGACAATCAGGTCCTGGCCTGGATCTCGCCTCCACCTACGCCGACATGCAGTTCGGAGCGCGGCGCACGGTCCAGAGTATGAAGGATCATCGCAAGCGGCTCGATGACAATCTTGTTCGCCGGGGCCGTGGGCCGCGCGATGTTGGTATTCTCTGGCAAATCCGTATCCAGGTCGGAGAAACAGACGCCGAGGCCCATGAGAAGGAACGTCGTTTCATCGAGTCGCTTCCTCCTGACGCCGGGCTGATCGAGTTGTCGAATCTTTATGGTCTCGATTTTTCGATCCTGCGCGGAGATATGCGTCTCGCCGATACCGCGGAGGCTGTCCGCGCACAGAATGCGCAGTGGGGCAGTTATGAGGAGATCCTCAAGACCGCTGATCCCGAAATGACAGTGGAAGAATTCAGCCGGCAGGTAATCGCGGACCGTGTTCTGACCGCGACCGGAACGCCGCGCTCGATCGCTGACCGCCTGGAGATGTTGCATCACGAAACCGGCGCCAATGGCGGCTTCATGCTGTCCAAGGGATCTTCGGCGCCGGGCAACCTCAATGAATTCGTCGACCTCGTCGTACCGGAGCTGCAACGCCGTGGGCTGATGAAGAAGAGCTATGTGGGAGCGACGCTTCGGGAGAACTTGTCTTAGCCGGGAAACCACTTGGAGATATGCACATGATGCGACGGATAGTGTTTCTGACTGCCATGCTGAGCGCGTGCGCCGTAACGTCCGCACCAGCTGACATCATCATCGGAATGCATGCCCCGCTCACGGGCTTTGCCGCCGTGGACGGTAAATCGGCCCGTATCGCCACCGAGATCGCGATCGGAAAGATCAACGCCGCCGGCGGTCTGCTTGGACAAAAGGTCCAGCTGCAGGTCTTCGACGATCAGGGGCAGGGCGCACAGGCGGTGACCATCGCCAACAAGATTGTCTCCGACAATGCCGCAATACTGGTGATCGCGGACAGCTATTCGGAGCCAACACGTGCCGCGGCTTCGATCTTCCAGGCGGCCAAGATGCCTTACATCTCCGCGGTCGCGTCGCATCCCGATATCACCAAGGTCGGGAATTACGTTTTCCGCGGATCCCAATTGGGCGAGGTTCAGGGCGGCTCGACCGCGGTTCATATCGCCAAGGCGCTGAAGAAGTCGAAGGTCTCGATCGTGACCGTCGACAATGATTACGGCTCGTCACTCCTCAACGGCTTCAAGGCCGCGATGGGCGCTCAAGGCGTGACCCTGGTGGGCGAATACTCGTTCACCATGGCGGAACGCCAGTTTGGATCGGTGGTCGCCGGCCTGAGGCGCGACAACGCGGATGTCATCTATATCGGCGGATACTGGTTCCAGGGCGGCCCGCTGGTGTCGCAGATCAGAGCCGCTGGCATCACCACGCCGATCATCTCGTCGGGCCTCGCTGCGCAGCAATTCATCAAGATCGCAGGGCCTGCCGCCGAAGGAGTCATGATTGTCGACGCAACCGGCGACGATAACGCGAATCCTGAGTATCCGGCGTTTCGCGCCGCCCTGCGTGCACAGGAGGCGGAAGCCAACGTCTTCTTCTCCGAGATTGCGCATACGGCGGTCGACATTGCGGCCAACGCTATCCGCCGTGCGGGCTCGACCGACCGCGAGAAGATCCGCGATGCGCTGGCGTCGACCAAGGATCTGCGTACCATGTATGGCACGCTGGCGTCCTACACCTCCGGACGTGAGATCATCCAACGGATGCCTCTGTCGATCGTCAAGGATGGAAAGTTCGCAGCGTCCGGCGAGATGGAAATATGGTTGCCGGCGCCATAGCGCCAGCGGTCGTGGCAGCGTTGTGCGTGGCGCCACCGCGCCATGCATGTCTGTTTAGGGGCTCTTTGTGTACTACGTTGACCTGCTGATCAGCGGCGTGGCCTTCGGTTGCCTCTATGCAATGGCGACGATGGGTCTGACGCTGGTCTATGGCCTTCTGAGAATTCTCCATATCGCGCATGCCGCGCTTTTCACGCTCGGCGCTTTTGTCGGGGTCTGGGTCTTCAACGCAAGTGGCTCGCTGATCGTTGGGTTGATCGTGGCGATTCTCGCTGCGGTCGTAATGGGCTGCCTGATATACCGCTTGATCTACGAATCGATCCTGTCGCAACCGCCTTACGTTCCCCTGCTGGCCTCGCTTGGCGTTCTGATCTTCCTGCAAGACGGATTTCGAATCGTTTTCGGCGAGGAAGGACTGACGGTTCGGCACAACCCCTTCTACATGGCGAATTTCACGATCGGCGCGTTCAGCATCAACGTCATCTATATCGTGATGGCGGGGGGCGCTCTGATCTCCATGGCGGTGCTCGCGTTTTTTGCGAATTATTCCCGCCACGGCATTGCTTGGCGCGCGACCGTGTCGAGGCCGCTGCTCGCCGCAAATTTCGGCGTCAATGTAATTCAGGTGCGCTACGCGGCATTTGCCGCCGGCTCAGCGCTCGCCGCGATTGCCGGCGTGCTGGTGGCATTGATGAACAATCTGGTCGAGCCGCATTCCGGCGAGTTGATCAGCTACAAGGGCCTCGCCATCATCGTGCTTGGCGGCCTCGGCAATATGCAGGGCGCATTCATTGCGAGCCTGGTTCTTGGCATCGCCGAATCCTTCGGAATTGGACTAGCGGGACGCTATGTCGACCGTGACGCGATCGCCGCCGTCGCGCTGATCGCGACGCTGATGATCTTCCCGAACGGTATCGGGAGAGCACGGACGTGACCGGCTATCACCTCAGCCTGATCTCGTTGACCGGCATCATGATCGTGTTTGCCGTGAGCCTGAACATGATCATGGGCTTGTGCGGTCAGGTGAGCCTGGGGCACGCCGCGTTTTATGGCGTCGGCGCCTATGTGACGGCAATGATGTCGGCCGGTGGGGTGCCCACCCTTTACGCACTGCCGGTGGGAATGCTGATCGCAGGGCTGATGGGCCTTATCGTCGGGTTCGCGTCCTTGCGTGTCCGCGACGATTTCCTCGCGATCACAACGCTCGCCGTCGGATTCCTGTTTGTCGGCGTCGTCAGGAAGTCACGCGCCCTGGGTGGCGAGTTCGGTATTTCCGGCATTCCCGAGTCCGGGCTGGGGCCGGCCGGCGATGCATTTCTTGTCGCGTTTTGCGTCGTTCTCACGGTGGCGCTGAGTGTCTATCTCAGCAGGAACTGGACTGGATTGGCGTTCCGCTCGATCAGCGCCAACGAGGAGGCCGCGCAGACACTCGGTATCAACTCGGCGCACTACAAGTTGCTGGCTTTCTGCATTGGCTGCGCGCTGGCCGGACTGGCCGGCGGTCTTTACGCCAACTACGCCCGTTTCATCGTTCCGGGCACATTCGGTTTTTCGCTGTCGATCACCGCCGCAGCCATGGTCGTCATCGGCGGGATCGGTTCGACCGCAGGCGTGGTCGCGGGGGCAGTCCTTCTGACCCTGTTTCCGGAAATCTTCCGCTTTCTCGGCGACTATCGGATGCTGGTCTATGGCGCTCTGCTGGTTGGCGTGATGCTGTTTCAGCCAAAGGGACTGGCGGGCATTCCATCAATGGTCCGGCGGTGGGCGGGGCCGCGTTGAGCGACGTCCTGCTCAGGTCGGATCATCTGTGCCGGGCGTTTGGCGGCGTCGTGGCCGTCGACGATGTTTCGATTTCCGTACAGCGCGGCGAATTGCTGGGGCTGATCGGACCGAACGGCGCGGGCAAGACGACCATCATCCGATTGCTGACCGGCATCCAGCGGCCGGATAGCGGTAAGGTCTTCATCGGACCAGACGACGTGACGAGGCTCTCAACGGACCGGCGCGTGCGGCGTGGGCTCGCGCTCACGCATCAGATCGTCCAGCCGCTGCATGGCCTGAGCGTCCTGGAAAACGTCGCGCTCGCGGCTGGGCAGGCGGCGACGCGTTCGGCGATTGCATCGCTGTTTCATTATGGCCGCGGCCGGGAGGTCGACGCTGCAAACGTGATCCTGACGCGGCTCGACATGCTGGCTTATGCCGGGAACATGCCGGACACGCTCCCGCTCGGTTACCTTAAGCGGCTCGAAATGGCCCGCGCGCTGGCGCTCAATCCCGATGTGCTTCTCCTCGATGAGCCGCTGGCCGGCCTCAACCAGCGTGAGTCGGCGATTCTCGCCGACCTCATCATCGCGCTCAATGCGGACGGCCTTACGATCGTTCTGGTCGAACACAATCTTGCCGAGGTCCTGCGGGTCGCAACCCGGCTGCTGGTCCTCGATGCCGGACGCGTGATTGCCGACGGTTCGCCAAGCGAAGTGGTGCGGCGGCCTGAAGTGCGCGATGCCTATATCGGTCAGGGCGCCAGCAATGCTTGAGCTCCAGGACTTCAGTTGCGGTTATGGCGGCACTGCCGCCGTGGAAAGCTTGAATTGCACGTTTGCCGCCGGCGCGTTGACCGCGTTGCTTGGTCCGAACGGCGCCGGAAAGACGTCGACTCTGATGGCCGTGATGGGCCATGTCGCGCCGATGGGCGGGCGCATTCTGTTCGAAGGACGCGATATTACCAATCGGCCGCCGGTCGATCGCTCAAAGATCGGCATTGCCGTCGTTCCTGAAGGGCGACAGCTGTTTGGCGACTTGACCGTCGAGGAAAATCTCATCGTGGGCGGCTATTCGCTGCCGGTCGCGGCAGCCCGGGCCGAACAAGAGCAGGTCTATTCGTTGTTTCCGCGGCTGGCCGAGCGCCGTGCCCAGATATCGGGATCTTTGTCGGGTGGCGAACAGCAGATGCTCGCGATCGGTCGTGCTCTCATGGCCAAGCCAAAGCTGTTGCTGATTGACGAATTGTCACTCGGCCTGATGCCGAAAATGGTCGATGTCTGCATTGAGGCGCTGACGCGTGTGCGGCAGAACGGCCTGACGATTGTCTTGGTTGAACAGAATACCAGCCGCGCGCTCAGCATCGCGGACCATGTGTATGTTCTGGCATCCGGCCGATGCGTCATGCATGGCTCGAGTGCCGAGGTCAAAGACAACACCGAGATATTCGAAGCCTATGTCGGGATCCACTGATATCGGGAGCCGCGATATTGATGCAGCAAGCAGGAGTAGCGTGACTTGAAGGCGATGGTCATCCGGCAGTTCGGACCGCCTGACGTGATGGTGATGGAAGACGTGCCGACGCCGGAGGCAGGTCCCGGCGAGGTCGTGATTGAGGTCCATGCCGTTTCGGTCAATCGGACGCTCGATGTCCGCGTCCGCGCGGGGAAATATGAACGGCCTGTGACCCTGCCGCACGTCGTCGGCGTCGACCCCTCGGGAGTGATCGTCCAGGTCGGCAAGGACGTGATGACGCGGCGGGTTGGCGATCGCGTATCGACGTCGCCCAACATCAAGCCGCCGACAGCCAATTCACCGCCGGTCATGCTGGGCGTCCAGGTCTGGGGCGGTTACGCCGAATACGTCAAAATTCCCGCCGGTCTCACGCATCTGGTGCCCGCCGGATTGGAGTTTCCGGCCGCCACGGTGGTCACGCGTCACGCACCGATCGCATTTCACCTGCTTCGAGATCGCGTTAAGTTGCAGGGTGGCGAATGGATCCTTGTCATGGGCGCTTCTGGCGGTCTCGGAAGCGCCGGCTTGCAGGTCGCGAAGCAGCTTGGCGCAACCGTGATTGCCGGGGCCGGCAGCGATGAACGGGTGGCTTCCGCGCTCGCGTTCGGCGCGGATTTCGGGGTCAATTATCGCGCGGCTGACCTGACCAGTGAGGTCAAGCGTTTATCCGGCGGGCGCGGCGTCGACGTCGTGTTCGAGAACGTCGGCGACACCGTCATGTTTCCAAAGGCTTTTGCCTGTCTCGCCAGGCACGGGCGCTTGATCACGGCGGGCAGCCATTCTGGCGAAAAGGTCCCGCTGGACGTATCGCAACTCTACATCAATCAGAACATTATCATCGGAGCCACGGGTTACACGGCTGCCGACGTGGATCTCGCGCTGAAATCCGCCAGCGAAGGCCGCTTCAAGGTCATGATCGATCGGATATTGCCGCTCTCGGAAGCACCGTTAGCGCATCGGCTGATCGAGCAGAACGCGACATCCGGCAAGATCATCCTAAGCCCGAAACTCCTCTGATGCACGCCCACAACACGCCGTCAGTCATTCTACTGGGGGCCACAGGAAGAACGACCATGAAGATGCTTGCCACGGTATGTTTCGCGACCAGCCTGATGTCCACCATCATGGCCCCGCATGCGCTTGCACAAGGGTCAGGCTCCGGACCCGTGCGTGTCTTGACCCCGCAGGCGCCCGGTTCGGCAAGCGATCTCGTGTCACGCGGAATTGCCGAGGCGCTTTCAAAAGCGCTGGGACAAGCCGTGATCGTCGAGAATCGCCCAGGCGCCAGCGGCCTGATCGCTGGGCAGGCGTGCGCACAGGCAGCGCCTGATGGTCACACGTTCTGTCTGCTCGATGCTTCCAACGCGGCGCTGGGACCGGCGCTCTTCAAGACCATGCCGTTCCAGCCGAAGGATGATCTGGTGCCCGTCGTGCTGGTCGGGTTTTTTCCGGCTGGCCTGTTCGTGAACAAGTCGGTCGCGGCGAAGTCGATCAACGCCTTGTTGGAGACCGGCAAGACCAACCCTGGAAAGCTCAATTTCGCGACGTTCGGCGCGGCGACGAGCAGCAGCATCTATGCCGCCTGGCTGAAGAATGTTCGCGGGTCGGATTTCACGAATGTGTCCTACAAGTCCGCGTTGGAAGCGCTGCGGGCAGTCGTCACCGGTGAGGCCGACATTGGGTATACCAATGTCGGCGCGGCGGCGGCCAATTCGAAGCCGGAGGATTTGCGGTTGCTCGCGGTCAACAACCCTTCACGCCTGCCCGAATTTCCCGACGTTCCGACATTCGCCGAAGCAAATATCAATGCGGCAGCGACCTGGTTCGGGCTGTTCGCGCCAAAGGGGACGAAGCCGGACCTCACCGAGCGCATCAACGCCGAAGTGATCAAGGGCCTGATCAACAATCCCGACATGCGCAAGCGCTTCCTCGACACCAGCGGCGTCGTACCAACCGCGCCGGCTGCAGGCTCTCCCGCAAGCTTCGCGACTTTCTTCGACAGTGAACTCGTCGTCTACGACAAGCTCGTCAAGGAAGCCAAGATCGAGAAGCTGGATCGGTAGCGCCAAGTTGAGGACGCGCGACTCGATGGAGTCGCGCGTTGGATCGTCGTAAAGGGGCAGTGAGATGATTCAGGTCAAACGCATCGGGCACGCGACACTTCAAACTCCGGACATCGGACGTTTGGTTGATTATTACACCACGATCCTCGGTTTTCGGGTGGTCGCGCGAACCGAAGGCCAGGCGATCCTTGCTACAGGGTTCGGACAGGAAGTCGTCACGCTGTTGCGGGGCGAGACCGCCGGCTGCATCAGGCTTTCCATGCAGCTTACACCGGGGAGCGACCTAGGTGAGGCCGCCGTCGCGTTGCGCGCGCATGGAATCGACAGCCAGATCGAAACCGATCCGTCGCCGGGGCTGCCGGCCGTGCTGACATTCACCGATCCTAAGGGAACGGTCATCGAACTGTTCTCGGATTGGAAATCGACAACGACCGTACCCGCCGAGGGCGGTATCAACCCGCTCAAGTTCGGGCATGTCGCTTTCACGGTTCCGGACGTTCAAAGGATCGTCGACTTCTATGTGCGAGTCCTCGGGTTCCGGGTGTCGGACTGGATGGAGGATTTCTTCGCCTTCCTTCGCTGCGGCCCCGACCATCATGCAGTGAATTTCGTCCGCACGCCGAAAACCACGTTGCATCACATGGCATTCGAGCTTCGGGATTTTGCGCACGTCCAAACGGCCTGTGACTTCCTGGGTGTGCGCGACGTTCCGATCATCTGGGGACCCGGCCGTCACGGTATCGGGCACAATGTCTTCATCTATCATCGTAATCCCGACGATCAGATCATCGAGCTCTACACCCAGATCGATCTGATGAATGAGGAGCTTGGATATTTCGAGCCGCGGCCTTGGCACAAGGACGTGCCGCAGCGGCCGAAGGTATGGGACCGCAAGTCGGCGATGCTGACTTGGGGGCCGCCACCGACGCCCGAGTATCTGCGAAGCCGGGAATGACGCCCAGCATGCGCGCTTTCGATTCAAACGTCAGTTGAACGACATGAGGCTAGGACATGGTTGAGGAAAACGTCACGTTCATTTCCGATGGACTCAAGCTTTCGGGGGTTGTTCGAGTGCCCGACGGCGTCGCGCCGGGCGAGCGCCGGGCGGCATTCATTGTGTTGCATGGCTTCGGCTCGCACATGGAGTCGCAGAATGTGCTGCGGCCCTGCGCGGTGCTCGAGAAATACGGCTTTGTGACTTTGCGCTTCGACATGCGCGGCAGCGGCAAGAGCGAGGGCGAAAGGGCGCGCATCATCTGCCTGGAGCAGGTGGCGGATACACGTAGCGCACTGACTTTCCTCGCCGGGCATGCAGCGGTCGCGGCCGACCGCATCGGCTTGATCGGTACCAGCTTCGGCGGTGCCGTCTCGGTCTATACCGCCGCTGTCGATGAACGTGTCGCCGCCGTCGTCTCCAATGGCGGGTGGGGAAACGGTGAGACCAAGTTCCGTGGACAGCATCCGGGCGAGGCGGCCTGGGCCCGCTTCACCGCAATGCTGGAGGAAGGAAAACGGCACCGTGAACGCACCGGAAAATCGTTGATGGTGCCGCGCAGTGAGATCGTGCCGATCCCCCAGCATGTGCGAGACGCGCTTGCGGGGCAGTCGGTCCAGATGTTCCCTCCGGGGTCGATCACGGAATTTCCCGCCGAGACCGCGCAAAGCATGTTCGACTTCAAGGCCGAGGAGGTGATCCACAAGATCGCGCCGCGTCCGGTGCTGTTGCTGCATCCGGCTGTCGACTCGGTGACGCCGACCGAACAGTCGATCGAGATGTTCAAACGTGCGGGGCAGCCGACCGAGTTGCATCTGATCAGCGACGTCGACCACTTCATGTTCGCGGAGGACAAGCCACGGGTGTGGAGCGTGCTGGAAAACTGGCTGCTGGAATATTTTCCGGCCAAGGCGCCTCGCGCGACATGACGTCTCCTGTTCTCATCACTGCGCGGCAGCTGGAGGCGTTCGTCGCCTCGCTATTCGTCGCACGTGGCATGACGGACGAGGACGCCGCGATTTTTGCGGCCTCGCTGGTCTGGGCGAATATGCGTGGCATCGATAGCCATGGGGTATCGCGGATCCCCTGGTATTTCGAGCTGATGGACAAGGGCGAGATCGATCCCAAGGCCCGACCGAAGTTCAGAATCGACGCTCCCGCCTTGTTTGTCCTCGAGTCGTTTCGAAGCGCGGGACCGGTCGCGCTGACGATGGCCCTGACCGCGGCTATCACGCGGTCGCGCACGGTCGGTGTCTGCATCGGCACGATCGCCGGGACCACCCATACCGGCGCGATTGGGCGATATGCCGCGATGGCCGCGAAGCAGGGCTGCATCGCGATGATCATTGGCGCCGGCTCGCAGACGATGGCGTATCATGGTGCCGCGGTGGCGGGTCTTTCGACCTGTCCCATCGCCATCGGTGCGCCTGGTACTGCGGAACCGCTGATTGCCGACGTCGCGACCAGCGTTGCCGCGATGGGGCGCATTCAGAAAGCGCAGGCGACGGGCGGCGCGATCCCGGAGGGCTGGGCGCTGGCGGCGGATGGTGTCCCGACGACCGATGGCGCCAAAGCCGCAATTCCAATGCCGCTTGGGGGGCACAAGGGATCCGATCTCGCCTTCATGTTTGAAATCCTGACGGGGGTGCTATCCGGAACGCCGACCTTGGCGCCGATCCTCGGCGGGCATCGGAGCCGCTATCACATTCAGAATACGTTTCTGATGGTGATCGACATCGCGGCCTTCCGGCCCGTCGATGGCTTCAAGGCGGACGTGAGCGAGCTTGCGTCGGTCATCAAGTCGCTGCCGCGGCGTGAAGGATTTGACCAGCTCTACCTGCCTGGCGAATGGGGCCGTGAGAAGATGCATGCACGCCGTGATGGCATCCCAATCCCGGACGGAACGTGGTCGGCGTTGCTGGGCGTGGCGGATCGGTTCGGTGTTCCGTCGCCATCGCTGGATGCACCCGGACGCGTCGCCGGCCGAGATGCCGAATAGCATGAGCGTCACCCGTTGGATTCATGCAGGGTCGCCCGGCATCGACCCGATCTCTTGAAGGAGAATGGCCGTGCGCCTCAGTACCGATCGCATTCTGACAACCCATGTCGGCAGTCTTCCGCGGGCGCCGGAACTGCTTCCGCTGCTGCAGACGGACAATCGCGGCGAGCAGGTAGATCGGAACGCACTCTCCAAGGTTCTCGACGCCGCGGTCGACGCCATCGTGGCGCAGCAGGTGAAGACCGGGCTCGATATCGTCAATGACGGCGAGGCGAGCAAAATCTCCTATACGTTCTATGTGCGCCGTTGCCTGACCAACATCGTCAGCAAGCCCGGAGGAGGGGCAGGTGTCGACGGGGCCGACTACAAGAACTTCCCGGACTTCGCCGCCAAGATCAAAGCCCAGCGCAGCGGGCTTGCTCAGGAGGTCGAGTTTCCGGCCTGCGCGGGGCCGATCGACTACGGCGATATCGCGCCGCTGGAAGCCGATATGCGGCGCTTGGCCGCTGC
>CANKHJ010000158.1 GCA_947481635.1 Bradyrhizobiaceae bacterium
AATTGCGGCTGCTCGCGCCGGAGGAGATTGCCAATCCCGATCTGGTCAAGCTGACCGGCATCGACGTGCCGGTTGCGGGTGCGATGGAGCAGAGCATCTTCTACGTCAACCAGGTGATCCAATACGGCAAATTCATTGCCATCCTGCAGCAGCATCCGAGCGATCCCGGCAAGTCGGTCGCCACCGTGCTGATGGGCCTGGGCGTGAAGGGCAGCGTGTTCGAGCGCAAGAAGGAATACGAAAACATCCCGATCCTGCGCAATCTGGTGCCGGCACAGGTGCTGCTTGGCAACAGCTCGTTCAATACCGGCGCCTCGATCAGCGCCGGCCTGCCCGCGTATACGCGCAACCGCATTGCCGCCATCGCGAGCATGCTGAACAGCCCGTGAGGCTGGCGCGGCAGCTTTGTTCCATTGCGTATGACGTCTTGCGCTCAGGGTGTGAAATCGACACCTTTGAGGGCAGCAGGAGTAATTCTTGGCCTCGCACGACGTTCCCATTGGCGCCAATCCGATCAGCCTCGCTCAGGTCAATGAGCGAGCGCGGGAGATTTTCCGTCAGATCGTCGAGAGCTACCTCACCACCGGCGAGCCGGTCGGCTCGCGCAATATCTCGCGCCTGATCACCACGCCGTTGTCGCCCGCCTCGGTGCGCAACGTCATGGCCGATCTGGAGCAGCTGGGGCTGGTCTACGCGCCACATACTTCGGCGGGACGCCTCCCGACCGAACTGGGGCTGCGGTTCTTCGTCGATGCCCTGATGGAGATTGGCGATCTCTCCGATAGCGACCGCCGCGACATGGAGGCGAAGGTCGCCGGCGCCGGCAAGTCGCTCGACGCCTTGCTGAACGAGGCTTCGGGCATGCTCTCGGGCCTGACGCGCGCCGCCGGCGTGGTGCTCACCGCGAAGTCCAACGTGCGCCTCAAGCACATCGAATTCGTGCGGCTCGAGCCCGAGCGCGGCCTCGTCGTGCTGGTGGCCGATGATGGACAGGTCGAAAACCGCATCATCAGCCTGCCGCTTGGATTGCCCGGTTCGGCGCTGGTCGAAGCCACCAATTTCCTGAATGCGCATATCCGTGGCCGGACCCTGGCCGAGTCACGGGTGGAACTGGAAAAATCGCTTGAACAGGGGCGCGCCGAAGTCGACGCCCTGACCCAGAAAGTGGTCGCCGCCGGGCTGGCGAGCTGGTCCGGCGGCGATGGCGAGGATCGCAAGCTGATCGTGCGCGGCCATGCCAATCTGCTCGACGACCTGCACGCGCTGGCCGATCTGGAGCGGGTCCGGCTGTTATTCGACGACCTTGAGGCCAAGCGGGGGGTGATCGACCTGCTCGGGCGGGCCGAGGGCGCCGAAGGCGCGCGGATCTTCATCGGCTCGGAGAACAAGCTGTTCTCGCTCTCCGGCTCCTCCACCATCGTGGCGCCGTATCGCGATGGCGCCGGGCGTATCCTGGGGGTGATCGGCGTGATCGGCCCGACGCGGCTGAATTATTCTCGCATCGTGCCGATGGTCGACTATACCGCCAGGATGGTGAGCAAGATGCTCGCCGGATAACCGAACAAGTTCCCCTCGACAAGGAACCTTGAACAAACTTGATTTTTAACGCCTGAGCCCTGATATGCGGGGCAACCCAACCTTGATGGAACCTGATGATGACGGACACGACCGCACGCCCCGATCCGGGCGCGGCCGAAAAGCCCGACACCAAGCCGGACGTCGCGTCTGAAACCGCGACGCCGGCCGTCGATCCAATTGCGCAGCTTCAGCAGGAAGCGGCGGAGTGGAAGGACCGCGTCCTGCGGACGCTGGCGGAGATGGAGAATCTGCGCCGCCGCACCGAACGCGAAGTCGCCGACGCACGGGCCTATGGCGTGGCCAACTTTGCCCGCGACATGCTGGTGATCTCCGACAACATGTCGCGCGCGCTGCAATCGGTTGCTCCTGAATTGCGCACCAATGCCGACCCAGGCATCAAGGCGCTGATCGACGGCCTCGAACTGACTGAGCGCGATGTGCTCAAGACGCTGGAGAAGCACGGCGTGCGCAGGTTCGACCCGCTGGGCGAGAAATTCGATCCGAACCTGCATCAGGCGATGTACGAAATTCCGAACGATACCGTGCCGTCGGGCACGGTGGCGCAGGTGGTTCAGTCCGGCTTCATGATCGGTGACCGGGTGCTGCGTCCAGCGATGGTCGGCGTCACCAAAGTCGCACAAAAGCCCGCCGCGGCGGACAATTCGGAACAGGCGAAGTAACGCCTCGCTTAGCGAACGTCGACCCCGTCGCGCACGGTACGGAAGCGCGCAAACGCCTGCGTCCATTGGGCGGCGGGGGCGGTGCCGATCATCTGCAGATGCGCGCCACCGCCGAAGCGCAGCCACTGTACCACCTTGAGTTCGGCATTGGTCTTCGCATCGCGGGCCTCGGCCATGATCTGATGGCCCATCTGTCGGCCGAGCCGCAACGGCTCCGACGAGACGATGCGGATGTCCTTGAGATTCGACACGCCGGCGAAGATGCGGCGCGCGAAGGCGTCGCGGTCGTCATTTTGCGGCGCGCTGGCGCCGATCGAGATCACGATATGCGCGGCCTTGGCGGCTTCGTCCGAATCTTTTTCGGCATCGCTCAACAGCAGCGCCCGCTGCGGCATCACCGCCGCGATCTTGAAATCCGCGAGGTCGCCGGTAGTGAATGGCAGCAGTGACAACGACTCGGCATCCGGGATCGATTCGCGCGCGGTCAGCGTTGCGAGCGCGGCGCGCACCGCATTGTCCGGATAGCTTTTCGCGATTTCGATCGGAATCTGCATCGTGACCAGCGCGGTCATGCCGGAACCGCTGGCGGCCATCACCCATTTGCGCACGACCTTCCCGTCAACCGTTTGTCGGCCGACCATGGCGAAAGCGTTGCCCAATGGCACGGTAAAGGCCTCGCGCTTCTCCAGCGTGATGCCCTCCTTCTTGAGCATCTCGGCATTCATGCCTTTTTCCAACTCCGCATAGGCTTGCGGAGGAAGCGGGACGATGACGAGCGCGACATTATTGTCTGTGTCGCCGAAGCCCTGCAGGCCGGGCATGATTGCGAGCCCCGGCGGCGGGACCAGCCCGATGCGCGACCCGGCCGGGTATTGGACCTCGGCCGCCATCGCAGGAGTGGCGCAGGCGATCAGCGCCGCGAGAACGAGATTTTTGATTGCTGTCATTGGGTGTCAATAACAGACCAGTGAAGTGCCGGGAATAAGGCAATGACGCCCCAACTTGCGTCACAACCGCGCTGATCGGTTCTGATAGATCGTCACTGACGCGCGACGACGGTATCTTATGCGGCTTCGCCGACCTTGCGCGGCACCATGCGTTCGCTGCGTAGCGCCTCGTTGATCGTGCTGTGCGCGCCCGAGGCTCCCGCTTCGTGATACTCGGCGTCTTCGTTGACGTCCCAGACGTCATGGATGCGTTCGCCCGCGATGATATTCCGTGCGGTGAGCATTGCGGTCATCATCGCATGGTCCTGGTTGTTATATTTGTGCATGCCGTTGCGGCCGACCATATGCAGCGTCGGATAGCTGCCTTCGAGGTCGAGCCGGATCATCGCGATATTCTCGCGATAGCTGTCGTCATAAACCGGGTAAGCCTTCGGCTGACGCACCACACAGGCGTCGACCACGTCCTCGATCGCGACCAGGCCGATCTGTGCGATCTCTTTCTTGGCGAGTGCAATCAGGTCCTGGTCCGCCATGGTCCACATGCCGTCGCCCTCAAAGCAGAAATATTCGAGGCCGAGGCAGCTCATGCCGGGCCGCACCATCTCGGGCGACCACGAGCGGAAATTCTGCACGCGACCGGCCTTCACCGACGGGTCATGGATATAGATCCAGTTGTCCGGAAACAGGTCCGGCTTCTGCACCATCAATGCGACGGTGAGAAAGTCGCGGTAGCGCAGCTCGCGCGCATGCAGGCGCGAGATCGGCGTCGGCGACAGCTTCTCGACCAGTTCACGCACCGGCGCCGAACTCACCACATGACGCGCGGTGTAGGTCTCAGGCCCGTTCGCGGTATTCACTTCGACGCTCCAGAGCCGGCGGGCCTGATCGTAGGAGAGCTTGGAGAATTCGCGGCCCAGCAGCACCTGGCCGCCGCGCTCGATCACCTTGCGGGACGCAGCCTCCCACATCATGCCGGGTCCTTTGCGCGGATACTGGAAGCTCTCGATCAGCGTCTTCACTTTGCCGCTCGACTTGCCGCGGCCCAGCATGATCGAGCGCTTCACGCCGTCGAGCACGGCGGTGAGAAGATCGAGCCCCTTGATGCGTTGCGCCGCCCAATCCGCGGAAATCTCATCGCAGGACATGCCCCACACCTTCTCGGTGTAGGTCTTGAAGAAAATCTGGAACAGCTTTTCGCCGAACTGGTTACGCACCCAGTCATGGAATGTCGCCGGCGACCGCACCGGCCGCAGCTTGGCCCAGGCATAAGACAGCATGCAGAGCGCGCTGGTGCCGATACCGAGATTACCGAGCGCCTCGAATGCCTTCAGCGGATACGAATAGAACTTGCCGCCATAGAAGATCCGTGACAGCCGCGGCCGTTCGATCAGATCGTCCGGCAGAATCTCATGCCAGAGATCGACCACGTCCTTGGCCTTGGAAAAAAACCGGTGCCCGCCAATGTCGAACAGGAAGCCGTTATAGCTGACGGTGCGGCTGATGCCGCCGACATAGACCGGGTCTTTTTCGATGACGATGACCGATGGCGGGCTCTTGGAAGCCGCATCGCGGGTCAGGCAATAAGCGGTGGTGAGGCCGGCGGGGCCGGCGCCGATTACGAGCACGTCGACGGGCGATGCCGCCCCGGTCTGTCCGAGAGTCATCCTGCTTGCTGTCCCGTGCAATGGCCGGCGCGGACGCACGGCTTCCCCCGACCCGGATCAGCTTTGGCAGGACATTGTTAACGTTGCGCTTACCGCATGGTTGAAATTTACCGCCGTCCCGGCCGCCAACATTAGGCAAACCTCAACGCCGCTCTTTCAGGCTGCCGGTCATGACCGCCCTGAGTCTCGACCGGGCCGCACCCGCGGCCGAGCACCAGCCTTCCTTCGCCTTGCTGCTCGGCCTCGCTTGGCTGGCCGCGGCCGCTCAGCTCCTATCCACCGGCTGGGACGCAAGCGCCGTGACCCTGCCCGATGCCGACGATGCCATGCGTCTGGTGCAGTGGCGAGCATGGCTGGCGGGACAAGGATGGTACGACCTGCATGTCGCCCGGCTGGCGCCGCCCAGCGGTTATGACAGCCATTGGTCGCGCTTGATCGACGCCGGCCTTGGCGGTGTGTTCCTCGCATTCCGGACATTCGCTGGCGTAGCGATGGCGGAGCGGCTGACGCTCGTCCTCTGGCCGATGCTGTGGCTGCTGCCGGCAATCGGTGGCGTAGCGGCCATTGCCTGGCGCATCGCGGGCCGCGAATCGGCGCTGCTGGCGCTGCTGCTGGCGGCCTTCAGTCTTCCGGCATTCCAGCAATTCCGGCCGGGCCGCATCGATCATCACAACCTGCATCTCGCGCTGTCGATCCTGGTAGTCGCCGCGGCCTGCTGGTCGGACCGCTGGCGCCCGGCGCCGATCGTGACCGGCCTGCTGACCGGGCTCGCCTTGGCGATCGGCTTCGAAAGCCTGCCATTCGTGGCATTGGCTGGAGCGGTGTTCGCGGTCCGGTTTGTGGTCAAATCCGATGCGGCTGGTCCACTGGCCGAGTATGGGATCGTCACCACGCTGGCTGTGCTGGCGGCCTTCGTCGTCAGCGTCGGCCCGGAGCGGTGGATGCTTAGTGTCTGCGACGCCATCGCGATCAATTCGGCGGCAGCCACGATGACCGGCGCGGCGGGGCTGGTTTTGGCCAGCTGCGCCAAGTGGCACGGACTTCCGGTCCGGATAGCCGCCGTGGCGCTGGCTGGCGTCGCGGCGATTGCGGTGTTCGCCGTCTTCGAGCCGCGCTGTCTGGGCGGGCCGTTCGGCCTGGTCGATCCGGCGATCGGGCCGGCCTGGATCGACCATGTGGCCGAGGTTCAGCCGCTGACGCGCATGATGCGCGAATCGCTCTCCACCGGGTTGATGACCTTGGTTTTTCCCGCGGTGGCTCTGGTCGCGATGCTGACACTCGCGCCGCGCCGGTCTGACCTGGGTTTCCTGACCGCGGGCGCCGCATTCCTGGTCGCTTTCGCCATGACGCTGATGGTGGTCAAGGCGTTTTCCTACGCGGTCTGGTTCGGCCTGCCGCTCGTCGCTGTCGCGGCAGCCGCGGTGTTTGCGCGGTTACGGGTCGGACTGGTGCCGCGTGTCTTCGCCACGCTGGCGCTCACGCCGACCGCCCTGACGCTCGGCGTGATGGCGTTGGCATCGGCCGCCGGCTCCGAGCCGCTCGCGCTGAACACCGCGGAGCGCCAGGCCTGTGTCCGCAAGGATCACATCGCGACGCTGGCCGGCCTGCCGCAAGGGCTCGTCCTCACCAATGAACTGGAATGGGGCCCCTACCTGCTCGCCTGGACGCCACACGCAGTGTTTGCCGCGCCTTATCACCGGCTCTCGACCATTATCGTCACCGCGCATGCGGCGCTGGCGTCACCGCCGGCCCAGGCGCGGCAGATCCTCGTCGCCAATCGGATCGACTACATCGTCGCTTGCGGAGGCCGCGGGCCGCTCGGCCTCGAGGGCGCGGCGCTGGCGTCGAGCCTGTGGGGGCGCTTGCAGCAGGGGGATGCGCCCGGCTGGATCGAACGGATCGCGCTGCCGGCCGATCAGCCATTCACCGTTTATCGCGTGATGCGGTAAGCCTGCCGGCCCAAGAGAAACTGAGAACAGAAACCGGAAAACGCTTTGAGGTGCGCGATCAAGTCCTTGCGACCCTAAGGGCCTCTCCTATATGAGCCAGTAAGCCGCAGGTCTGCGGCGGAACACGTCTTAAGGGGGTCGGAGAAGGGCGCGCGATTGATCGCTGTCGTCCCGGCCGGGTGCCGTCAGGGCCCGAACCGACCTGCCGCCAGAGAGAGGAATTATCATGGGTAAGGTCATCGGCATCGACCTCGGTACGACGAATTCCTGCGTCGCCGTAATGGAGGGGAAAACTCCCAAAGTCATCGAGAACGCGGAAGGCATGCGCACGACGCCTTCGATCGTTGCCTTCTCCGACGATGGTGAGCGTCTCGTCGGCCAGCCGGCCAAGCGCCAGGCGGTCACCAATCCTGAGCGAACCTTCTTCGCGGTGAAGCGCCTCGTCGGCCGCCGCTACGATGATCCGATCATCGAGAAGGACAAGAAGCTCGTCCCCTACAAGATCATGAAGGCCTCGAACGGCGACGCCTGGCTTGAGGCTGACGGCAAGACCTATTCGCCCTCGCAGATCTCCGCCTTCACCTTGCAGAAGATGAAGGAGACCGCGGAAGCCTATCTCGGGCAGAAGGTCGATCAGGCGGTCATCACCGTCCCGGCTTACTTCAACGACGCGCAACGTCAGGCCACCAAGGATGCCGGCAAGATCGCCGGCCTCGAAGTGCTGCGCATCATCAACGAGCCGACCGCGGCGGCGCTCGCCTACGGCCTCGACAAGGCCAAGGCCGGCATCATCGCGGTCTATGACCTCGGCGGCGGCACCTTCGACATCTCGATCCTTGAGATCGGCGACGGCGTGTTCGAAGTGAAGTCAACCAACGGCGACACGTTCCTCGGCGGCGAAGACTTCGACATGCGCCTGGTGAACTACCTCGCCGATGAATTCCAGAAGGAGCAGGGCATCGACCTGCGCAAGGACAAGCTCGCGCTGCAGCGGCTGAAGGAAGCTGCCGAGAAGGCGAAGATCGAGCTCTCATCGACGACGCAGACCGAGCTCAACCTGCCCTTCATTACCGCCGATGCCTCGGGCCCGAAGCATCTCACCATGAAGCTGACCCGCGCCAAGTTCGAGGCGCTGGTCGATGACCTGATTCAGAAGACGCTTGAGCCGTGCCGCCGCGCGATCAAGGATGCCGGCGTTTCGGCGGGCGAGATCAACGAGGTGGTGCTGGTCGGCGGCATGACGCGCATGCCGAAGGTCCAGGAGATGGTGAAGCAGTTGTTCGGCAAGGAGCCGCACAAGGGCGTCAATCCTGACGAGGTGGTCGCGATCGGCGCCGCGATTCAGGCCGGCGTGCTCGCCGGTGACGTCAAGGACGTGCTGCTGCTCGACGTGACCCCGCTATCGCTCGGCATCGAGACGCTGGGCGGCGTGTTCACGCGCCTGATCGACCGCAACACCACCATTCCAACCAAGAAAAGCCAGGTCTTCTCTACCGCCGAGGATAACCAGGGCGCCGTGACGATCCGGGTGTTCCAGGGCGAGCGCGAGATGGCGGCCGACAACAAGGTGCTCGGTCAGTTCGACTTGCTCGGCCTGCCGCCGGCGCCGCGCGGCGTGCCGCAGATCGAGGTCACGTTCGACATCGACGCCAACGGTATCGTCAATGTCCAGGCCAAGGACAAGGGCACCGGCAAGGAGCAGCAGATCCGCATTCAGGCCTCGGGCGGCCTGAGCGAAGGCGACATCGACAAGATGATCAAGGATGCCGAGGCGCATGCCGCCGAGGACAAGGAGCGCAAGGCCAACGTCGAAGCGAAGAATCACGCCGAGGCGTTGCTGCACTCGACCGAGAAGGCGCTTGCCGAGCACGGGTCCAAGGTTGGCGAGACCGAACGCCGCGCCATCGAGGACGCGGTGAGCGATCTGCGCGAAGCCCTCAAGGGTGACGATGCAGCCGCGATCTCGGCCAAGACCAACACACTGGCGCAGGCTTCGATGAAGCTCGGCGAGGCGATGTACAAGCAGTCGCAGGATGGCGGCGGCGATATCGGCGGCGATTCGTCCGGCGGCCAGAAAGAAGACGTGGTCGACGCGGAATTCACCGAAGTCGACGACGATAAGAAGAACAAGAAGTCGGCGTAGCATTCGGACATGCGTGTCCGGGTCGCACTCCTTTACACAATGTCACCCCCGAGTTTCACTCGGGGGTGTGCCGTTTTCGATCAGCGATGGATGCTTGGGTCAGGCTCGAGCATGACAGCGTCGGGGGACGAGGGACGCTAGCCGCATGTCTAAGCGCGACTATTACGAACTCCTCGGCGTCGCTCGCACCTGCACCGAAGTCGAGCTCAAGACCGCATTCCGCAAGCTCGCCATGGTGCATCATCCGGATCGCAATCCGGGCGACAAGGACTGCGAATCCCGCTTCAAGGAATTCAACGAGGCCTATGAGATCCTGAAGGATCCGGACAAGCGCGCGGCGTATGACCGTTTCGGCCATGCCGCTTTCGAGCAGGGCGCGGGCGGCGGGGCTGGCTTCGGCGCCGATTTCGGCTCGACCTTCTCGGATATTTTCGAAGGTATTTTCGGCATGGGCGGCGGCGGCCGCGGTCGCTCCGCGTCGGGCCGCGAGCGTGGCGCCGACCTGCGCTACAACATGGAGATCACGCTCGAGGAGGCCTATGCAGGCAAAGCCGCTTCGGTGCGGTTGCCGACCTCGGTGACCTGCGAGGCCTGCTCCGGCTCCGGCGCCAAGGCCGGGACCAAGCCGAAGGTCTGCACCACCTGCAATGGGCAGGGCCGCGTGCGCCATGCCCAGGGGTTTTTCACGCTTGAGCGCACCTGTCCGGCCTGCCAGGGCCGCGGTCAGGTGATCGAACATGCCTGCCCGTCCTGCTCAGGTGCTGGCCGGACCACGCGCGAACGCACGCTCTCGGTCAATATCCCGGCCGGCGTCGAGGACGGCACCCGCATCCGCCTTGCCGGAGAGGGCGAGGCCGGTACCCGGGGCGGGCCCGCCGGCGACCTGTATATTTTCCTCTCGCTCACGCCACACCCCTTCTTCCAACGCGATGGGGCCGATCTTCACTGCCGCGTGCCGGTCTCGATGGTCTGCGCGGCGCTCGGCGGGGATTTCGAGGCTCCGACCATCGATGGCGGGCGCACCAAGGTGAAAGTGCCGGAAGGCTCGCAATCCGGCCGCCGTTTTCGCCTCCAAGGTAAGGGTATGCCTGTGTTGCGGTCCAAGCAGGCCGGGGACATGTATGTCCAGGTCGTCGTCGAGACGCCGCAGAATTTGACCAAGAAACAGCGCGAATTATTGACCGAATTTGAACGCCTATCCTCCAAGGATACCCAGCCCGAGGCCACCGGCTTCTTCGGCCGAGTGAAAGAATTCCTTGATGGCATTGCAGGCCGGGCCGGGTCGGCCTAATAATCCCTTCCCGTTGGCGTTCTGTCACCGCCATGACATAAATCCGCTATGAACCGGTCGCGTCCTAAAGCGATGGCCCTCCAAGCTCTCCAGTCAAAGATCGAGAAGCAAATCCGCCTGTTCGAGGCTAAAAAGGGAATCCGTCTCGACGACGAGGTGCGGTTCATCCGGTCCTGGATCGAAAAGCCCCTGTCGATTGGGGCCGTAACGCCATCCAGCAGGCAGCTCGCGCGGATGATGGCGAGCTATGTCGACCCGAATTCCACCGGACCGGTGGTCGAGCTTGGTCCCGGCACCGGGCCGATCACCGAGGCCCTGGTCAATCACGGCGTGAAGCCCGATCGTTTGGTGCTGGTCGAGTTCGATCCGACCTTCTGCCGTTTGCTGCGCAATCGCTACCCGGAAGCCCGGGTCTTGCAGGGCGACGCCTATGCGCTGCGCAAGCTGCTGGGCGACGAACTGGCCCTGCCGGCCGCCGCGATGGTGTCGGGCCTGCCGCTGTTCACCAAACCGCTGAAGACGCGCCTGCGGCTGCTGCGCGAGGCGTTCACGGTCATGGCGCCGGGCGCGCCGTTCATCCAATTCACCTATGCCGCCATTCCGCCAATCCCGCGGGGCTTTGACGGCACCTCCGCCGAGCCCTCCGACCGCGTGTGGATGAACATCCCGCCGGCACGGGTCTGGGTGTATCGGAAGGATTGAGCGCAGCGGCTGTCGTGGACTTGACCCGCGCGGCCATCTCCTTCTCAAGATAGCTGGATTGCTGGGCAGGCCGTAACGCAGTCTGCTTCCGTTGGCTGCAAGCCCGGCAACGACACTTTGCCGGAGCGCCCATGTCCCTCCCGAAAATCCTCGTTTTGTCCG
The DNA here is from genome assembly GCA_947481635.1 of Bradyrhizobiaceae bacterium. Lineage (GTDB taxonomy): Bacteria > Pseudomonadota > Alphaproteobacteria > Rhizobiales > Xanthobacteraceae > CANKHJ01. Next base: position 11,117 of record CANKHJ010000158.1, read on the forward strand.
GCTCGACCCGGGTTGGTTCGCATAACACCCGGCT
>CANKHJ010000159.1 GCA_947481635.1 Bradyrhizobiaceae bacterium
ATCGCCCTTCGCCGACAGCGCATCAAGCCGATTGTCCGCATCGAAGAAACCGAACTGACCCATCGAACGCCTCCGCTGCCAAATCGCGTGCGATCCTTGAATCTGATTTAACGGCCAATGACCAGGGCGCAATTATTCGAGGTGCCCAAAAGATTATTGAAACAGCGACAACGGGATCATCTGCATGCGCACCAGCCACATCACCGAGGTCAGCGTTACGACGGATGCAATGGTGCCGAACAGCACCGCGCCCGAGGCCTGCGCCACCCAGGCATCATAATGCCGCGCGAACACGAACACATTGAGCGCCGGCGGCAGCGCCGCCATCAACACCGCCGCATAGACCCAGGATTCGGCGAACGGCCCGAACAGCGACAGCATCAGCAGCGTCAGGACCGGATGCAGCAGCAGCTTCACTGGCGCGATCAGCGGCAATTCCCATGGCATCTTCTCGAGTGGCCGCAACGCGACCGTCACGCCGAGCGTGAACAACGCGCATGGCGCGGCGGCGTTCTGCAGGAAACCGAGCAGCCGGTCGAGCGCGACCGGCGGCTCGAAATGATATGCCGCAGACAGGACACCGAGCGCCGACGCAATCAGGAACGGATGCAGCACGGTGCTTTTGACGACGTCGAACACCGCACGCGGAATGGTCTTGCGCTCGGTGCCGGCGATCTCCATCAGCAGCGGCACCAGCGAGAACCACAACAGCGTGTCGAAACAGAAGATCAGCGCGATCGGCGCCGCCGCCTCCTGCCCCAACGTCGACAGCGCAAGACCGGGCCCCATATAGCCGACATTGCCGTAGCCGCCGGCGAGGCCAGCGATGGTCGCCTGCGCGATGCCACCCTTGCTGACGAGGAGGCCGATCGCGAAGGCAATGGCGAAGGCGGTGAAGGATGCGAACACGGTCGCCGCGATGAAGCCGACCTGGCGCAGCTGGTCGAGCGGCGTGGTCGCCAGGATCCGGTAAAACAGTGCCGGCAGCGCCACGTAGATGATGAAGAAGTTCATCCAGGCGAGGCCGCTCTCCGGGATCGACTTGAATTTGCCGCAAGCCAGGCCGAGGAAGATCAGGCCGAAGAATGGCAGCGCCAGGTTGAGGACTTCGATCATGGACAGCCCGTGGACGTCCTTGGTGGGTAACCAGCGGTTCCGGCGCGGTCAATCGCTGCGCGGCGGCCCCTCCCCTGGCGTCCGGCACGAGTTTCGCATATCTCTCACCCCGACATGAACAAGACCAAGCAGGCCAAATACAAGCTCGGACAGGTCGTGCGCCACCGGATCTTTCCGTTCCGGGGCGTGATCTTCGACATCGATCCGGAATTCGACAATACCGACGAGTGGTATGAGTCCATTCCGGCCGAGGTGCGTCCGCGCAAGGACCAGCCGTTCTATCATCTGTTTGCCGAGAACGCAGAGACCGAATACGTCGCCTATGTCTCGGAGCAGAACCTGCTTCCGGACGAGACCGGCAAGCCGGTGCGCCATCCGCAGGTGAAAGAGGTCTTCGTCCGCGATTCCAAGGGCGACTACCGGCCTCGCGGCTATCTGATGAATTAAACGGCCCGCTGCGCACAAAGCGTGCTTCCCGCGCCGTCGTTTCAAATTGATTGAGGTTGCAGCAAAGGCAGGAATGTCCTGCAAGCATCCACGAGCGCGCGCCGCAGCGCTGTGTTCATCGGTTGCCGCGTCCGAGAATGCGGATTGAAACGAAAGCGGCGCCCGAAGGCGCCGCAAATATTCCGATCGTTCAGATTGTTACTTCGGAGCGCCGGGCTGACCGGGCTGGGCCTGGAGGTTCTTGCGCGCTTCTTCCGCGCGTTTCTGCAACTCGTCCTGCAGCTTCTTCTGCTGCTCTTCGAAGACCTTCGGATCGGTCGGCGGACCGTCATAGGCGGTACCGAAATCAGCGAGCGGCACCGGGAAGCTCATGCCGACATTGCCCTGATTGATTGCCTGCACATACAGCGTCGCGCCCTTCTTCATCCGGGCGACGAGATCGGCATTGGCCTCATAATCGGCCATGCAGCCATTGGCGAAGCAGATCACGTAAGGGTTCGACATCGGCTGCCCCTGGTCGACGATCACGCGGGTGCCCGGCACCAGCGACATGCCGAGCGGAACAGTGACACGCAGGATCTTCTTCGGGTCGCCTTCCGGCTCGATGATCACGGCGGCGACCACCGGCATGCCGGTCTCGACACGGCCGTCGCGCCCGGTGAAACAGACCTGCTTGGCGTTGGCGTCCTGGCCCTTGAGGCAGAACTTGGTCCAGGGCGAGTAGATGAAAGTCGGCATTTCCGGCGCCGCCTGGGCGGCCTGCGGCTGCTGTTGTTGCTGCTGCTGTGGAGCAGGCGCGGCGCCCTTGGGAGCCGCGGCCGGGGCCTTCGGGGCAGCCTTCGGAGCGGCCGGAGCCTTCGGGGCTGCAGGCGCTGCTGCCGGCGGAGGCGTCTGAGCCATCGCGACATTTCCCAGCGCCAGGGCGACCCCGAGAGTGGTCACCGACACCAACCCCATGAGACGTGCACGGGGAAGGCCCTGCGCGGACGCGATCCGATCAAACATTCGGTTTTTTCCTCTAAATCCTTGCCGCTTTCGCAGCCGTGGCCGGACGCTAATGGTCCCCACCAAGTGGTTGTGTCAGCACCAAATACGGCAACAGCGTGACGCCCAGACCGGGACGCTTGCGCGATTCGATCCCATGAATAGCGAATAATCCGCTGCCAATAAAGCCAACCGGTGGCCGCAATGACAGTGGATAACGTCGCTGTCATAGCCCGCTCGGGCGTCGGCCGAAAGGCCCAAGGTGCACCTGATGCTACCCTCGGAGTCCCGGTGAGAAGGAACGCGCACGTGATGCGCCTGACGAGCGCGATAGTCTGGGCGATAATTGCCGCAGCAATGTCGTGCGCCAATGCCGAGCCACGCCATGCGATCGCGATGCATGGCGAACCGGCGCTGGCCGCGGGCTTTGCCCATTTTCCCTATGTGGATGCCGCCGCACCGACCGGCGGCCGTCTGGTGCAGGGCGTGCTCGGCACCTTCGACAGCCTCAATCCTTTTATCGTGAAAGGGCTCGCCCTCCCCGCGATGCGCGGCTACGTGGTCGAGAGCCTGATGACGCGCGGCTATGACGAGCCCTTCACGCTCTACGGACTGCTCGCGAAGACCGTCGAGACCGACGATACGCGCAGTTTCGTCACTTTCGCGATCGATCCCGCCGCGCGCTTTTCCGACGGCAAGCCCGTGACCGCGGATGACGTGCTGTTCTCGTGGCGGATTCTGCGCGACAAGGGCCGTCCCAATCACCGCGCCTATTATTCGAAAGTCGCCAAGGCGCAGGCCCTCGACGATCTCAAGGTGCGCTTCGACCTCACCGGCGCCGACGACCGGGAATTGCCGCTGATCCTCGCGCTGATGCCGGTCCTGCCGAAACACGCGATCGACGTTGATAAATTCGAGGAGACCTCATTCGCGCCGATGATCGGGAGCGGCCCTTATACCGTCGGCGAAGTGAACCCTGGCCATAGCGTCTCGCTCAAGCGCAATCCGGACTATTGGGGCCGCGATCTGGCGGTGAACCGCGGCTTCTGGAATTTCGAGGAGGTGCGATTCGATTTCTATCGCGAAGCCAATGCACATCTTGAGGCATTCAAGAAGGGCCTCTATGACGTGCGCGCCGAAACCGATCCCGGCCGATGGGAAACGGCCTATGACTTTCCCGCCTTGCGTGACGGCCGGGTGATCAAGGAGGCGTTCGCCAACGGCCTGCCGAAAGGAATGCTCGGTTTCGTGTTCAACACGCGCCGGCCGGTCTTCACCGATGTCCGGGTCCGCGAGGCGATCACGACGCTGTTCGATTTCGAATCGATCAACCACAGCCTGTTCTTTGACCGCTACAAGCGCATCAAAAGCTATTTCGAGGATTCCGAATTGTCCTCGCATGGACATCCGGCCGATGCGCGCGAGCGCGCGCTGCTCGCGCCGTATGCCGATGCGGTCCGCGCCGACATGCTCGCGGGCACCTGGTCGCCGTCCGTCACCGATGGGTCGGGCCGCGACCGCGAGACGCTGCGACGCGCGCTCGCGCTGTTCAATGCCGCGGGCTATGAATTGCGCGGCCAGGACATGGTCGAGCGCGCGAGCGGTAAACCCTTCACCTTCGAACTGATGGTGACCACGCGCGACGAGGAACGGCTGGCCTCGATGTTCACCCGTGCATTGCGTCGGGCCGGCATCACGCTGCGTATCCGCTCCGTCGATGCAGTGCAGTTCGACCGCCGCCGCCTCACCTTCGATTTCGACATGATCCAGAACCGCTGGGATCAGTCGCTTTCCCCCGGCAACGAGCAGTCGTTCTATTGGGGCTCGGCCGCGGCGGAGCAGGACGGTACGCGCAATTACATGGGCGTGAAGAGCCCGGCTGTGGATGCGGCGATCGCGGCGATGCTCAACGCGCGCGAACGCGGAGAATTCGTCTCGGCCGTGCGCGCGCTCGACCGCGTGCTGCTTTCCGGATTCTATGTCCTTCCGCTGTTCTATTTGCCCGACCAATGGGTGGCGCGCTGGTCCACTATCGGTCACCCGGCCCGGACCGCGCTGTCCGGCTATCTGCCGGAAACCTGGTGGCGCGTGCCGTGATCCTTGGCCGCAATAGCCGCGAGGCAGAACCGGAGCCGGTGAGCCCGACGCTCGACGCGCTATTCCGGCGTGCGGCCGCGAAACGTCCCGAGGCGCTGGCACTGATCGATCCGCCGAACCGTGCCGATGTCACCGGCGGCACTCCACGCCGCCTCAGCTACGCGCAGGCCGACCACGCCATTGCGGCGATGGCCGCTCAACTGCGCGCGCTCGGACTGCAAGTCGACGATCTGGTCGGGCTACAGATGCCGAATACGGTCGAGAGCATGCTGGCCCTGCTCGCGATCGGCCGCGCCGGGCTGATCGCCGTGCCGTTGCCGCTGCTATGGCGGCGCGCCGATGCCGCCAATGCGTTGCGCCGCCTCAGCGTCAAGGCGATGATCGCCGCGACACGCGCCGGCACGACCGATCACGCGGCTTTGGCCATGGCGATCGCGGCGGATGTGTTTCCGATCAAGCATGTGCTCGGCTTCGGCGCAGCGCTTCCCGACGGCATGATCGCGCTCGACGAGAGCAGCGCCGACGCGGTCCCGGCCGAGGCACCCTATGACCGCGGCGAGCATGTCGCAGCGGTGACCTGGGATGTCGCGCCGGACGGCCTGGTTCCGGTCGCACGCAGCCATGCCGAGTTGATCGCCGGCGGCATCGCCGCGATCCGCGCCGGTGCGATCGGTGCGGAAGCGGCGATCCTCACCAGCATCATGAGCGGCTCTTTCGCCGGGATCGCGACCGGACTGGTGCCGTGGCTGATCACCGGTGGCCGGCTGCATCTGCATCATCCCTACGATGCCGCGGTGTTCGCGGATCAGATCGACGTGGAGGCCTGCGACACGGTCGTGGTCCCCGGTGCGATGGCCGCCATGCTGGCCGAGGCCGGGCTCCCGTCGCGTGTCGAATCCATGCTGGCGCTATGGCGTTCGCCCGAGCGGCAGCAACACGCGCCGCCATGGCGCTCGCAATCCTGCCTCCTCGCCGACATCCGCAGTTTCGGAGAGACCGGCTTCGTCGCCGCCCGCCGGACCGCCGACGGCAAGCCGGTCAGGACCATCCCTGAGGGCACCGAGGCGAAACAGACCGGGGCCGGCACGATCGCGCTGCGCGGCCCGATGGTGCCGCGGCACCCATTTCCGCCGGGCTCCGAGAACCTGCCGCTACCCCACATCGAGGCCGCGGCCGATGGCTTCGTCAACACCGGCTACACCTCCCGGCGCGATGCAGCCTCGGAGGAACTGACGGTCACCGGTCCGCCGCCTGGGCTGGTTCACGTCGGCGGCTACCGCTTCGCGGCGCTGGCTCTCCAGGACATTGTGAGCAAGGCAGACTCGCTCGCCACCATCGCCGCGCTGCCCGATGCACTGGCCGGCCACCGGCTGGCCGGAGCCGCGCCGGACGCCGCTGCAGTTCAACAGGAACTGGAAGAAACCGGAATCAATCCATTGATTAGCGTCGCATTCCAGCCACGCCGAAAAACCGGCTGAGTTTTTGGTTGAAGCGCCGCGAGCATTGACGGGCCGTTAACAGCGATCAGTTAACGTGCTGCGATTGTCCTGCGTGAGCCCCGCGAAATCCCATGGCACTGCTTGGCCCGATGGTTGTGATCGCCGAACACTCGGCGGGCGACCTGATCGAAATTCTCGGCAAGGCCGGTGCCTTCCCCATCGTGGAAGCAAGCTGGCGCAGTGCCCCCGATGCGATCGCCGAGATCGGTCCCGCCGCCCTTGCCATTGCAGACCCTGATCACTCGCCGGAGGTTCGCCATCTCAATGGGCTCGCCCGCGCCATCGAGGCGGTCGGCGGACCATTCATGCCGATCATCGCGCGCGTGACCGAGGACGGCGGCGCGCCACTGCTCGGCGCCCTCCCGGTCGACGTCGACGAGCCGGTCAGCCGCCTGGTCGCACGCGTGCGCTCGGCGCTGCGCGTGCGCACCCTCCACGCCACGGCGATCCGCCGCGCGCTCGCGGCCAACATGCCGACGACGTTCGCGCCGGCCATCCTCAGCGACGATCTGCTCGACGAAGCCACCGTGCTCTGCGTCGGACGCGGACGCGCCTATCCGGAGCTTTCGGTCGCGATCGGCGAGCGCGTCGGCGTTGTCGGCTCGCTCAGCATCGAAGCCGCCGCCCGCTGCCTCGGCACGCGTGATATCGACGGCATCGTGATCGGCGATGGCTTCAGCGCGCGCATGGTCAATGCGCTGCTGATTGCGGTCGCCGAGGATGCCGGTTTCCGCGACCTGCCCGTCGCCGTGCTCGGCGGCGCCGTCGATGACGGCATGACGGACCGTTTGCCAAACCTGATCCGGGTCGAGAGCGATGCCCGCCGCCTGGTCGACCGCCTGCTGCCGTTCCTGCGCCTGCAGGCCCTCGAAGGCCGGCTCAAGCGCATGCTCAAGACACTCGATTCCAAGGGTCTGGTCGATCCCACGACCGGCTTGATGGAGCCGACAGCGTTCTGGCGCGATCTCGAACACGCGGCCGCCGATGCGACCGAACGTGGCAGCGCGCTCTCCGTGGCGCGCATCGCCTTCGAGAGCCAGCCGGACCGCCGCACCAGCCTCGATGCCGCGCGGCTGCTCAGCCGCCTGGTCCGCGACGTCGATGTCGCCTGCCGCGACGATGACGGCTCGGTGCTGATCGCCTTCACCGAGACCGACCTGCGCGCTGCGCATGTGGTCGCACGGCGCCTCGCCAACACCATCCGGCAGACCATGATCACGCCGGAGCAGGACCGGCGCACCCTGTCGCCCACGGTGACGCTGGCAACGCTCAAGCCCAAGGACAATCTCTATTCGATGATGGCGCGGATTTCCGCCTTTCCGAAGGTTGCCGCGCAATAGCGCTGGGCTTATGTGAGGTGGCACCCGCCCGCCGCCCCATGGAGCCCGCCATGACTCAGCCCGCATCGCAATCCTCAAGGCTTCCGATCGACGTCATCTCGGACGTGGTCTGCCCCTGGTGCTTCATCGGCAAAAGCCGCCTGGAAAAAGCCATCGCAATGGTCCCGGACATTCCGGTCGAGGTGCGCTACCACCCCTATTTCCTCAATCCCTGGGTCCCGCGCGAGGGCATGAGCCGCGCCGACTACCTCACCACCAAGTTCGGTTCGGTCGAGCGCTACAAGGGCATAGCCGGACGGGTCCAGGCCGCCGCCGCGAGCGAGGGCCTGACTTATGCGCTTGAGCTCGATGCGCGCCAGCCGAACACGATCGACGCCCATCGGCTGATCCTGTGGGCGAAGGACGGCGGCGATCCGGCCAAGATGAAGCAGCGCCTGATGGAGCTGTATTTCTCCGAAGGCGGCGACCTCACCGACCGCGAAGTTCTGGTCAAAGCCGCCGTCGAGGCAGGCCTCGACGGAGATCGCGTGCGCGAATTGCTGGCCAGCGACGTCGATGTCGATCGCGTCACCGCCGCGGCCGACCAGGCCAAGAATGCCGGCATCGACGGCGTGCCGACCTTCATCCTCGGCGGCGTGCTTGCGGTGTCGGGCGCGCAGGACCCGGCGACACTGGCGGATGCGATCCGCCGCGCAGCGGTCGAATACGCCAACCGCGCCGCTGCTGAATAGCAGCTTCATTTTCAAGACAAGTCATTCAGGGCAGAGGTATCATGGCAAAGTTGGCAATCGAGAAGCGCCGTCTGGGCGGATTGGACGTCCCTGCAATTGGCGTCGGATTGATGTCGCTGTCCGGCATCTACGGCACCGCCGACGACGACACATCGATCGATTTCATTCGCTATGCGCTCGATCGCGGCGCGAATTTCCTCGACAGCGCCGACATGTATGGCTGGGGCCAGAACGAGACGCTGGTCGGCAAGGCGATCAAGGGCCGCCGCGACGAGGTGATCCTGGCGACCAAGTTCGGTCAGATCCGCACGCCCACCGGCAACGGCGTCGACGGCCGGCCGGACTATGTGCAGGAGGCCTGCGAGGCAAGCCTGAAGCGGCTCGGCATCGATGTGATCGATCTCTATTTCCAGCACCGCGTAGACAAGAATGTGCCGATCGAAGACACGGTCGGCGCGATGGCGCGCCTGGTCGAACAGGGCAAGGTCCGTTACCTCGGCCTCTCCGAGGCGCATCCCGACACGATCCGCCGCGCCCACAAGGTCCATCCGATCGCGGCGGTCGAGAGCGAGTATTCGCTGCTCTATCGCACCGATGCGGAAGAGGCGATCAAAGTCACGCGCGCGCTCGGCATCGGCTTCGTCGCCTATGCTCCGCTCGGGCGCTCATTCCTCACCGGCACCCTGAAGTCGGTCGCCGACGTCGCGAATGACCGCCGCGCCGACCATCCGCGTTTCAAAGCGGAGAATTTCTCGCGCAACCTCGATCTCGCGTCCGCGGTCGAGCAGATGGCGAAGGACAAGGGCTGCACCGCGGCGCAAGTCTCGCTCGCCTGGCTGCTGGCGCAGGGCGACGACATCGTGCCGATCCCCGGGACCAAGCGGAAGGAGCGGCTCGACGAGAATCTGGCGGCGCTGAACGTGAAGCTGACCCAGGCCGAGGTGGAGCGTCTGTCGCAGGCGATCCCGGCCGGCGCGGCCGCGGGTTCGCGTTATCCCGACGGCCAGATGAAGACCATCCACGTGTGATGTAGTCAGACATAGCCGAGCCAGCGCCAGTAGGTGGCGCCAAGTACCATGACGAGCGCACAGGCGATCACCGTCAGCACCAATCCGGTGCGCACGAAGTCGCGCGCCTGGAAGGTCTCGGTGCCGTAGGCGACCATGTTCTGGGGCGCGTTCACCACCAGGATGAAGCCAAAGCTGACGACAAATTGCAGCAGCATCGTCAGGCCGACCACGTTGATGCCGGGCGTAGCGACGCCCTGGAGCACCGCGATGATGATCGGGATCATAGCCGAAGCGAGCGCGGTAGCGCTGGCAAAGCCGAGATGGACCACAACCAGAAACAGGGTGAGAACGCCAAGGATGAACATCGCGGTGGCATACTTGAGCCCGAATTCCACAACGACGATATCCGCGAGCCAGACGGCGCCTTTAGTCTGAAGCAACGCCGTTCCCAAACTGATGCCGATACCGAACAGGATAACCGTGCCCCACGGGATTTTCGGCTGGGCCTCTTTCCAGGTCATGATTCCGATTCCGGGAAGAAACATCAGCGCAACGGCGGTTATCGTCGTCGTACTGGTGTCGAATTTGTGGAACACCCCTTCGGTCGCCCAGAATGCCAGCAGCGTCAGCGAAATCGCGAGCAGCTTTTTCTCTGCACCCTTCATCGGTCCGAGATCAGCAAGCGCCTTACGGATTCCCGCGCGGCCGCCGGAAATTTCCGTCAACTCGGGCGGCATCATGCGTGTCATCACGAAGTAAAGTGCGATCGACATTAGGATGGAAAACGGACCGGCGGCCACGAGCCACTCCAGCCAGGTAATCGTTTTGCCAAACGCCTTCTCGATGAAACCGATCGCGACCATGTTCTGCGCCGCCGCGGTTTTTATGCCGACGTTCCAGATACTTGCGGTCTGAACCGTGGTGATCATCAGCATGCTGGCAAAGGCGCCGTTCCGGTTGACACCGAAGGCCGCGATGATGCCGAGCGTGATCGGGACCAGGCAAGCGACGCGCGCCGTGGTCGACGGCACCAGGAACGCGATGACGAAACCAACCAGGATCGTTCCGACCACCACATGCCGCGTCTCGGTTCCGACACGCGACAGAATGGCGAGTGCGATGCGCTTGTCGAGGCCGGTCGCTGTCATGGCCGCAGCAAGAAACAGCGCCGATGCAACCAGCACCAGCGCAGTATTGGCGAAACCGCTGAAGGCGAGCGTGAGGCCCGCCCCGGTCCCCATCAGCACACTCGGATTCGCGGGGTTAGGAGAAAGCCCCAGCAGAAAAGCCATCAGCACGGCGATCACGATCGCGGATACGGCATAGTCCACCGCCTCCGTCATCCAGACGATGACGGCAAAGACCAGGATCGCCAGCATGCGATGCCCGGCCACGGGTAGGCCCGCCGGCGTCGGCAGCAACAGAACCACGGCGAGCGCCGCGGCAGCGAGCAACAACCCCCAATGGTTGGCAATCCAGCGCGGCTGCCTGGTCAAGACCGGAACGTCTGCCCTCGAATGCTCCGCGATAGCCATGAGTTTTTCTCCCGCTGGTGAGCCCTTGTCATTCCACCATGCGCGCGAGGCGACGACCGGCTCTTGAGATGAATCAAACCGACGCACGCAGCGCAGGCGGCGCGCGGTCAGGGATTTCCCTTGCCTTCCGGCAGCGTGATCGTTCGCGCGGCGCCATTGACAACGTCAAGGAAGGCAACTGGAAGCACATAGCTGACATCCTGGCCACGCCCCCGGAATGTGCCCTGCGTCCGCCGCCCGCTCGCAAAGGCTCGTGTTAGAAACTCTTCCAGTTCTTCATTGCTGGCAAATCCGTCCTGGGTCGCGTG
>CANKHJ010000160.1 GCA_947481635.1 Bradyrhizobiaceae bacterium
CGCGCTGGACCTCGGCTGCGGCTGGCTGCATTCCGCCGACCGTAATCCCTGGACCCTTGTCGCCGAACAACAAAGCCGCGCGATCGACAGGACGACGCCGCCTTGGCAGCGTCCCGCGATACCAATCGGCTTCCCATTATCCGAGCAGCGCGAATTCCGCGCCGCGATGTCGGCGTTTTACGACCGCATGGAAGCGGTCGCGACAATGGAGCACGATGTGCCGACGGCGGCGTTCCTCGAACCTGGCGAGCGCTGGAATGGTCTCATCGATGCGGCCAGCACTTATATCTGTGGTGCGGAGACCGACCGGGTCTCGGCCAAGGATCTGGACCGCTATGACGACAACGGCGTGAACTGGCGTGTGATCGAGGGTTACGGCACGGTCATCGCGTCGCATGGAAAGGATCTGCCGTTCGCGCTCGATTGCCCCGTACGGGCGATCGACCATCGCGGGACGCGCGTGCGGATCGAAACAACGCAGGGCATGATCGTCGCCGATCAAGTCATCGTCACGTTGCCCAGCACGATCCTCGCCGAAGCAAGCGTCGCCTTCACGCCGGCCTTGCCGGAGAAAACGGCGGCAGCGGCGATGCTGCCGCTCGGGCTTGCCGACAAGCTGTTCCTGTCGCTCGAGCACGCGGACGAATTTGAAACGGATAGTCGCCTGTTCGGCCACACCGACCGCGCCGCCACGGCGACCTACCACATGCGCCCGTTCGGACGGCCGCAGATCGAGACCTATTTCGGCGGACGGCTCGCGGCCGAACTGGAAGCGCAGGACGACGGCGCGTTTTTCGATTTCGCCGTGTCCGAACTGGTCGGGCTTCTGGGCGGCGATTTCCGCCACCGGGTCAAGCCGCTGCAGCTCCATCGCTGGGGCATCGATCCGTTTGCACGCGGGTCATATTCCTGCGCGCTCCCCCGCGGCGCGGATTGCAGGGCGATCCTGGCAGCGCCGGTCGACGGCCGCCTGTATTTCGCCGGCGAGGCGTGCTCCGCCCATGACTTCTCGACCGCCCATGGCGCCTGGCACACCGGTGTCGCCGCCGCCGATCAGGTGATCGCGGCGCGCCGGAATCCCCGGCCCTGACGGCGGCTGCACGTACCCCGGTTGCTTAACTGCCCATTCACTACCCTGGGGCATATTACCGCATTCGGAGATGCAGCCATGCACGACGACCAGCGGCAAGCGAGTGCCGGACGGCGTTCCGGGGAAGACCGGCGTAGCGGCCAAGACACGCGTACCGAACTGGAACGGCAGACGACCGGCGAACGCCGGTCGGGCAATCGGCGCTCCGGGGTCGATCGGCGATCTCTACCGGTGGGCGCACTCGCGCCGACAAAGGGCGGCGAGAGCAAGGCCTAGAATTCCGCCATAGATCGTCTTGTGTCGCGCCGAACCGCCGCACATCGACTAACGCGGCATTAACAATGCGCCCACAGGGTAAGCTGGATTTCGCAACCTCCAGAAGAAACGATCCGCATGGCGCTCGCGCAGAAGGCACCGGTGATCCTGCCCCTCGCCCAAGAGCGGCGGCGCCATCAACGTGTGAAGGTCAATCTCCTCGGCCGCTACATGCTCGCGGATCGGCGTGAATTCCCTTGCCAGGTGATCAACATGTCGCCCGGCGGCATGGCGGTGATCGCTCCCGTCGCAGGCGCGACCGGAGAACGCGTGATTGCCTATGTTGATCATCTCGGCCGTCTCGAAGGCGTGATCGCGCGTCAGATCGAGAACGGTTTCGCGATGACCATCGCCGCGACGCCGCGCAAGCGCGACAAGCTCGCGGCCCAGCTGACCTGGCTCGCCAATCGCCAGATCCTCGATCTTCCCGAAGATCGCCGCCACGACCGTATCATACCGAAGAAGGCCGGCGCGCGGCTCATCCTGCCGAACGGCGTCAACGTCGCCTGCCGCATCATCGACATGTCGCTGTCCGGCGCCGCGATCGCCACCGATCAGCGCCCCGACGTCGGCGCCCTGATCTCGATCGGCAAGGTCACCGGACGCGTGGTGCGTCACATCGAAGAAGGCATCGCGATCGAGTTCACGCGATTGCAGCATCCGGACTTCCTCGAAGACAGCATGACCAGCGAGTAAACGCGCAGGGCGCGCCCGCGCGCCTCTGCCGCTGTTTTCTAACCTACAGCCCGATCCAATCCTGCAAGAGCGCCGCATTTCGCGGCGCTCTTTTGCGATGCGCGCGGCGCATCCGGGCCTTTATCTGCAGGGTTTCTCGCACGAAGCATACAATTTGAAGCAAATTTGAATTGCTTGGATTTTAATCGAATACATCTCAAATAATCATAGTATTCGTCTCTGAATTGACTTTGGTTCTCCTCAAAACTACTTGCTCTACTTAGCGGCAGTTCAAAGCCTTTGTGGCAAATGTTGGCTCGTCAAAACGGGACGACAGGGGCGACAACAATGCAAAGGCTTACGGGGGCAACGTACCGGAGCAGATGGACCGGTGCCGCGGCGTTTGCCGCAATCATCATGGCGACGGCGGCGATGGCCGCAGAGCGGCCACTCTTCGTCTCGATCGGAGCCGAGGCGCGGGCGCCGATCGGCTGGATCGACTTCTGCAACGACAACAAAGCAGACTGCGCGCCGGGACGTTCGGCGCCGCGCGATGTCGTTCTCACCGCGAAGGCCTGGAAGGATCTGGTCAGCGTCAATCAATGGGTCAACGACACGATCAAGCCGATGACCGATCAGGAGCATTGGGGCGTGGTCGAGAAATGGTCCTATCCGGACGACGGCGTCGGCGATTGCGAAGACTATGTCCTGCTCAAGCGCCGCATGCTGATCCAGGCCGGTTGGCCGCGCGAGGCGCTGCTGATCACCGTGGTGCGGGACACCAAGGGCGATGGCCACGCAGTGCTGACCGTCAAGACCAGCAAGGGCGAATTCATTCTCGACAACCAGGCCGAAGAGATCCTGCTCTGGTCGCAGACCGGCTATCGCTACGTTAAACGCCAATCACAATCGGATCCGAACGTCTGGGTGGCGCTCGGTGATCCACGGCCGGCAACGGCCACCGCCAGTTCTCGCTAGGTCCGCACAGCCGCGAGCCTCTACGTGTATCCGGTCACGTCCCCACCCTCCCCGTCCCCGACCGGGTACACGCGCGGCCGGCCTCCCCCAAGGCCGGCCGCACCCTTTTTGGGGCGGCCTCAACTCGCGCGTTTGAACCAGGCGAGACATCGTCCATCGACGATCAGCAGCGCACTCGCGATCACCAGCGCGCCGAGAATCTCACGCAGCGCAAGCGCCTCGCCGAGCACGATGGTTCCCAGCAGGATCGCCGTCACCGGATTGAGCAGCGTCACCAGCATCACGTTGCCGGCGCCGGCACGCGCCAGAAGGTTGAAGAACACGATATAGGCGGCTGCGGTCGACAGCGCGGCGAGCCCTATCAGCGACAGCCAGGTGGCGATGCCTGGCATCGGCCAGGTCCATGGATGCTCGGCCACCGGCGCAATCGCAGCCATGACGATGCTCGAGCAGATCAACTGGCCGGTTGCCGCGGTCAGCGGCGGCACGCCGGCGAGACGGCGGCGGCCCCACCAGGCCGAGACGCCGTAGGTAAAGGCACCACCGACGCCGAGCATCACCCCGAGCGCCTGGCTCTGCGTCAGTGACGCCGCGTCGAAGCTCAGGATCACGACACCGGCCAATCCCACCAGCACGCCGGCCAATCGGCGCAAGGTCAGCGCCTCGTCACCGACCGCGCCGAGCACCAGCACCGTGAACAGCGGCGTGGTCGCGTTGACCACCGACGCGAGGCCGCTCGGGATCATGGTCTGCCCGCTCACGATCAACGAGAATGGAATGACGTTGTTGAGCATGCCCATGATGAAGAACGGCATCCAACCGCGCACGCTATGTGGCAGGCGCAGCCCGCGCGCCCACATCACCGGCAACAGCATCGCGGCGGCGAGCACGATGCGGATCAGCACGACGGTGAGCGGCGGCAATTCCCGCACCGCCACCGCGATGAAGAAGAACGAACCGCCCCACAGGATCGAGAGCAGGACCAGCAACCCCCAGTCCTGCCGGCTCATCGACGGAGCTGAGCGCGCCATGGCGGCTCAGTCGATCCGCTTCAGCGTTTTCTTGTAGAGCCTGGAGCGCTGGACGTAGATGTCGGAGCCGAAGCGAATGAAGTCGACGGCTTTCTGATCGGTGGAGCGGATCACCCGCGCCGGCGCGCCGACGATCAGCGAATTGTCGGGAAATTCCTTCCCTTCGGCGATCAACGCGCCGGCGCCGACAATGCAATTCTTCCCGACCTTCGACCCGTTCATCAGGATCGCGCCCATGCCGATCAGCGTGTTGTCGCCGATGCTGCAGCCATGAAGAATGACGTTGTGGCCGATCACGCAATCCGCGCCGATGGTCAGCGGAAATCCGGGATCGGTATGCAGCGTCGCATTGTCCTGGATCTGGGAGCGTGGACCGAGCTCGATCCATTCATTGTCGCCACGCAACACTGCGCCGAACCAGATGCTGGTGTCGGCATGCATGCGCACGCGCCCGATCACGTCCGCCGTGTCGGCCACCCACGTGCTCCCGTCGGCCGGCAATTCCGGCTTGTGTCCGCCGAGTTCGTAAAGTGCCATTCGCGCCTCGCTTCCATAGCGTTTTCGAGCGAAGTGGACACCGGTTCGCGTGAAGAAAACGCGTCAAAACAAAAAGCTAGAGCCCGGCTTTGATTCCATCAAAACCGAAAAGGCTCTCAGCGGCGCGAACCTGCCACGAAAGCACGGGATTGGCGAGACGATCAGAGCAGCGTCGTGAGCGCCATGACGACGATGGTGCCGGACATCAGGCTCCAGAATCCGGCGACGACGCCCGCGATCATCACAGCCTCGAAGCGCCGATAAGCGAAGCGGTGGCGCAGCCGCAGCGTGGTGCGCATGATCACGAATGGCGCGGCGAAGACCAGGATCGGCACCGCCGCGAAGGCCGAGGGCCGTGGACCGCGCTGCAATAACTTGAATGTCACGGGCCGCCGCGTGATCGCCTGATAGCCAGTGGCCAGCAGGCCTGCGACCGCAAAGCCGATCGCCATTTCGAGAAACGACTGAATGGATTCCGGCGACATGGGTCCACGCTGATCACATCGGGCAGCCGCTACCCCGGATGGCGTTGGCGCCTCCGGGGCGCGAAGCGGCGACTTCGTTCGGACGCCTGGCGGCATCCGAAGCCGATAGATGACAGCGCGTTTCACGACGCGCCAGGACATCCTTAATTAATCGTTAACGCGTCTGGGATTAACCAAGACTGAGCGATGTAAGCCGCGTGGCATACTCGCGTCGATTCGAAAGCATGAGCAGCAGCATGACGATGGCGCATACCGCCGGCCGCCCCGGCATTCGACCTCTCCCCAAGCGGCGCAAGGCGCGCCTGCTGCTGTGGCCGCTGCTGTTGCTGGTGCTCGCAATCGGTGCGTCGAGCTATGTCGGCTATGTGCTATGGCCGCGCTGGCCCGGCCCGCCGGTGACGCTCGATGCGCCGGCCATTCCGGTCACGGTTGCGGGCGTCACGTTCAACGTCCCGCCGGCCGCGATCCGCGTCGCGGTGCAACGCAGGCCCGGCACGCAAGAGCGGCTCGATCTTGCCTTCCTGTGGCCATCGCTGACGCCGCCCGATCCGGCGATCGAACCGCCGCGCATGAGCGCGGATACGCCGCTCGACGAGATCAAGGCGCAGGAGCGCATCTTCATCAGCATCGTCGGCAGCGAAACGACGTTGCCGCCGGACGCACGGCGTAAGACCATCTATCCGCGCTACCTCGCGACCGAGCGTCCGGAAGGACCGGCCGGCCTCACCGTCATGCCGTTCCGTAACAACACGCCTTATCAAGGCGAGGATCTGGTGGTGGAGACCGCGGCGCCGGACAATTTCGCGCTCCGCTGCACCCGCGGAGCATCAGGCCGCGTACCGGGCACCTGCATCTACGAGCGGCGCATCGGAACGACCGACGTGACGTTGCGGTTTCCGCGCGAGTGGCTGTCGGATTGGCGCGAGGTCGCGGCGAATATAGAGCGGGTGATCGCGCTCACGCACCCGCGGTTCTGACCAGGAAGCATTCTCTTGGGCGTCAAATCCCTTCGAGGTCGGTCGCCAGGATCGCCATCTGGAAATTATAGGATCGCTCGTCGTCCTCATCGTCGACGAACAACACGCCGATAAATTCTTCGCCCACATACACCTCGGCGGAATCGTCCTTCTTCGGCCGCGGCACCACGCGCATCTTCGCGTTGCCGAACAGGCGCTTGAGATAAGCGTCGAGTTTCCGGATTTCCTGAGCGTCCACCAGCAATCTCCTGATCAAAGTCCGTTGTCTTGAAGCAATTGGTTCATCATGCGCGAGGGCTCGGGGCAACCCGCTTCGCCGACCACCCGCGCCGGCACGCCCGCGACCGTGGTGTTGGGCGGGACCGGCTTAAGCACGACCGAACCCGATGCGATGCGCGCGCAATGGCCAATCTCGATATTGCCGAGAATCTTCGCGCCGGCGCCGATCAGCACGCCGCGGCGGATCTTCGGGTGACGGTCGCCGTCTTCCTTGCCGGTGCCGCCGAGGGTGACGTCCTGCAGGATCGACACATCGTCGTCGATCGAGGCGGTCTCGCCGACAACCAACCCGGTCGCGTGGTCGAGGAAGATGCCGCGGCCGATCGGTGCAGCAGGATGGATGTCGGTGCCGAAGGCGGCCGATGAGCGGCTTTGCAGGTAGAGCGCGAAGTCCTTGCGGCCCTGCTTCCACAACCAGAATGCCAGGCGGTGCGTCTGGATCGCATGGAACCCCTTGAAGTAGAGCACCGGCTCAAGAAAGCGGCTCGCAGCGGGATCGCGATCGATGGTCGCGACGATGTCGGCGCGGAAGCAATGGCCGATCAGCGGCTCGTGCTCCAGCGCCTCCATGTAAACCTGGCGGATCAGTTCGCCGGAAATATCCGGCCGGTCGAGCCGCTCCGCGACGCGATGCACCACCGCCGCCTCGAGCGTGTCGTGGTGCAGGACGGTCGAGTAGATGAAGGTCGCGAGTTCCGGCTCGCGCCGCACCACCTCCTCGGCCTCTTCGCGCACCCGCGCCCAAACCGGGTCGAGCTTCTTGACCGCACCGGACTTCGCTTTTTGCTGGGGCATTTCCGTCTCCCGCATGTCGATCGGCATCCTATCACATGCCGACCAGTCGGAGTCATATAGGGCCGAATAGCCCTGATCCAATGGCAGAATTTAGTTACGGAGGTCCTGACAGGAACTCCAGCACGCCCTGCTTGAACACCTTGTCCCCGACCGCGAGCATGTGGTCGCGATCCGGGATATCGAGCACTTTCGAATGGGGAATGACGGCGGCCAGCCGGCGCGGATCGCCGGCGACATCGTCCTTGGTGCCGACCGCTATCAGGACCGGCACTCCGATCATCGCCGCCTGTTCGGACGTCAGCTTCTGGCGCGACCCGCGGATGCAGGCGGCAAGCGCCTTCAGGTCCGACTTGGTCTGCTCGGCGAAGGCGCGGAACACGCGGCCTTGCGGATCGGTCACGTCGGCGGCCGAGGGTGCCTCGAGCGCATCGGCAATATCGCGGCTCAGACCGACCTGTTCGATCAGGTTGGCGCCGAGCCCGCCCAGGATGGTGGTGCGCACCCGCGTTGGATGCGCCAGCGCAATGAAAGCGGAAATACGCGCGCCCATCGAGTAACCCATCACGTCGGCGCGCGCGACACCGAGATGGTCGAGCAAGGCGCGGGCATCCTCCGCCATCAGGCTGGTGTGATAATCGGCCGGATCATGGAGCTTGGTCGATTGTCCATGGCCACGATTGTCGAGCGCGATCACGCGCCGGCCGGCGCGCGTCAGGGTCGTCACCCAGCCGGGCCGCACCCAGTTCACCTCCCGGTTGGAGGCGAAGCCATGGATCAGCAGGATCGGCTCGCCCTCGCCTTCATCGAGATACGCGATCTCGACGCGGCCATGGTGGAAACTCGGCATTCGGGAACGAACCTCATGATCCGACGCGGGGCCTCAACGCTTGCGGTGCTGATTAGAAGACCGGGGCGATGGCGACAAGCCCGCCCCGGGCGCATCACGATCTTGCGTAGGTCATGACCTTGCGGCGCAGCTTGCGTTTCTGAATGCCGCGCAGCGTGACGCGTTCGACCGTCCCCTTCAACGACGAGACGAAGCCGAACACGGTGAGGATCGCGCCGAACAGCCACCACGCAAGATTGAATGCACCCAGCGACAGGAACAGCGCGCTGCGTCCGGCGAATTTCAGGATCGCGCGGGTCTTGCCGCCTTTCACATCCGCGAGTCGCGCGATCCGCGCCATGTCGCGCGGTGACTCGGCGAGCTTGATGCCGTCGAGCGCGGCCTTGGTCCCGGCGCGGCTCTGGGTGCGGCCGACATCGCCGACCAGGCGCATCAGGTCCTCGCCCTTTTCCAGTTTCACGGCGGTGCGCGCGGCGCGGATCGCGACCAGCGGCTCGCTCACGGTCGCGCCCGCAATCGCACGGCGCAGCACCGGCAGGTCGATCATCTCGCGCAGCGAACGGCCGACCCATTCGGTCATGCGCACGCTGAGCCGCCCGGTCTTGCGCGCCGCCTTCATCACTGTCAGCCCGATGCGCGCCGGCGCCGCGCCACCGAGCGTGACATAGGTCCCGGCGGTCACCGCGAGGCCGACACCGGCAAGGCCGAGCACCACTTCATCGACCGGCTGACCGGACGCGAGCCGCGTGCCTTCACGCACCACGTCACGCACGTCGCCGAACACGAAGAAATCGCCCAACGCCGTACCGGCAAGTCCGGCGAGATCGTCCGGCTCGCCGGTGATCAGGCCACGTGCGAAATTGCCTGCGCCGCGCGCGGCCGTGGCGAGCGCCGCATTGGCATTCTCGACCTTCGTCACCAGCACGGGATCGAGCGCGATGTTGCGGTCGCGCGCCAATTCGAGGAAGCTCTGCGCAAGGTCGGCGTCATCCGCTGCCAGCGCCGCCTCGATCTCGCGGGTCGCGACCTCGGCGTCGAAGCCGCGCGCGATCACGCGGTCAGCCAGCACAACCGGATCGTCCTGCGCGTTGAGCAGCGCGCCGGCCTCATAGCCCGCCGGCCAGAGCGTCAGTCCCGCGACCGCGAAAAGCATCACGATGACCAGTGAAATCGCCACTCGCGCCCCGGACATCGAATCTGTCTCCTTCCGCCTCAGTCTATCCGACCAGCCGCCCCGCGCGGGATCAGTCTTTTGGCGGCCGATGGAACAACGCCCGGGTTCCCCCCTTGGTTCGAGGCCGCCGCCAGCGGCGTGCCCAGGGCGTGTTCAGCCCTAGGAATCGGTTAATGGGGCCGTTATGGTGCGGCGCAATCGCACCGGATAATGCAGCGAAAGTCGCCATCATGACGGATCACGTCGTCCCCCATTTCCACAATGATCCAGGCGTCGAAGTGATCGAGATCGGCGCCAAGGAATTCATGTGCGTCGGCGCGACCGCACCGCTCGATCACCCGCATGTGTTCCTCGACACCGGTGACGAGAACGAGATCATCTGTCCGTATTGCTCGACGCTGTACCGCTACGACGCGACATTGTCCGCTCACGACGCGCGGCCGCCCGAATGCGCGCTGCGCGAACCGGCGGCCGCCTGACGCCGGCGCGCCGGCGCAGGGCGTGGCGTCGTCACGCACCATCATTATCGCGGGCGCCGGGATCGGCGGGCTGAGCGCCGCGCTGGCGCTCGCCGCGCGCGGTTTCCGCGCCGTCATTCTGGAACAGGCGCCGAAGCTGGAAACCGCCGGCGCGGGTATCCAGCTCCCGCCCAATGCGACGCGGATCCTGATCGCGCTCGGCCTCACCGAGCGCCTCGCGCCGGCGATCGTCGTGCCGGACGAGGTGCGCATCATGTCGACGCGCAGCGAACGCCCGCTCGGGCGCGTCCCGCTGCGCGGCGCGACATTGGCGCGCTACGGCGCGCCTTATTGGGTGGTGCATCGTGGCGACCTGCAGGAGGCACTGGCGCAGGCGGCCGAGTCGGACCCGGATGTCGCGCTCAAGCTCGGCGTCACGGTGGAAGATTGCGCGGCCTATCCTGGCGGAGTGACGGTGGCGGCGCGACACCGGCACATCATGATCGAGGAGCGCGGCCTCGCGCTGGTCGGAGCCGACGGCCTGTGGTCGACATTGCGCACCCGCCTGACCGGTGACGCCGAGCCGCGCTTCGCGGGACGGGTGGCGTGGCGCGCGACCATTCCGGCCGACGCGGCGCCGGCAGCGTTTCGCGATCCGGTGGTCAACCTCTGGCTCGGGCGCGACGCCCATCTGGTGCATTACCCGATCCGTGGCGGGCGCGACGTCAACATCGTCGCGATCGTCACCGACCCGACACCGCGGCCGGGCTGGAGCCAGCCTGCGACCCGCGAGGAATTAATGGCGCGTTTCGCGCGCTGGCCGCGCCCGGTGCGCCAATTGCTGGAGGCGCCGGAGCGCTGGCTCACCTGGGCGCTGCATGACCGCGCGCCGCTGGCCGACTGGGGCCGCGATGCGTTCACGCTGCTCGGCGACGCCGCCCACCCGATGCTGCCATTCCTGGCCCAGGGCGGCGCCATGGCAATCGAGGACGCCGATGTATTGGCGCGCGCGCTGGCGGCGACGCCCGAGCGGCCGGATCAGGCCTTCCGCGCCTATGAAAAGGCGCGCCGCCGCCGAACCGCGCGGGCGCAGAACGCGGCGCGCAAGACCGGCCGTATCTACGGCCTCACCGGCATCGGCGCGGTAGCGCGCAATACCGTGATCCGGCTCAGCAGCGGCACAAGACTGCTCGCGCGCCAGGATTGGCTCTATGGTTGGAAGGGTTGAGGCAAAAACAAAATTCAGGGGGAACACATGTTCGCGACAACGATC
>CANKHJ010000161.1 GCA_947481635.1 Bradyrhizobiaceae bacterium
ATGTGGTGCGCTGCTTCGAGGATGGCGACGTGACCCATGTCGAAGGCCGCGTCGATCCGGTCGCAGATATCGATACCGTCGAAACCGAATTGATGCTCGCGGATCTAGATAGTCTCGAACGGCGCGTCGACAATCTGGAAAAGAAGGCCAAGCAGAACGACAAGGAAGCCAAGGAGACGCTCGACCTGGTGAAGCGCGCGCTGGTGCTGCTGCGCGAGGGACGTCCGGCGCGCATGATGGAGCGCAAGCCGGACGAGGAGATCGTGTTCCGTTCGCTCGGGCTGCTGACCTCCAAGCCGGTGCTCTATGTCTGCAATGTCGAGGAGGGAGCGGCAGCCGACGGCAACGCGCAATCCGCGCGCGTCGCGGCGCGCGCCAAGGCGGAGGGCGCGGTGGCGGTGGTGATCTCGGCGAAGATCGAATCCGAAATCGCAGTGCTCTCGCCCGAGGAGCGCAAGGAATATCTCGGCGCAGTCGGATTGAACGAGCCCGGGCTCGACCGGCTGATCCGCGCCGGCTACGACCTGCTGCACTTGGTCACGTATTTCACGGTCGGGCCGAAGGAAGCGCGAGCCTGGACCATCACCCATGGCACGCGCGCGCCGCAGGCCGCCGGCGTGATCCATACCGATTTCGAGCGTGGCTTCATCCGCGCTGAAACCATCGCCTATGACGATTACGTCACGGGCCGCGGCGAGGCCGGTGCGCGCGATGCCGGACGGTTGCGCCTCGAAGGCAAGGAATACGTCGTCGCCGACGGCGACGTGCTGCATTTCCGCTTCAATACGTGATGCCCGTGATGGTTGACCTCGTGGTCCACCGCCCCTAGACCGGAAACGTCAACAGACGGAATCCCCGCGTGTCCATCCGCTATTGGGAAGACTTCAATCCCGGCGACACCTTCGAGTTCGGCCCGCGGCTGGTCACCCGCGAGGAGATCATCGAATTCGCCAGCGAGTTCGATCCGCAGCCGTTTCATCTCGAAGACGAAGCCGCGAACAAATCGATGCTCGGCGGGCTCGCGGCATCGGGCTGGCATGTGTGCTGCATCGTCATGAAGATGGCGAGCGATGCCTATCTGCTGGAATCGAGCTTCATCGGTGCGCCCGGTGTCGAAGAGGTGCGTTGGGTCGCGCCGCTGCGCGCCGGAGCGTCGGTCACCGTGCGTGCAACGGTGCACGACAAGCGCGTCTCGCGCAGCCGTCCGGAAATGGGCTTCCTCAAGGTCTCTCATGACCTGATCGACGCCGACGGCAAGACGATCATGACGCTGTCGGTGAATCCGATGTTCGGACTGCGCAATCCCGGCGCGCCGTCATGAAATTCCTCCGGGATATCCAGGTCGGTGAGCAGGCCGTGGTCGGCGCCTACACCTTCACGGCCGAGAACATCGTCTCATTCGCGCGGCGCTACGATCCGCAGCCATTCCATCTCAGCGAAGAGGCTGCGGCGAAGACCCACTTCAGGCACCTCTGCGCGTCCGGCTGGCACACCGCCTCGGCTTGGATGGGGCTGATGGTCGCGTATCGGAAAGCGGAGACCGAGGCGCAGATCGCGCGCGGCGAACGCATTCCTGAGAGCGGGGTCGGCGCCGGGCTGCGCGATCTGCAATGGATCCGCCCAGTCTATGTCGGCGACGTCGTCACTTATACGACCGAGGTGGTGGAAGCGCGCGCCTCGGCGAGCCGCCCGGGCTGGGGCGTGATCGGCACCCGCGCCACCGGCGTCAATCAGAAAGGCGAGCCGGTGATCTCCTTCATCAGCGTCGGCTTCCTGCAATGGGCGCCGCCCGGCGCGAACTGACGTTTGTCGCGCCTTGAACCTTTTGCCGCCAGCCCGCGACCCCTGCACTGGGAACATAAGCGCCGTCTCCGCGTTTGAGCGTGGACGGACCCAGGAGATCATGACCATGGCGGACAAGACCGCGCTTCGTATTCTCGGCTTCACCTATGGCGGCATCACCGCCACGGTCATGCTGATCGCGGCCATGGTCGTCATCGTCAATGTCGGCGGTGAATTACCGGCGGAAGGCATCTCGGCTGTTTCATCGGCCAAGATGCAATAGTCGGAGTCTGCGGCACTTGAAATCGGGCGCCGCAAACCCATCTGTTACCGAACGGCGGAAATCCCCCCTCCGCCAATCCCGCTCACGGGCCCACCTGTCCGCGGATGTACCGGCAGGATAGGCCGGTGAGCTGGGACCCTTTCCAGAAATAACGAGCCGCAGTCGTCAAACCGCATCCTTATGCGTCGGCGACTGCGTGTTCGGGTTCATCTGAGTCAGGCTTTCGGCGATGATCTTGAGCGAGGTCATCGCGGACTGGCTCAGCCCCGCATAATTGGTGATCTCGCGGCGGATGCGTTCGCCCTCGGCGGTGAGCGTGCTGCGCAGCTTCTGCAACTCCGCGATGACGCGATCGATCTCTTCCACCGAGGCGCCGGAGACGCGCTGGATCAGCGTATCCATATTCGACACGGCATTCTCCCCGCCCTCCGCCTCGCCGCGCGGCTTGCGCCACACCGAGATATCCTTGCGGACGAAGGCGCGGATCTCGCCCTCGAATTCAGCCGCGGCAGCGGCCGCCTGGTCAATCTCCGACAGTCGCTCAGGTCGTGTCGCGTTCATCCTTCGACTCCTACAATTCCGGAATGTTGCGGGGGATTTCCCCCCTCGACCCGCCGTCATTGCCGC
Source organism: Bradyrhizobiaceae bacterium (assembly GCA_947481635.1). Classification (GTDB taxonomy): domain Bacteria; phylum Pseudomonadota; class Alphaproteobacteria; order Rhizobiales; family Xanthobacteraceae; genus CANKHJ01. Next base: position 2,693 of record CANKHJ010000161.1, read on the forward strand.
ATGGGAATCAGGCAATGAATCGACGATTCCAAGGCAGCGCACAATTTCGGTATGGTAGGATGGTCCGCTTTTCTGATCAGCATTAAGGAAATGATATCGATGACTGGACCTCAAGACGCTGCCGCCGTCGACGCCGCCGACGCACGCCGTTTCAAAGCCACGCCGGCCAATGACATAGCCGCGCTGGAGGCGTTGTACGACGACAAGCTGATCTACACGCACTCGGATTCGCGGCGCGACACCAAGGCAAGCCTGCTCGAGGGCATGCGCTCCGGCAAAACCAAATATCTGAAATTCGATCGCCAGGAGGCCAACGCGCAAGTGTTCGGCGATACCGGTCTCGTGACCGGCCGCTTCACCGCGGAAGTGCAAATACCGGATGGCAGCGTGCGCGCGCTCAACTCGACGTTTCTGAGTGTGTGGGCGCGACGCGGCAGCGACTGGGTGATGATCGCCTGGCAATCCACCCCGGTACGCTGACGATCGACAGGCCGGGTCCGGCGCGGGGTTCCGCGCCGCCCGGCACTGTTCTTGGCTATTTCTTGGGATTGCCGCCGGGCTTGTTCTGACCCGCGAAGGGCGACGCCATCGGCGAGTCCTTCTTCATCTTGTCGGCCTTGTCGGCCTTCGGCTTTTTCTTCTCTTTGTTGCTTCGCATCTGACCCTTGGCCATGACGTCTCTCCTGCCGGCCGGCGCCTTGCGCGTCGGATCGGGGCAGACTAGCAGAGTCGCGCTGCGCCGTAACCATGCGCCGATGAACGGCGCTTCAGGCGCACTTCGTTCCGCCGCGGCGGTATCATTTATTTGGGCCGCCGGACCGCCTCCGTGCATTCGCGGGGGAACGGACCTGCAATCCGCGCGTTGCCGCCGGGATTGAACATCACCCCTGGAGGCTGTCATGAAAGCCATTCTTCTCACCATCGCCGCCGCCGCGACCGCCGCATCGTTGATGGCTGTTGCGCCGGCCGCCGCGCAGGATCTGCGGATCGGCGCCGGCAATGGTGGCGTGTCCGTGCGCGTCGGCGAAGATCGTCCGCGCGAAGGTGTCACCGTGATCCGCCGCGACAATGACCGTCGGCATTGGCGTGAGCGTCGTGATCGAGATCGTCGCGTCATGGTCATCGACCGTCGCGACCGCGCCGATTGCTCGACCACCATTCGCACGCGCCGTCCCGACGGCAGCGTCGTAATCCGCAAGCGCTCCGGCTGCTAACCAGCCACTGCGCTGCGTAAAAATGGCCCCGCTCGCGGGGCCATTTTCGTTGGGGGCACGAGAGACCCTCGCGCATATGGCTCGCTGGGCAGGTGAAGCGGGAGGCGGGGTTGTGATAAAGGATAGCCGCTGGCTCATCCTTACTCCCATTCTTGAGGTCTCCCGTTGCCCTCCATTTCCCCCGCCATCGTCCAATCCTTCGCCCCCACCGGCACGCTGCGTGCCGCAATCAACCTCGGCAATCCGGTGCTGGTGCAAGGCACCGCCGCCGCGCCGACCGGCGTCACCGTCGACCTCGCGACCGAGCTCGCGAAGCGGCTTGGCGTGCCGTTGAAGCTGGTGCCGTTCGCGCAGGCCGGCGGGGTGTTTGAGGCGCTGCAACAAGGCCTGTGGGACATCGCCTTCCTCGCGATCGAGCCGAAGCGCGCGGCCGAGATCGATTTCACCGCGCCCTATGTGATCATCGAGGGCGTCTATGTGGTGCCGAAGGAGTCAAAGCTACAGACCGTCGAAGAGGTGGACAGCAAGGGCGTCCGCATCTCAGTAATCACCAACGCGGCCTATGACCTGTTCCTGACGCGTTCGCTGAAAAACGCCGAGCTGGTGCGTTCCCCCGAGGCCGGCTTCGCGCAGTTCGAACGTGAGAAGCTCGATGTCATCGCGGGCGTGAAGCAGCCGATGGTGGCTTATGCCGCGCGCACGCCGGGCGTGCGAGTGATCCCCGGCCGCTTCATGGAGATCCGGCAGGCGATGGGCACGCCGAAGGGCCGCGATGCGGCGGCGGCGTATCTGCGCGGTTTTGTCGAAGAGATGAAGGCGTCGGGATTCGTCGGAGACTCGCTAAAGCGCGGCGGGCAGGGCGATGCGACGGTGGCTCCGGCGGAAAAATGATCCGTCATCCTGAGGCGCTCGCCGCGCTTGCGGGGAGCCTCGAAGGATGAGCGGGCACGCTGCAGCGACAGCCAGCTGCTGCCACACCTGGGCCGTCGCCCTTCGAGGCTCGGCGAAGACGCCGAGCACCTCAGGGTGACGGTTTAAGAATTATCTTCGCGTTTCGCTGGACGATTCGTCACCACGGCAACCAATTCCACATCGCATCTGAATACAACGCGAGCGCCACCATTGAGAGGATGGCGGCGAATACCAGCCAGCGGCCGGTGAAGCCAAGCGCCAGTGCCGGCAGCACGGCGACGACGAACAGGCCGCTCGACAATAGCACCCCGATCAGTTCGAAACCGTCGCGGCGCGTGCCGGAGATACGCCACCACTGAACCAGCGTGCCGAGCCAGAACAGCGTGCCAAGGCCCGCGGCGATCAGCACCGCAACGCGCAGCCAGGATTGATGGCCGGACTTCGAATCCGTAATGCTCGCTGGCTCAGACATTGGCCTCTCCGCCGCCACGCCGGGCAAAGCCGTCTGAAGGACAGCGTCGGCTTCGCCGCCTTTGCCGGGCGTCGATATCTTTAATAGGAAATAGCGCAAAGAAAAGTGCCGGCTTGGCGCCCGCGCTACCGCATCTCCCGCCGTCTCCAAGTGCTTGGGTTCTCGAATTCTCCGGCCCAAAGTCCCCGCTTGGCCTGGCGAGCGCTGCGTTCCGCGGCGGCGTAGCGCCCGCGGCTGTGCTGCGGGTAGTCGCGCGCATAGCCCGCGCTCACCATCGCGTCGCCGAGGTCCTTGCCGTTCGCGACGCAGGTCGCGACATCGCGGGCATATTGGTCGTGCGTCACCATCGTGCAGGATACCGGCCGCCCCTTGATCAGCGCGGTGAGCACGCGCGCGGCCTCGCGGCCGCAGCCGTAATCCTGCCCGTTCGAATCGCGGCAAAGCTGACGGCCTTCCGGCGCATCGATGCCGAACAGGCGGATGCGCTCGCCCGCAACTTCGAGCGAGTCGCCGTCGATGATTCGCGCGTGGCCCTGGATCGGGGTGCCGGGCTCGACCGTCACCGGCGTTGGAGCCGGCATATCGAGCCGGCCAGCCCAGCGCGCCGCGATGACCACGGCGATGATAATGGCAAGCCAGAGCAGGGAATTTGAGCGCAAGGCGAACCTTCAGATCAGGGCGCCGCACCCTAGCGGCGAGGCGTTAACGCTTGCGCGCGACGACGACCTTTACATGCGCTGTCAGGAGTGACGACAACCGAGTCACCGTCCCCGTTTCTTAAACCCACCCCGCATGCCGGGACGGCCGAGCGTCGAGCGCGGGCTGGAGCCGTCCTTGGCGGCGGGGATCGACTCCACGCCGGGGCCCATCTCGTCGAGATTTGGCTTGCGCGGTCCGCCCTTGCGACCGCCCGCGCCGCGCATCGAGGCGGAAGGCAACCGCACGATCTTCGCGGTCGGATCGTCGGTCACCGCCAGTTCGGTGGCGCGCAGGCGCTTGAGCTCGTCGCGCAGGCGGGCCGCCTCCTCGAAATCAAGATCGGCGGCGGCTTCGCGCATCCGGGTCTCAAGATCGGCCAGCACCGCAGTGAAGTTATGCCCGATGGTCGCGGCGTCCTCGAAGTCGCCACCGCCGAAGGCGCTGCGGTCGCCGGTGCCGATCAGCACGTGGTCGCGCTCATAGACGCTGTTGAGGATGTCGCCGATCTGCTTCTTGATGCTTTCGGGCGTGATGCCGTGCTCGGTGTTGTAGGCCACCTGCTTCTCGCGGCGGCGGCTGGTCTCCTCGATGGCGCGCTCCATCGAGCCGGTCATCTGGTCGGCATAGAGGATCACCTTGCCGTCGACGTTGCGCGCGGCGCGGCCGATGGTCTGGATCAGCGAGGTCTCGCTGCGCAGGAAGCCTTCCTTGTCGGCATCGAGGATCGCGACCAGCGCGCATTCCGGAATGTCGAGGCCTTCGCGCAGCAGGTTGATGCCGATCAGCGCGTCGAATGCGCCAAGCCGCAGGTCGCGGATGATCTCGATGCGCTCGATGGTGTCGATGTCCGAATGCATGTAGCGCACGCGGATGCCCTGCTCGTGCAGGTATTCGGTCAGGTCTTCGGCCATGCGCTTGGTCAGCACCGTGACCAGCGAGCGATAGCCGGCCAGTGCGGTCTGGCGGATTTCGCCGACCAGGTCGTCGACCTGGGTGCGCGCGGGACGGATGTTGACCGGCGGATCGATCAGGCCGGTGGGGCGGATCACCTGCTCGACGAACACGCCGCCGGATTGATCAATCTCCCAAGAGCCGGGCGTCGCCGACACCGCGACCGATTGCGGACGCATCGCGTCCCATTCCTCGAAACGCAGCGGGCGGTTATCCATGCAGGAGGGCAGGCGGAAGCCGTATTCCGCCAGCGTCGCCTTGCGGCGGAAGTCGCCGCGATACATGCCCCCGAGCTGCGGGATGGTGACGTGGCTTTCGTCGGCGAACACCAGCGCATTGTCGGGGACATATTCGAACAAGGTCGGCGGCGGCTCGCCCGGCTTGCGGCCGGTGAGGTAGCGTGAATAATTCTCGATCCCGGCGCAGGAGCCGGTGGCTTCCATCATCTCGAGGTCGAAGGTGACGCGCTGCTCCAGCCGCTGGGCTTCCAGCAGCCGGCCGCCGCTATTGAGCTGGTCGAGCCGCCATTTCAATTCGGACTTGATGCCGGCCATCGCCTGGATCAGCGTCGGCCGCGGTGTGACATAATGCGAGTTGGCGTAGACCTTGATGAATTCCAGTGTGTCGGTCTTATGGCCGGTGAGCGGGTCGAACTCCTCGATCGATTCCACTTCGTCGCCGAACAGGTTCACGCGCCAGGCGCGATCCTCGTAATGCGCCGGGAAGATATCGACGGTGTCGCCGCGCACGCGGAAGGTGCCGCGTGAAAAATCGCCGGCGGTGCGCTTGTATTGCAGCGCGACCAGGTCGGCGATCAACTGGCGCTGGTCGATCTTCTCGCCCTGTTTCAGCGCGAAGGTCATCGCCGAATAGGTTTCGACCGAGCCGATACCGTAGATGCACGACACCGAGGCGACGATGATCACGTCGTCGCGTTCGAGCAGCGAGCGCGTCGCCGAATGGCGCATGCGATCGATCTGCTCGTTGATCGAGGATTCCTTCTCGATATAGGTGTCGGTGCGCGGGACGTAGGCCTCGGGCTGGTAGTAATCGTAATAGCTGACGAAATACTCGACTGCGTTATCCGGGAAGAAGCTCTTGAACTCGCCGTAAAGCTGCGCCGCCAGCGTCTTGTTCGGCGCCAGGATCAGCGCCGGGCGCTGGGTGCGCTCGATGATCTTCGCCATGGTGAAGGTCTTGCCGGAGCCGGTGACGCCGAGCAGCACCTGCATGCGGTCATGGCGGCTCACGCCCTCGACCAGTTCCTCGATCGCGGCCGGCTGATCGCCCTTCGGCTCGAATTCGGACTTGATGACCAGCTTGCGCCCGCCCTCGGATTTGTCGGGCCGCGGCGGACGATGTGGGGTCCAGATCGCCGAGGCTTCGGCGAATTCCTTGCGGCCTTCGCGCAGCAGTGCGTCGAGCGCCTTTGCAGTGGCGGTGACGCCCGACGGCGCCGGCCCGCCGGCCTCGTCCTCTTCGTCGTCGCCGGGCATCCGGTAGCCGAGCGCCTTGGCGAGCCCGGAATGGATCTCCAGCGGGGCGGGGCTTTTCGCCGAATAGCCGGATTGCGGCTTCTCGCCGAAGCCCTTCGGCGTCGAGGCGCGCGCGGTGTGCTCGCGCGCGTTCTCGGCGCGGCGGTCCTTGGAATTGGCGGGTGGGGGCTGCAGCCCGCTCTGCTGCGCACCGCCCATGCCGGCGGTGCCCTGGTTCAACGCCGGGTTCAGGAGTTCCGCCAGCGCCGGCCCGATGTCCGGCAATTGCTCGCGTGAAGCCTTGGACCGGGTCGGCTTGGCCGGGTCCTTCTTGGAATGCTTGGAATGATCGCGGTGGGGAGGCTTCGCCATCCGGGCAATATGGGTGGAGTCGTGAGGCGGGAAAAGGGCGTAGGCCGCCGTCGAGCGGGTTCCGCAGCGAATCGCGGTAGCAGCCCGGCGCGGGCCTGATATTGTTCGCTTCCGGGTGCGGCGCACGGATGATTCCGCGCCGTTCGGGGGGCGACGATGCATAAGCTGGTGGTGATCGTGGTCGCGCTATTCGCGGTTTTTGCTTCGGGCCCCGCGGCGGCCGATCTCGTCGATGACTGCTACCGGGTCGGGCTAGGTGACCCGGACAAGCTAATCGAAATCTGCACACGGGCGATCAGGTCTGGCGCAACGGGCTCCCGTCTCGCCACCGCCTACAATAATCGCGGCCGCGGCCATCAGGAAAAGAAAGCTTTCGACCGGGCGCTCAGCGACTTCGACATGGCGATCAAGATCAATCCGCGCCACGTCTATGCCTTCGACAACCGGGGTGACTATTGGCGCCTGCTCGGAAAATTCGAGCGCGCCATTGCCGAATATAATGCGGCCATTCGAATCGATCCAAGCTTCCTGAGTGCCTACATCAACCGCGGCATGACGTTCGAGCAGATGGGTGATCGGAACAGCGCGCGCGCCGATTATCAGTTCGTCATCAAAGCCGCCGGCAAGGATCGTGAGATCGATATCTGGGCCAGGGATGTCGCGAAAGAGCGTCTGTCCGGACTCAAGGATTAACACGGCAAGACGACGGCCGAGACGCCGCGTCGCCCCACTAATAGAGCCCCAGCACGGCGAGCCGTGTCCACAAGGCGGACATCGGTTAGGCGGTCTTTGGTATTCGCGCGGGCGAGTGCCACGCTGACGGGACTGGCATCCATGACCGGGGCAATACTGGCGATATGACCGCGCGTCCCAATTTTCTTCTGTTCATTACCGATCAGCAACGCGCGGACCAGTTGGGGTGCTACGGCAATTCTGTCCTACGCACGCCGCATATCGATTCGTTGGCTGCCAGTGGGACCCGGTTCAACCGATTTTATGTCGCGACCGGCATCTGCATGCCGAACCGTGCGACCCTGATGACTGGCCGGATGCCGTCGGTCCATGGCGTGCGCGCCAACGGCGTGCCGCTGTCGCGCGATTCGACAACCTTCATCGAATTGTTGCGCGCGGGCGGCTATGCGACCGCGCTGATCGGAAAGGCGCACCTGCAAAATATCGGCGATGTCGGCAATCCGCGGCGCTGGACCAACGTCAATGGTGGTCAGGAGCCGCCGCCGCCGTTGATGCAGGCGACCAAGGAGCATCGCGCCGGTCGGGCCTATGACAATGAGTGGACACCATATTGGCGTCGCGACCCCGAGTATCGGGTGCAGACTCCGTTCTATGGATTCGAGCATGTCGACCTCTGCACCTATCATGGCGATCAGGTCGGCGGCGACTATGATCGCTGGCTCGCGCAACGTCACCCCGATCCCGACAAGCTGCGGGGCCGCGAGCATGCGTTGCCCGACAACCGCATCACCGCGCCGCAATGCTGGCACACCGCGATTCCGGAAGAGCTGTACCCGACGCGCTATATCGCCGACCATTCGGCCTCATGGATCGAACGGCACGCGGCGGAAACGCCCGATCAGCCATTCTTCCTGCAATGCTCGTTTCCCGATCCCCATCATCCATGGACACCGCCGGGCCGCTATTGGGACCTGTATGATCCGGACGAGATCCCGTTGCCGGCGTCGTTCAATCAGGAGCGGTTACCCTTGCTGGCGCAAGCAGTGCACCAGCACACCCGCGACGGCGGCAATCGCTGGGGCATGCAGCCGTTTGCCGTGAACGAGCGCGAATGCCGCGAGATCATTGCGCTCAATTACGGACTGATCTCGATGATCGACGATAGCGTCGGCTCGGTGATGCGCTCGCTGCAGGCCTCGGGCCTCGACAAAAACACCGTGGTGATCTTCACCAGCGACCACGGCGATTTCATGGGCGATCGCGGCATGATGCTGA
>CANKHJ010000162.1 GCA_947481635.1 Bradyrhizobiaceae bacterium
CGATGCGACGCTCGGGTTCCTGCGTGAAAATGTTCCCCAGAATTGGGCGGACCTCTGTGATTCGGTCACCGATAATTTCCGCATCATCAACCCAAAGGATTTTCGGGTTGTGACGTGAACGGGGTATAGTTGTATTCAGCCTTGGCCGACCAGTTGCGGTTGAAAGCGTATTCAGCGCCCAGGCCAAGCAGATAGCCCGACCGGGTGCCCGAACTCGCCCCGTTCAGAATGCCGGCGCCGAAGGTGTCGACGTAGTCGAAGGTCGCCCAGGCGCCGCCGGCTTTCGCGAACAGCAGAACCTGATTCATCGCCCAACCGGCCCGGCCGGAGATCGCATAGATATTACGAACATTGGTCTGCAGGTTGGAAGCGAACAGATCGATATGATTTCCGCTCAGGTTCCCCCAGCTGCCTTCGGCTTCAACGCCGAGCACCAATGCGCCGGTCTGCCAGTTGAAGCCGACCTGGCCTCCGCCGACGATGCCGCTGGTGCCGTGCGAGCCGAGGTTGGTCAGTAGCGGCGGGCCATCCACCCAGCCGCTCGTGCCCCAGCCGGCGCCGATATGCGCGCCGATATAGAGGCCGGTCCAGCTGTGAGCGGCCACCATCATCGGAGCCTTGGTCGGCAACCGCATATCCGCCGCCGAGGCCACCTGAGTCATTCCCAGAAAACCGGCGACGGCGAGCGTCGCGAATCCAAAGCTGCGCATCTATGCCCCCCAAAAAGCGTTTATTTCCTTCTTCATGGTGTGAATAGATGGAACTTGGCGTCAAGGACCGGACGTTAACAAACGACATGATTCACAGCCTGTGACTTTCTCGCCACAGGAATATTATCTTATTGCGGCTCAATTTTCAGCACCTGCTACGGCCACTTCACCACCGGCGGGAGCGATGACAGGATCGACGCAACGTTGCCACCGGTCTTGAGCCCGAACACCGTGCCCCGATCGTAGAGCAGGTTGAATTCCACATAACGTCCGCGGCGAACCAGTTGCTCGTCGCGCTCCGCCTCGCTCCAGGGCTTGGCGAAGTTCGCCCGCACCAGTTCGGGATACACGCGCGCGAAGCTGCGTCCGACATCCTGCGTGAATGCGAGGTCGGCCTCCCAGCGGCCGCTATCCTGCCAGTCGAAGAAAATGCCGCCGACGCCGCGCGGCTCGTTGCGGTGCTTGAGATGGAAATACGTATCGCACCACGCCTTGTATTTTTCATAGGGCGCGACCGCCGGGTGCGCGTCGCAGGCGCGCCGCAAAGCCCCGTGGAAGGCAATGGTGTCGGGATCGTCCTGAACGCGCCGCGCATCGAGCACCGGCGTGAGATCGGCGCCGCCGCCGAACCAGGCCTGCGTCGTGACCACGAAGCGAGTGTTCATGTGCACAGCCGGCACATGCGGGTTGCGCAGGTGGGCGATCAGAGAAACGCCGGATGCCCAGAAGCGCGGATCGTCGGCGGCACCGGGAATTTCCTTGCGGAATTCTGGCGCGAACTCACCATGGACGGTGGAGACATGCACGCCGACCTTCTCGAACACGCGGCCTTTCATCACCGACATGACGCCGCCGCCGCCGGGCGCGCCGCTGTGATCCTTGCGTTCCCATGGCGTGCGCACGAAACGGCCGGGCGCCTGGTCCGCAAACTGCGCGTCGGCCGGCAATGCGGCTTCCAGCGCCTCGAAACGTGCACAGATGTCGTCGCGCAAGGTCTCGAACCATGCGCGCGCCGTGGCCTTGCGCGCCGCCAGCGTGGCGGGATCGGGCAGGGGAGAAAATTTCGGCTTGTCCGGGATATTCATTCTACGAAGCTCATTTTATCGCGACGCCTGTCTGCCTGATCGCCTCGCCCAATGCCATGGCCGCCGCCATCGCCACATTGATCGAGCGCAAACCCTCCCGGATCGGAATCCGCAGCCGGGCATCGGCCGCTTGATGCACCCGGTCCGGCACGCCGGCGGATTCGCGACCGAGCAGCAATATGTCGCCGGGCCGGTAGGCGTGATCGAGATAGGATGTCGCCCCCCGAGTGGTCAGCAGCAGCAGCCGGGCGCCCGCGTCGCGGCGCCAATCCTCGAAGGCGCTGAAGGAGGCATGGCGGAGAATCGCGACCTGATCGAGATAATCCAGTCCGGCGCGCCGGAACGCGCGGTCGGTCACCGGGAAGCCGGCGGGCTCGATGATGTGGGCGCCCGCCCCGAGGCAGGCGCAGAGGCGGAGAATCGTTCCGGTATTCTGCGGAATATCCGGTTCATAGAGAGCGATTTGCATGGCGGCGCGACCCTAGCCCAATCCACGCAAGTCCGCCGCAATGCTGATAAAACAGGCTCAGTTCAACGAATTCTCATCTCCATGTGCGGTGCGGCCATCGCGGGCTTGCGCTCCTTCGGCAAGGGTGCCAATAGATCGCCGCCGGATGGCGTCATTTTCCGCCTCTCCCAAGGCCGGAAACGGCGCATCCGCACGCCGCTGCAGGCGCCTTCGGGACCGTCTGTGGGCCTAACGCGCGGGCGGCCGACCGGCCAGACGGAAGAGGACTGACACGTGGCAACCAACTCTTCGGCCGAGCATTCTCGCCGTGACTTTCTTTACATCGCGACCGGGGCCGTTGCGGCCGCCGGGGGCGTCGCCGTCGCGGTGCCCATGATCGCGCAGATGAACCCGGACGCATCGACCATCGCCGCCGGCGCTCCGATCGAGGTCAACCTCGCTCCGGTGGCCGAAGGCCAGGTCATCAAGGTGTTCTGGCGCGGCAAGCCGATCTACATCAATCATCGCACCAAGAAAGAGATCGACGCCGCCCGCGCTGTGGATGTCGCGGCCTTGCCAGACCCGCAGCCCGATACGGCGCGCGTGAAGCAGGGCAAGGATCAGTGGCTGGTCCTGGTCGGCATCTGCACCCATCTCGGATGCATCCCGCTGGCGCATCAGGGCAGCTATAATGGCTTCTTCTGCCCCTGCCACGGGTCGGTCTACGACACGTCCGGCCGTATCCGCAGCGGTCCGGCGCCGTCCAATCTTCCGCTTCCTCCCTACGTATTCCTCTCCGACACGCAGATCCGGATCGGCTGACGATCCGCCCTGGGTTTCATTTCGCAAGGTTCGACCATGAGCGGACACCAGACCTATCAGCCGCGCAGCCCATTCATGAAGTGGATGGAGCGCCGGTTGCCGATCGCGGGGCTCGTCTATTCCTCGTTCATCGTCTATCCGACGCCGCGCAACCTGAATTACTGGTGGACCTTCGGCGGCATCCTCTCGTTCATGCTGGCGGCGCAGATCGTCACCGGCGTCATCCTGGCGATGCACTACACGCCGCATGCCGACATGGCCTTCAAGTCGGTCGAAATGATCATGCGCGACGTGAATTACGGGTGGCTGCTGCGCTATGCGCACTCCAACGGCGCGTCGATGTTCTTCATTGCCGTCTATATCCACATGTTCCGCGGCATGTATTACGGCTCCTATAAGGAGCCGCGCGAGGTGCTGTGGATCCTCGGCGTCATCCTCTACCTGCTGATGATGGCGACCGGCTTCCTCGGCTACACGCTGCCCTGGGGACAGATGAGCTTCTGGGGCGCGACCGTCATCACCAACTTCTTCTCCGCGTTTCCCGGTATCGGTGAATCGCTGGTGACTTTGCTGTGGGGCGGCTATTCGGTCGGCAATCCGACGCTGAACCGCTTCTACTCGCTCCACTACCTGCTGCCCTTCGTGATCGCGGGCGTGGTAGTGCTGCATATCTGGGCGCTGCATGTGGTCGGCCAGAATAATCCGGCCGGCATCGAGCCGAAGACCGACCGGGACGTCGTGCGGTTCACGCCTTATGCGACGATCAAAGACGCGTTCTTCATGATCTGCTTCTCGCTGGTCTTCGCGTGGTTCGTGTTCTACACGCCGAATTATCTCGGGCATGCAGACAATTACATTCCGGCCAATCCGGCGGTGACGCCGACGCATATCGTGCCCGAATGGTATTACCTGCCATTCTACGCGATCCTGCGCGCGATCCCGGACAAGCTGATGGGCGTGCTGGCGCTGTTCGGCTCGATCATCATTCTCGCATTCCTGCCCTGGCTGGATACCTCGCCGGTGCGCTCGGCGCGCTACCGTCCGCTGTTCCGTCAGTTCTTCTGGGTGTTCGTGATCGTCTGCCTCGGTCTCGGCTGGCTCGGTTCGAAACCCGCGGAAGGTGGCTATGTCATCGCCTCGCGCATCCTCACGATCTATTACTTCGCTCACTTCCTGATCATCTTGCCGATCCTCGGATGGGTGGAGAAAACCAAGCCGCTACCGAACTCGATCGCGGAGTCGGTGCTGCATGACGGCGTGCCGGTTGGCGCGTCAGCGCCGGCCCCGGCCAAGGTTTGAGCGAGACATGTCCATGAGCCTGAAGCGCAGCATCCTCGCTCTCACCGTCGCGACCGGCCTTGCGGCATTCGCCGTTCCCGCGTTTGCGCAGGATCATTCGCACGACGTCGAAACGCCGCCGAAGCAGAAGTGGTCGTTCTCGGGGCCGTTTGGAAAATTCGACCGCGCGCAGTTGCAGCGCGGGTTCAAGGTTTACCGCGAGGTCTGCTCGGCCTGCCATTCGCTCGAGCTGATCGCGTTCCGCAACCTGGCCGACCAGGGCGGGCCGGAATTCTCCGCCGCCCAGGCGGCGGTCATCGCAGGCGAATACAAAGTGCCGGACGCGCCGAACGATGCCGGCGAAGTGGTGGACCGCGCCGCGCGGGTCGCCGATTATTTCCCGAAGCCGTTCCCGAACGAGAATGCCGGTCGTGCTGCCAATGGCGGCGCCTATCCGCCGGACCTGTCGGTGATGGCCAAGGCGCGCACCTATGAGCGCGGCTTCCCGTGGTTCCTGATCGACATCGTGACCCAGTTCCAGGAGCAGGGGCCGGATTATGTCACCGCGCTGCTGACCGGCTATGCCGAAAAGCCGGCGCATTTCGAATTGCCCGACGGCTCGGCCTACAACAAGTATTTCCCCGGCAATGCGATCAAGATGCCGCCGCCGCTGAGCGATGGCCGCGTCGAATACACCGACGGTTCGCCGGCCACGACGCTGCAATATGCGAAGGACGTGACCGCGTTCCTGATGTGGACCGCGGAGCCGAAACTGGAAGCGCGCAAGCGGCTCGGCTTCCAAGTGATGATCTTCCTGCTGGTCTTTGCCGGCTTGCTCTACTTCACCAAGAAGAAGGTGTGGAAGCAGGTCGCGTTGCATCCGGAAGACCTGAAGCCGCGTGACCCGGCGCCCGGCGAGTATCGCCCTCATTGATCTTGAAAGGAGGCGCGAATGAAGCACCTCCGCTGGCCGCTCGACGGTTTCGAGACGGTTGCCGCGATCGATACGCCGAACCTGCAAAGCCATAAGCGGGCGGTCACGACGCGCTATCCGATCCGCTACATGCGCTATTGGTTCGGGCGCTCGATGCTCAACGACTTGCATGCGCGGCTTGGCCGGCCGCTGCGTGTGCTCGAGGTCGGCACCGACCGTGGCCAGATGCCCTGCTTCATGGGCGGCGTGCGCGTCGGCAATGACAGCTTCGCGCTGCCTGAGATGATCGAGCGCTGGGACGGTATCGACGTGCAGGCCGATCCCGAGATGCTGCGGCGCTACGGCTATACCGATTTCCTCAAGGCCGACATCGAGAAGCCGCTGGACCTCGGCGCGCGCCGCTACGATGCCGTCGTGCTGCTGCATGTGCTTGAGCATCTGGCCGAGCCGGCCAAGGCGATGGAGCGGCTGCTGCCGCTGATCGAGCATGGCGGGCTGATGCTCGGCGGCTCGCCGACCATGCCGGCCTCGCTCGGCTTCTTCCACGAGAAATATCTGCGCCGCAAATACGCCGACCGGATGCACGACATCACGATCCACAAGCATCTCTCGGTGATCAGCCCATTCTTCATCCGGCGCTTTGCGCGCCGCGAGGGGCTTTCGCTCGAGCTGCTATCCGGCGCTTTCGCGGTGCGCGCCTCGGGCAGTCCACTCGAGAACCATTCGTGGTGGATGCGCGCCAACATGGCCTGGGGCGCGCTGTTCCCCTCGCTCGGCGGCGAGGTCTATTTCTCGATGCGCGTACCGTAAAATATTGCAGGACGACGATGACCCAATCTGTGCTCGGTATTATCGGCGGCTCAGGTATCTACGATCTGCCAGGTCTTTCGAATGTGCGTGAAGAGCGCATCGCTTCGCCTTGGGGGGAGCCGTCCGGCGCGCTGTTGCGCGGCGAGATGGCCGGGTTGCCAATCGTGTTCCTGTCGCGCCATGACAAAGGCCATCGCCTCTCGCCGACCGACATCAATTACCGCGCCAATATCGATGTGCTCAAGCGCGCCGGCGTGACCGACCTGGTCTCGCTATCGGCCTGCGGCTCGTTCAAGGAGGAATTGCCGCCCGGCACTTTCGTGATGGTCGATCAGTTCGTCGATCGCACCCATCTGCGGGCGACATCGTTTTTCGGCACCGGTTGCGTCGCCCATGTGTCGATGGCGCACCCGGTCGCGCCGCGGCTGCGCTTCCATCTGACCGCGGCCGCCGAGGCGGAGGGCCTGAAGGTCGCGCGCGGCGGCACCTATGTCTGCATCGAGGGGCCGCAATTCTCGACGCTCGCCGAAAGCCTGACCTACCAACAGCTCGGCTATTCGGTGATCGGCATGACCAACATGCCCGAGGCGAAGCTCGCCCGCGAGGCGGAGATTTGCTACGCGAGCGTCGCCATGGTCACGGATTTCGATTGCTGGCATCCCGACCATGACGCTGTGACGGTGCAGGACATCATCAAGGTTCTGTTTGCCAATGCCGACCTTGCCAAACGGCTGGTGGCGCGCGTGGCGCAGGATTTTCCGCGCGAGCATGAGCCATGCCCGATCGGCTCCGACCGCGCCCTCGACACCGCGATCATCACCCAGCCCGAGGCGCGCGATCCAGCGCTCCTCGCCAAGCTCGACGCGGTGGCCGGCCGGCTGCTCAGAGCTTGAGCGAGCGCATCATCGTCTGCCAGTCGGCGAAGCCGATCGCCGCGGCGATGATGGCGGTCACGACCATCGCCAACAGGCCGACAATGATCGCCGCGGGAATGGCGGCGAGCGTCGCCTTGACGAAAAACATCACCAGCCGAAAAAACGGAATACGCAGGTCGACGATGACGATTTTCTCGACTTGTCCATTCATGACGCGGCTCCCCCGATTGCAATGCGGGATATCGTTCGCCAGAGTGCGCCCGGCTGCAAGCCCGCGCAGCCCCTAGCGTGAGAAAATCAGCGAGAAAATCGATGATCACTCCCCAGATCGAAAATGACCTCAAGGCGGCGATCCGCACGATTCCGGACTATCCGAAGCCCGGCATCATGTTCCGCGACATCACGACCTTGCTGGGCAACGCGCGCGCCTTCCGCCGCGCCGTGGATGAACTGGTACAGCCCTGGGCGGGGGCGAAGATCGACAAGGTCGCGGGGATCGAGGCGCGCGGCTTCATCATCGGCGGAGCCGTCGCCCATCAGGTCTCCGCTGGCTTCGTGCCGATCCGCAAGAAGGGCAAACTGCCGCACACCACCGTGCGCGTTGCTTATTCGCTCGAATACGGTCTCGACGAGATGGAGATGCACGAGGACGGCGTGATCGCCGGCGAGAAGGTGATCCTGGTGGACGATCTGATCGCCACCGGCGGCACCGCGGAAGGCGCGGTGAAACTGCTGCGCGGGCTCGGTGCTGACGTTCTCGCCGCCTGTTTCATCATCGACCTGCCCGAGCTCGGCGGCGCCGACAAGCTGCGCGCGCTGGGCGTGCCGGTGCGCACGCTGTTGAGCTTCGACGGGCATTGACTTTCTTAACCCTCCCCCTCGCGGGGAGGGTCGCTCGCGTCAGCGAGCGGGGTGAGGGGCTCTCTCCGCCGACTATACCCCACCCCCAATCCCTCCCCACAAGGGGGAGTGGAGCGCATCTCATGTGTTGCGAGATGCGCAGCTACATCGCGCCCTGCAGCGACGAGCGCAGCTTGCGCAGTAGCAGCCGCAATTCCAGCTCGCGGAATTCGAGGAAGGTGCGTCGCGTCCAGTTGCGCAGTTCGAATGACAACCCGAGCGGAATTTCGATCGGCAGCTTCTCGTGGAAATCGGCGAAGGAATATTCCGGCATGTCGGCATAGGCCTTGAGGCCGGGCGGCAGCACCGAGACCTTGAGCGGGACGGCGGCTGCCTCGGCGGTGCGGAAGCGCTCGCGATAGAGATGCCCTTTGGCGATCGCGTCGTTATGCACCGGAATGAGGGTGAGGCCATCGAAGCGCTGATGTAGCGCGCCGAATGCCGCGCCGGATGACGCATGTTCGTCGACCGGGAACAGGATGATCGGCTCGATCGCGCGACGGCGCGTCTCACGGACGAATCCGATCTCCTCGGCCAGGTCGAAGAAGCGAACATAGGAGCCGTGTCCGAGATCGACCACCTTAGGCACCGCGTCGTCGCGCACCAGGCTGTCGAACATCGCCATCTGATCATGCGTGGCGGCGATGTCGATCACCCGCGTTTCGCGCGGGATGAATTCGGACAGCACCGGCTCGTGCAGATTGACGTCGAACGCCTCGACCTTCGGATGTCCGGTCCGCAGGAAGTCGGTGACCAGGCGCGCGACGAAAGTCTTGCCGTTACGAGGGCGCGGCGAGCAGACGATATAGATCGGCGTTCGCTTGGACATGGTTCCTTGTCCCTCACCCCGCTCTGCGGGCGAGGGAAGGAGGGGCTAGCGCGCGGCCTGCTTCGGCACCGCGCCGGAGGCGACGATGTCGGTCAGGTTGATGCGGTCATATTCGGACCAGACATTGCCGATCCAATGGCGCACATAGCCGCGCAGCACGAAAGAATAGGCCGCGGCGTCGCCGGTCGGCGTCTTGTTTCCGATAAAGGTGATGTAGGGCACCGACGCGAGCTCGACCTGTTCGCTCGCCAGTTCGTTGAGCTTCGGGATGGTCAAATCGACCGCGTCCTTGATCTTCTTGAAATAGGAATTGTAGGTGGTCTGATCCCACTCGAAGAAGGTGGTGTTGTTGATGAAGTTCTTTACCAGGAAGTATTTGGCGTCGGCCATGTAACTGGCGGTCTCGGCGATCTCGTCGAGCGAGGCGATCGATGGCCCGAGGATGTGGAACACTGCGAAGGTGATCTGGCCCTTCTTCGCGGCGTCGAGGAAGCCGATGTCGCGCAGCGAGCGCAAGGTCGGCGACAGCAGCCCGGCGCGCACGTCGATCACGGTCACGCTGGCTTCGGCGCTGTTGAGCGTGTCGAAAATCTTCATCTGGTCGGCAACCGCGCCGACATCCACGATATCGGTGATGTCCGGGTGGAACCGCTTCAGCGTTCCTTTCGGATATTCGGTGTCGAAGGCGCGGGTCGGAATGTGATGCGCGGCGAAATAGTCGAGCAACGTGCGCGACACGGTCGTCTTGCCGACGCCGCCCTTGTCCGCGCCTACGATGATGACTGCCGGTTTCGCCATGACCCGCCCTTCGAATCAACCAACTCTTGGCCCTCAATCTGGCCAGTCTGACGGCGAAAACATGACAGATGCGCCACGGAAAATCTGCCCGTTCGCTCGCTGTACACAACCTATCCACACATCGGCGGGAAATTAGTCGCGGGACTGGCCGTCTTTGGGAGGCAGCGAGCCCCACGGTCCCTGGTCGACCGGCGCTCCCTGCCGCGGATCAGGCGAAACCGGCCCGCCATCGGCGGCACGGCCTTGTTCCGGACTGCCCCAGGGGCCGTCAAGCGGGGGCAAGGCTTCGTCGGACCCGGACGAGGGGAGCGGTAGCGGCCCCGGATCGTGGCCGCCGGCGAATTCGATCAGCGCCTTGATGCGGTTGTCGACGGAGGGATGGGTCGCAAACAGATCCGCGATGCCGGAGCGCGGGTTGTCGACGCACATCTCCATCACCGCGGAGGTCGCGCCTTCGAGTTCGCCGCGGCCCTCGATCTTGCGCAAGGCCGAGATCATCGCATCCGGGTTCTTGGTCAGCTCCACCGAGCCGGCATCGGCGAGGTATTCGCGCGAGCGCGACAGCGCGAAGCGGATCACGATCGAGAGGAACCAGGCGACGGCGATCAGCGCGATGGCGATCGCGATGGCCGCCATGGCGCCACCGGAACCCTTGCGGTCGCTGTCGCTGCTGCTACTGCTGCCGCCGCTGCCACTTGAGCGCCAGCGTGAATAGAACAGCATCCGGAAGAATAACTCGGCGACGAACGAGATCACGCCCGCGATCACTACCGCGATGACCAACATGCGCACGTCGCCATTGCGAATATGCGTCAGCTCATGCCCGAGCACTGCCTCGATCTCGGCATCGTCGAGCGCGGTGGCGAGGCCGGAGGTCACGGTGATCGAATATTGCTTCTGGTTCAGCCCGGTGGCGAAGGCGTTGAGCGCGTCGCTCTCCATGATCTTGAGCTTCGGCGTCGGGATGCCGCGCGAGATGCAGAGGTTTTCGAGCAGGTTCCAGAGCCGTGGATTGTCCTGGCGCGTGATCTCGTGCCCGCCGGTGACGGCGTCGATCAGGGTCTGATGGAATTTATAGGCGATCAGGATCCATAGCCCGGTCCCCAAGGTCGCAAACGGGAAGGCGACGATCAGATCCCGGAATGCGGCACGCAGCAGCCAGTCGAGCGACGCATCGCCCGACAATGCTTCGGCGATCAGCGCGCCGGCAAAGACCATCACATAGACGAGAAAAAACAGCCCGATCAGCAGCGCGACCG
>CANKHJ010000163.1 GCA_947481635.1 Bradyrhizobiaceae bacterium
ACCGCATGATAGGCCTCCGCAAGCTTGACGAAATCCGGCAGCGAGTGGGTGTAGCTCTCGGCGTAGCGGCCGCCATGCAGCAATTCCTGCCACTGGCGAACCATGCCCATATACTGGTTGTTCAGGATGAAGATCTTGATCGGCAGCCGATACTGCACCGCTGTCGACATTTCCTGCATGTTCATCAACACCGAGGCCTCGCCGGCGATATCGATCACCAGCGCATCCGGATGCGCGAGCTGCACCCCGACCGCCGCCGGCAGGCCGTAGCCCATGGTGCCGAGGCCGCCGGAGGTCATCCAGCGATGCGGATCCTGGAAGTGGTAGTGCTGCGCGGCCCACATCTGATGCTGGCCGACTTCGGTCGTGATGTAGGTGTTGCGGTCCTTGGTCAGTTCGTAGAGCCGCTGGATCGCATATTGCGGCTTGATGATATCGCCTGACTGCGTGAACGCGAGCGACTTGCGCGCACGCCACGTGTCGACTTCCTTCCACCAGGGAGCGAGCGCCGCCTTGCGGTCCGGCGCCGGCGCGCTCTTCTTCCAAGCCGCGACCATCTCGGTCAGGACATTGGCGCAATCGCCGATGATGCCGACGTCGACCTTCACCGTCTTGTTGATCGACGACGGATCGATATCGACATGGATCTTCTTCGAATTCGGCGAGAAGGCGTCGAGCCAGCCGGTGATGCGGTCGTCGAAGCGCGCGCCGATATTGATCATCAGGTCGCAATCATGCATCGCCCAATTGGCTTCGAAGGTGCCGTGCATGCCAAGCATGCCGAGCCATTGCGGATCGGCGGCCGGAAACGCGCCGAGCCCCATCAGCGTCGAGGTGATCGGGAAGCCGCTGAGCTTGACCAATTCACGCAACGCGCGGCTCGCCGCCGGACCAGAATTGATCACGCCGCCGCCGGTATAGAATACCGGCCGCTTCGCCTGCCGCATCATCTCGACGGCCTGCTCGATCTTCACCGGATCGCCATGCATGCGCGGCTTGTAGGTCTTGTGCTCGACATTCTTCGGCCCGTGATAGGTGCCGGTGGCGAACTGGACATCCTTAGGGATGTCGACCACCACCGGGCCCGGCCGTCCGCTGGACGCGACGTAGAAGGCTTCATGCAGGATGCGCGGCAGGTCCGCGATGTCGCGCACCAGCCAATTATGCTTGGTGCAGGGACGCGTGATGCCGACGGTGTCGGCTTCCTGAAACGCGTCATTGCCGATCATATGGGTTGGAACCTGACCGGTGATGCAGACCAGCGGGATCGAGTCCATCAACGCATCGGTCAGGCCGGTGACGGCGTTGGTCGCCCCCGGACCGGACGTGACCAGCACGCAACCGACCTTGCCGGTCGAGCGCGCGTAGCCCTCCGCGGCGTGGACCGCGCCCTGCTCGTGGCGGACCAGGATGTGGCGCACCTTCTCCTGGTTGAAGATCGCGTCATAGATCGGCAGCACGGCGCCGCCCGGATAACCGAACAGGTGCTGGACGCCCTGGTCGATGAGCGCCTGGATCACCATTTCCGCGCCGGTCATTTCCTGATCTGCCATCGTCCCGCTCCGCTTTTCCTGGTCTGTCGTCCGGACATCAAAAAAGGGGCTGAAAGCCCCCGGGTACACACCGCCGTTCGTGAATGGACTAGCCACCCCCGGCGATGTGCCTCCCAAGTACTACCGTAATCCGCGTAATTTTATTGCGCATAACGATCCGCTTCGGTTACTTCGTTTCGTGCGAGGTATATAATCTGGCCGGCCGGAACGGTCAAGCCAGGAAATTGGGTGAAATGGGCCTCCGAAACCGGGCTGCGCCCCGCCCCCCCCAGACAACTCAAGCGGCCAGCCGCGCGCTGATCTCATCGAGCGCCTGGTCCGGCGTCAGCCACGACCAATCCGGCAATTGGTTGCGAAACCAGGTCGCCTGCCGCTTGGTATAGCGGCGGGTGTCGCGCTTGCCGCCCTCCGCCGCCGCATCGAGCGATATCTCGCCACGCAGATGTTGGATCAGCCACGGCACGCCATGTGCCTTCATTGCCGGCAGCAGCGGATCGAGCCCGCGTGCCGCCAATGCGCGCACTTCGTCGAGCCCGCCCTCCGACAGCATCGCGTCGAAACGCGCATCGATGCGCGCATAGAGTTCGGCGCGTGCGCGATCCAGGAACACCATCACCGCATCGTCATCGGCGATCGCCGGCGGCATGCCGTCGCGATGCCAGTCGGTGATCGAGCGGCCGGTGGTGGCGAGGACCTCGAGCGCGCGGGTGATACGCGAGCGGTCGCGCGGCATCACCCGCGCCGCGGTGGCCGGGTCGCGCAGCTGCAATTCGGCGTGGAGCGCTTCGATCCCTTCGGCGGCGAGGCGCGCGCGCATCGCGTCGCGGATCTCCGGCGGAGTCTGGGGCACCGCCGCCAGCCCCGTGGTCAGCGCCTTGAAATAGAGGCCGGTTCCGCCGACCAGGATCGGTAGCTTGTTGACGCCTTGCACCTGCGCGATCGCCGCCGCCGCATCGACGCACCAGCGACCGACCGAATAATTCTCCGCCGCATCGACCTGGCCATAGAGCAGGTGCGGCGCCGCCCGCTCCTCCGCGAGGCTCGGCCGCGCCGTGATGATGCGCAGATCGCGATAGACCTGCATGGAATCGGCGTTGATCACAACGCCGTCGAAGCGTTGCGCCAAGGCGATCGCCAGCGCCGACTTGCCGCTCGCCGTGGCGCCTGCGATAAGCACGGCCCGCGTGCGCCCAGTCCGATCCGTCATTTCAAGACCCACGCCGATGCCCGCTTCATGACCCGCGTCGCCACGCTCGTTTCAAATCCAAAGGCGCCCGCGCTCGACGACGCGATGCTCGCGCGCGCCCGCACAATGCTGCCCGATCCGGCGCCGCCGGAGTGGCTGGCGCCCGGCATCGCCGCCGACATCGTCATCGCCGAAGGAGGCCCGGATAACCGCGCGCTGGCCGATCGCGTGCGGGACAGTCTCGCTGGAGCACCCATAGACGTGGTGGTGCAGCCGATTGCGCAGCGGCGCAAGCGGCTTTTCCTGGCCGACATGGATTCCACCATGATCGAGCAGGAATGCATCGACGAACTGGCTGACAAGGTCGGGCTGAAGGCCAAGGTCGCGGCGATCACCGAGCGCGCCATGCGCGGCGAGATCGCCTTCGAGCCGGCCTTGCGCGAGCGCGTCGCGCTGCTCGCCGGGTTGCCCGCCACCGTGGTGGATGAGTTGATCGCCGAGCGCATCACGCTGACTCCGGGCGCACGCATGCTGGTCGCGACGATGCGCCAGCACGGCACCCATACCTGCCTGGTCACCGGCGGCTTCACGCTGTTCTCGGATCGCTTGGCGGCGATGATCGGTTTTCACGAAACTCGCGCCAATACGTTGTCGGTCACGGACGGCAAGCTCGGTGGCACCGTGAATGAGCCGATCTTCGGCCGCGAAGCCAAGCTCGCGACGCTCCTCGAATTGCGCGAGACATTCGCGCTCGCGGCGCAGGACACCATGGCGATCGGCGACGGCGCGAATGACATCGCGATGATCGAAGCCGCCGGCCTCGGCGTCGCCTATCACGCCAAGCCCGCCGTCGCCGCGATGGCCGCGGCGCGGATCGACTTTGGCGACCTCACCGCGCTGCTTTACGTCCAGGGCTATCGGCGCGCAGACTTCGCCCCCGAATGAAAAATGCCCCGCAAGCGGGGCATTTTCCTCATCAGATCGCGTTCGTTATTACTGAAGATTCAGCGCAACGAAGCGCACCTCGCCGTCCGCACCGGCCACCAGCAGCAGCGCCGCGCGGCGGTTATCCTTCTTCAAGGCATCGAGCTTCTTCTGCAGATCGTCCGGGGTGGCGACGGCTTCCTGAGCCACTTCCACGATCACATCGCCGGCCTTGAGCTGCTTCTCGGCGGCGGAAGAATTCGCATCCACGTTGGTGATCACGACGCCCTTCACGGTGTCCTTGATCTTGAACTTGGTGCGCAGGTCGTCGGTGAGGTTCGAGAGGTCGAGGCCAAGCGCCTTCTTCACCACCGGCTCCGGCGCTTTCACGTCGGGCTTCACGGCCGCCAGCTGTGCCTTCTCGCCGTCTTCGAGCCGCCCGAGCGTGACCTTCTTGGTCTCTTCCTTGCCCTTGCGGATGATCAGCACCGGCACTTCCTTGCCGACCGGGGTATCCGCCACAGCGCGCGGCAGGTCGCGCATGGTGGCGATGTCCTGGCCGTCGAACTTGACGATCACGTCACCAACTTCGATGCCGGCAGGCTTGGCCGGTCCCTTGTCGTCGAGGCGCGACACCAGCGCGCCGCGCGCCGGCTTGACGTTGAGGCTTTCGCCGATCTCTTCCGTCACCGGCTGAATCGCGACGCCAAGCCAGCCGCGCCGGGTCTCGCCGAACTGACGCAGTTGATCGATCACCGCCAAAGCCGACTTCGACGGCACGGCGAAGCCGATGCCGATCGAACCGCCGGACGGCGAGATGATCGCGGTATTCACGCCGATCACATCACCGTCGAGGTTGAACAGCGGACCGCCGGAATTGCCGCGGTTGATCGAGGCGTCGGTCTGAATGTAGTTGTCATAGGGACCCGACTGGATGTCACGATTGCGCGCCGAGACGATGCCCGCGGTCACGGTTCCGCCGAGGCTGAACGGATTGCCGATCGCGATCACCCATTCACCGAGTCGCAGTTTGTCGGAGTCTCCGAACTTCACCGCCTTGAGCGGCTTGGTCGGCTTCACCTGGAGAACCGCCAGATCGGTCTTCTCGTCGCGGCCCTTCACCTCGGCCTTGAGCCGCGTGCCGTCGTTGAGGATCACGTGCACCTCGTCGGCATCCTTGATGACGTGATTGTTGGTGATCACGATACCTTCGGCATCGATGATGAAGCCGGAGCCGAGCGAGTTGACGCGGCGCGGGCCGGCGCGCGGCGTCGGCGTATTCTCACCCTGCGGTCCGCGCCGGTTGAAAAAATCACGGAACAGCTCGTCGAGCTGCGGATCGGCCGGCTGCTGCGGTCCCGTGCTCGGGCGCGCCTCGACCGATTGCGAGGTGGAGATATTGACCACCGCGTCGATCACTCGCTCGGCGACGTCAGCGATACCGTCCGGCCCACGGGCCTGGGCCAGCGCCGGCAGCAAGGTCAGTGCCGTCGCCGCCAGCAATGGCAAGCCCGCCTGCCGCAGGGTCTGAGTGATAAAGCCGCGCATGGACAATGGCTCCTGGAGGTGATTTGGGACGAGACTGCCCCTGTCCGGTCATGGACACAAGGCATCGCGATGCTTCTTGAACATACTTGCTCGTGAACAGCCTTGGCGTTCACTAGATTGGGAAATTGGGGCGGAAACGGGATGCCGCCACGCCGCCACCGCCTATTCCGTCGTCCTGGAACAGCAGGAATTAGCCGCGGACGATCCACACCACGGCCAGCCCCAGGATGGCCGACACGATCCCGAGGATGCGCAGCGAACCGTCCGGCGTCTCCAGTGCATGGGCGATAGAACGCTTGGCAGCGGTGGGGAAGGCGGCGAACAGCACGCCCTCGATCACCAAGACCAGTCCGAGCGCGACGATGAAGTCCGACATAGCGGCCTGAATGCCCGCGGCGGACGCCGCGGGCCCTGATCTGCGCGAGCGGCTACTTCGCGGCCGCAGGTGCCTGTCCGGTGGGGTTGGCGAAATACCGGAAGAATTCGGTATCCGGCTTCAGCACCATCCGGGTGTCGCCCGACTTGAGGCCGGCTTCATAGGCCTGCATCGAGCGGTAGAAGGTGAAGAACTCCTTATCGCGTCCAAACGCTTCGGCGAAGATGCGGTTACGGGTTCCGTCGCCCTCGCCGCGCGTCTGCTCGGCCTTCGACGTCGCGTCGGCGATCAGCACCGTGACATCACGATCGGCACGGGCGCGAATCTCCTGCGCACGCTGGCCGCCCTGGGCGCGGAACTCGGCCGCTTCCCGCTGACGTTCGGTCTGCATCCGCTGATAGACCGCCTGGCTGTTCTGCTCCGGCAGGTCGGCGCGACGGATCCGGACATCGACGACCTGGACGCCGAAGGACTGCGCCTCGCGGTCGAGTTGTTCGCGCACCCGCGCCATCAGCACCGCGCGTTCGTCACGCACGACGTTGGTGAGCGTCACCTCGCCGAGCACACGGCGCAAAGCGGAGTTCATCAGCGTCGAAAGCTGCGTGTTGGCGCGTTCGATGTTGTTGACCACCTGGTAGAAGCGCAGCGGGTCGACGATCTTGTAACGCGCGAAGGCATCGACCACGAGCCGCTTCTGGTCCGAGGCGATGACTTCCTGCGCCGCATTCTCGAGATCGAGAATGCGCTTGTCGATGTAGATCACGTTGTCGATGAACGGGATCTTGAAGTTCAGGCCCGGTTCGGTGACCACGCGCACCGGCTGGCCGAGACGCACCACGATCGCCTGGCGGGTTTGGTAGACGGTGAATAATGCGCTGTAGCCTACGACCAGCACGATGAGCAGAAGAACGGCAATGACGCCGCCGGCGACATTGAGTCTCATCGGCCGGCTCCCGTCACGCTGGTACTGGCTGCACCGGGCTGCGCCGGCGCGGCCTGCGGCCTGCGATTGATCTCATTGAGCGGCAGATAAGGCAGCACTCCCTGCGCTCCGTTCTGATCGATGATGATCTTCTCAGTCCCAGCGAACAGCCGTTCCATGGTTTCGAGATACATGCGCTGGCGGGTGACTTCAGGCGCCTTGGCATATTCCTCATAGACCTTGATGAAGCGCGAGGTCTGGCCGGTGGCTTCTGCGACCGTCTGCTCGCGATAGGCTTCCGCGTTCTGGATCACCTGCGCCGCGCGGCCGCGTGCTTCCGGCACGGTGCGGTTGGCGTAGGTCTGAGCCTCGTTCTGCAGACGTTCGAGATCGGCGCGCGCCGCCTGCACATCGCGGAACGCATCGATCACCTGCGACGGCGGATCGACCTTCTGCATCTGCACCTGCACCACCTGGATGCCGGCGTTATATTCGTCGAGCGTCTTTTGCATCAGTTCCTGCACGCCGGTTTCGATGTTCTGACGCGCGCCTGTGAGGATCGGCTGGATGTTGGAGCGGCCGACGACCTCGCGCATCGCGCTTTCCGCGACCGCTTTCACGGTGCCTTCGGGCTGCTGGATGTTGAACAGATAATCGGCAACGCCCGCGGGCTTTATCAGCCAGAACACCGAGAAATCGACGTCGACGATATTCTCGTCGCCGGTGAGCATCAGGCTCTCTTCCGGCACGTCACGGATCGTCGTCCCGCGCCGCGCGTCCTCGACACTGCGCATGCCGACGTCGATACGGTTGAGCCGCGTGACCTTGGGCAGCAGCACCGACTCGATCGGATACGGCAGATGGTAGTTCAGGCCTGGGTTGGCCTCGCGGGTATGCTGGCCGAAGCGCAGCACAACGCCGCGCTCGTCCGGTTCAACCCGGAAGAAGCCGGAGAGGCCCCAGATGAACACCGCGACCAGCGCGATCAATGCGATGCCCTTGCCGCCCAGGTTGCCGCCCGGCAGCACGCTGCGCAGCTTGTCCTGGCTTCGGCGCAACAAATCTTCCAGGTCAGGCGGACCCGAACTCGGACCGGACTGCTGCGGTCCGGAGCCCCAGGGTCCCTTCGGACCCGAGCCCCATGGGCCACCGCCGCCCTGATTGCTCCACGGCATCGAAAATCTCCTCGCTACCGGCAGGCGCCGGCTATTCCTTGTTGGCTAGGCTTATATGGGGTCCCCCGGGCGGTTACAACGCGGGTTCCGACACTGCGGCCTGACACCGCAGGTCACCGTCGCGTGTAAGTGACCACCGAGAAGCTGGCATCGTCATCCGGACCGGGCTGATGCTCCTCGCGCGCGGCCTCGATCCAGACCGCGGAGTCGATCGGCGGGAAGGTCCGGTCGCCTTTTGGACTGATCTGGACATGGGTGATGACTAGGCTGTCCGCCCCGGCGATGACCTGCTGGTAGATGTCGGCGCCGCCGATCACCGCGATCGCATCGGCGCCGCGCCGCAAGGCGTCGCCGCGCGCCGCGTCGAGCGCCGCGTTGAGCGTGCGCGCCGCCAGGATTCCCGGCGCCGTGAAGTCGGGATCGCGGCTCACCACGATATTGGTGCGCCCCTTGAGCGGCCCTGGCAGCGACAGATAGGTCTTGCGCCCCATCACCACCGGCTTGCCCATGGTCACGGCGCGGAAATGCTTCATGTCGGACTTGAGCCGCCATGGCAGCCCGCCATCGGAACCGATTACGCCATTCGCGCCAACCGCAGCGACGAGCGTCAGGGCCGGCGGACGCCCCGATCCGCTCACACCGCGACCTGCGCCTTGATATGCGGATGCGCGTCGTAACCCTCGAGCGTGAAATGCTCGTAACGATACGCGAACAGGTCGGTCACCGTTGGATCGAGCCGCATCTTCGGTAATGCATTCGGCGCACGCCCCAACTGCAGCCGCGCCTGGTCGAGATGGTTGAGATAGAGATGCGCATCGCCGAGCGTATGGATGAACTCACCGGGCTTGTAGCCGGTCACCTGCGCGACCATCAACGTGAGCAGCGCATAGGACGCGATGTTGAACGGCACACCGAGAAAGATATCGGCCGAGCGCTGATAGAGCTGGCACGAGAGCCGCCCCTTCGCGACGTAGAACTGGAACAGGCAGTGGCATGGCGGCAGCGCCATCTTGTCCACCTCGGCCGGATTCCAGGCGGTGACGATCAGGCGCCGCGAGTCCGGATTGCCGCGGATCGCCGCGACCACATTCGCGATCTGGTCGATGGTGCCGCCATCGGCCGCCGGCCAGGAGCGCCACTGCGAGCCGTAGACCGGGCCGAGATCGCCGGCCTCGTCGGCCCAGTCGTCCCAGATCGTGACGCCATGCTCGTTGAGATATTTGACGTTGGTATCGCCGCGCAGGAACCAGAGCAGCTCATGCACGATCGATTTCACGTGCAACTTCTTGGTCGTGACCAGCGGGAAACCATCGCTGAGGTCGAAGCGCATCTGATGGCCGAAGACCGAGATCGTGCCGGTGCCGGTGCGGTCGTGCTTCTCGGCCCCGTCGGCGAGAACCCGCTCCATCAGGTCGTGATATTGGTGCATCGCGGCAATCCGGCGATCAATTGAGTCGACCGACAATATAAGAGCCGCGCCCGCATAAGAGTAGCGCCCGCCTCGCGGTTCAGCGAAGCGGGCGCTGTCGTTTCTTGTGGTATCGGCTTAGTTGGCGGCGCCCTTCAGGATCGGCGTCCAGCGCGCCACTTCGCTCTTCACCAATGCCGCCAACGGCGCCGGGCCGCGCCGGTCCTTGCCCGGAATGTCGCTGCCGAGATCGAGCAGGCGCTTGCGCACGCTTTCGTCGTCGAGCGCCTTGTCGAGTGCTGCCACAAGCTTGTCGAGCACCGGCTTCGGGGTGCCTTTCGGGGCAAACAGTGCGTTCCAGGCCGAGACTTCGTATTCCGGCAGGCCGGCTTCCTTGGTGGTCGGCAGGTCTGGCAGCGCCGGATTGCGTGCCGCCGTCGCGATCGCATAGCCCTTGATCAGGCCGCCCTGGATCTGCTGCGTGGTGTTGACGATCTGGTCGCACATATAATCGACCTGTCCGCCGATCAGCGCGTTCATCGCGGGGCCGGTGCCGTTGAACGGCACTGCGACCGGCTTGATGCCGATGATCGAATTCAGCAGCACGCAGGTGGTGTGCGACACCGAGGCGATGCCGGCATGGGCCTGGTTGAGCTTGGCCTCGTTCGCCTTCAGATAGGCGATGAATTCCTTGAGGTCCTTCGGCGGAAGATCTTTCCGGCCAAGAATCACGATCGGGGTACCGGCGGCGACGCCGATCGGCTCGAAATCGGTCGAGGGGTTATAGGCGAGGTTCGGATAGAGGCCGACCGAGGCCGCATGGGTGCCCATGTGGCCGGTGATCAGCGTGTAGCCGTCGTTGGCGGCGCGCGCGGCGCGGGTCGAGGCGGTGGTGCCGCCGGCGCCAACCACGTTTTCGATCAGGATGGTCTGGCCGAGGGTACGCGCCATGTGCTCGCCGACGATGCGCGAGATGACGTCGGTCGGCCCGCCGGCGGCGAACGGCACGATCAGCGTGATGTTGCGGGTCGGATAGTCCTGCGCGGCGGCAGAACCGGCAAGACCGAGCGCGAAAAGCCCGGCCGAAACAGCAGTAGCAATCTTCATTGAACGTTTCCTCATCATGTTCCGGTTTCTACAACCGTCCTGACGAGGTCATTATTCCGTCGGTTCAGCCCACGCAAGTGGGCCAAACGTCACCCTTCTTCGACGAAGACCTCCTCGCGGCGCTGCCGGATCATGGGCAGGACGGCGATGATCAGCAGCACCAGGGCTATTCCGAGCAGCGCAGCCGAGATCGGGCGCTGGACGAAAACCAGCCAGTCGCCGCGCGCGATCAGCATGGCGCGGCGCAGGTTCTCTTCCATCAAGGGCCCGAGCACGAAGCCGAGCAGCAGCGGCGCGGGCTCGAAGTCGTGCTTGATCAACCAATAGCCGGCCAGGCCGAACAGCCCGGCAATCACGACGTCCCATGGCGAGTTGTTGATCGAGTAGACGCCGATGCAGCAGAACACCAGGATCGACGGATAGAGCAGCCGATAAGGCACACGCAGCAGGCGCACCCAGATACCGA
>CANKHJ010000164.1 GCA_947481635.1 Bradyrhizobiaceae bacterium
GGTGCGGTCCCTGCGGCCGTGGCTCGTAACCACGCACTCGGGCGACCCCGGGACTCCGCCCGGCGGGCATTACGACCCGCCCGCGAGGAGCTCGCTGGACTGGATTGGCGCGTTGCCGGTCAGGTTCGCGCGGCCGGGTCGATAAATCCGCAAGTGGAGCGCCGAGAGGCGGGCGCGTCGATCGCAAGACGCGCGCTGTGCCTTCGCAGGGCACGGTTTCCAACATTGCGCCTCCCGGCGCTCCGCTCCCCCTCGCTTTTTGAACGTAGGGGACATGGCACAACTCGGGCGCGACGGCGCCGCGAGAACAATTCCTGCTGTCGAGACACCAATGACCGAGCCCCGCGCCAACTATTTAAGATCGAAATATTTATATTTAAAATATTTTCGGATTGGCATAAGCTCGTGATCTGAGCCGGCCGGAACAGACGGAGGCGCCCGTGAAAATCGTATGCCTGGGTGGCGGTCCCGCCGGGCTCTATTTTGCGATTTCCATGAAGCTCGCCGATCCGTCGCACGACATCGTCGTGATCGAGCGCAACCGGCCTGACGACACGTTCGGTTGGGGCGTGGTGCTCTCCAGCGAGACGCTGAACAACCTCGCCGCCAACGATTCCGTGAGCGCCGAAGCGATCCGGTCCCAGTTCGCCTATTGGGACGACGTCGCGGTGCATTACCGCGGCACCAGGACGGTTTCCACCGGACACGGCTTCTGCGGCATCGGCCGGCGCCAGCTTCTCCTGCTGTTACAGCAACGGGCGCAGGAGCTCGGCGTGACGCTCCAGTTCGAGACCGATGTCACAGACGTGGACTCGTATGCGCGCTCCTTCGATCTCGTGGTCGCATCCGACGGCCTGAATTCGCGGACGCGAGCGGCCTATGCCGAACACTTCAAGCCGAATGTCGACCTGCGCAAATGCAAGTTCGTCTGGCTCGGCACCCACCAGAAATTCGATGACGCCTTCACCTTCATCTTCAAGGAGACCGAGCTCGGCTGGGTCTGGGCCCACGCCTATCAGTTCGACGACAAGACCGCGACCTTCATCGTGGAATGCAGCACCGAGACCTGGACCCGCTACGGCTTCGGTGAAATGACGCAGGACGAGTCGATCGCGGTCTGCGAGCGCATCTTCGCGGATCACCTCGGCGGTCACGCCTTGATGACGAATGCCCGACATATCCGCGGATCGGCCTGGATCAATTTCCCGCGCGTGCTCTCCGAACACTGGTCGCATGAGAACATCGTGCTGATGGGAGATGCCGCTGCGACGGCGCATTTCTCCATCGGCTCCGGGACCAAGCTCGCGCTGGAAAGCGCGATCGCGCTGACGCGGTATCTGCACTCGGAACCACGGATGCAGGATGCCTTCGTCAAATACGAAGATGAGCGCAGGCTGGAAGTGTTGCGCCTGCAATCCGCGGCACGCAACTCAATGGAATGGTTCGAGGAGATCGATCGCTATTTCGACCTTGATCCGGTCCAGTTCAATTACTCGCTGCTGACGCGGTCGCAGCGCATCAGCCACGAGAACCTGCGGCTGCGCGATCCGGCCTGGCTTGAAGGCGCGGAGCGCTGGTTTCAGACCCAGGCCGGCGTCCGCGCCGATGCGCCGGTGCGTCATCCGATGTTCGCGCCGTTCAAGCTGCGCGACATGGAGCTCAAGAATCGGGTCGTGGTTTCGCCGATGGCGCAATACAAGGCGGTCGACGGCTGCCCGACCGATTGGCATCTGGTGCATTACGCCGAGCGCGCCAAAGGCGGCGCCGGGCTGGTCACCACCGAGATGACCTGCGTTTCTCCGGAAGGACGCATCACCCCGGGCTGTACCGGCATGTATGCGCCGGATCATGAGACGGCGTGGAAACGCATCGTCGATTTCGTGCACCGCGAAACCGATGCGAAGGTCTGCCTCCAACTCGGCCATTCCGGCGCCAAGGGGTCGACCCAGCTTGGCTGGGAAGACGCCGATGCGCCGCTGGCGCAAGGCAATTGGCCGCTGCTCTCCGCTTCCGACATCCCGTGGTCAACGCGCAACCAGACTCCGAAGGCGATGGACCGCGCCGATATGAATCGGGTGCGCGATGAATTTGTCCGCGCCGCCGAGATGGGCGAGCGCGCCGGGTTCGACATGATCGAACTCCACGCCGCACATGGCTATCTGCTGTCCGCCTTCATCACGCCGCTGACCAACACCAGGACCGACGCATATGGTGGCAGTCGGGAGAATCGCATGCGCTACCCGCTGGAGATCTTCCACGCGTTGCGCGCGGCCTGGCCGTCACACAAGCCGATCTCGGTGCGTATCTCGGCGAATGACTGGGTCGGCGAAGCGGGCGTCACGCCTGAAGACGCAGTCGAGATTGCGCGCCTGCTGAAGGAGGCGGGCGTCGATATCTGCGACGTCTCGGCCGGCCAGACTTCGATCCTCGCCAAGCCGGTCTATGGCCGCATGTTCCAGACGCCGTTCTCGGATCGCATCCGCAACGAGACCGGCATGGCGACGATGGCGGTCGGCAACATCTACGATCCGGATCACGTCAATTCGATCCTGATGGCGGGCCGCGCCGACCTCGTCTGTCTGGCGCGCGCGCATCTGGCCAATCCCTATTGGACGCTGCACGCGGCGACTGCGCTGGGCGACCGGCTCGAGACCTGGCCCGATCCGTATCTGTCGGGCCGAAACCAGATGTGGCGCAACGCCGATCGTCCCGACGTGATGACGGGGAAGGTGTGACGATGCATGACCTGACCGGGAGGCATGCCTTTGTGACCGGTGGTGGGACTGGCGTCGGCGCCGCGATTGCAATGGCGCTGGCCGGCGCCGGGGCTCGTGTGACAATCGCCGGACGGCGCAAGCAGCCGTTGGATCAACTCGCTGCGCAAAATCCGGGCGTGCGGACGGTGGTTGGCGACGTGACCGATGCGGCTTCGGTGCAGGCGATGATCGCGCAAGCGAGCGCGGCCCACGGAACAATCGACATCGTCGTTGCGAATGCCGGCGCAGCGAACAGCAAGCCGTTCCTCAAGATGGAGCCGAACGACCTGCACAGGATGCTCGATGTGAATCTCATGGGCGTGTTTCATGTGTGGCAGGCGGCGTTGCGGCCGATGCTCAACGGTGGCTGGGGACGATTGATCGCAGTCGCGTCCACTGCCGGTCTCAAGGGCTATCCATATGTCAGCGGCTATTGCGCGGCCAAGCATGGGGTCGTCGGCATGACGCGGGCGCTCGCGCTCGAACTCGCCAGGACCGGCGTCACCGTCAACGCGTTATGCCCCGGCTACACCCAGACGCCGATGCTCGAAGAGACCATCGAGAACATCGTCGCTAAGACCGGCCGTACGCGCGAGCAGGCGGAAGCGGAATTGAAGGCGGGCAATCCGCAAGGACGCTTCATCCAGCCGGAAGAGGTTGCGCAAGCCGCGCTCTGGCTGTGCAGCGCCGGCGCGGCATCCGTCACCGGTCAGGCCATTTCCATTTCCGGAGGCGAAGTGTGAGCGCGTCATCCACCCAAGCCAAGAGCCTGACCGTGAATGGTCGCCCGGATGCAAAATCGGCATCCAAGGCGCGGCTGCGGCTGTGGCTGCGGATCCTGAAGGTTTCGCGGGGCATGGAGGCTGAACTGCGTGAACGGCTGCGCGTCGAGTTCGACACCACGCTGCCGCGCTTCGACGTGTTGGCGGCGCTGTTCCGTGCTGAGAAGGGGCTCAAGATGAGCGAGCTGTCGGGCGTGCTGCGGGTGTCGAACGGCAATGTGACCGGCATCGTCGACCGTCTGGTGACAGACGGGCTGATCGTGCGCGTGCCGGTGGAAGGCGATCGCCGCGCCATGATCGTACGGCTGACGGCGCGCGGGCGCAGCCACTTTACGAAACTGGCGACTGCCCACGAAGGCTGGGTGAACGACCTTCTGCTGTCGATTGATGCCGGCGCAGCCGGAGAACTGACCGCTCAGCTCGGAAACATCGGGCAGCGATTGCAGGACGAAAAGGGGGTCGGCGCATGACGACGATGCAGCGGAGCGCGCCGCGCCATTTCAAGTGCCGGATCGAGAACGGGATCGCGATGCTCGCGCTCGACCGGCCGGAACGGAAGAACCCGCTCACCTTCGAGAGCTATGCCGAGCTGCGCGACTGGTTTCGCGCGCTGGTCGATGCCGACGACATCAAGGTGGTGATCTTCGGCTCGAATGGCGGAAACTTCTGCTCCGGCGGCGATGTCCACGACATCATCGGCCCGCTGCTGGACAAGAGCATGAAAGGCCTGCTGGCATTCACGCGCATGACCGGGGATCTGGTCAAGGCGATGATCGGCTGCGGCAAGCCGGTGATCGCGGCGGTCGACGGCGTCTGTGTCGGCGCCGGCGCGATCATCGCGATGGCGTCCGACCTGCGCATCGCGACACCGGCGGCGAAGACCGCCTTCCTGTTCTCGCGCGTCGGTCTCGCCGGCTGCGACATGGGCGCCTGCGCGATCCTGCCGCGCATCATCGGCCAGACCCGCGCGGCCGAACTGCTCTACACCGCCCGCAGCATGACGGCGGAGGAAGGCGAACGCTGGGGATTCTTCAACAGGATCGTTGCCGCCGACACGCTCGAGCAGGAATCGCTCGCGCTGGCTGCGCGGATCGCGGACGGCCCGGGCTTCGGCCACATGATGACCAAGACCATGCTCGCGCAGGAATGGAACATGGGGATCGAGCAGGCGATCGAGGCCGAAGCGCAGGCGCAGGCGATCTGCATGCAGACGCAGGATTTCCGCCGGGCTTACGAGGCCTTCGTCGCCAAACAGAAGCCAGTATTCGAGGGCGATTGATGGCCGACCGCAGCTTTCTCGACTGGCCCTTCTTCGAAGAACGCCATCGCGCGCTGGCCGCGACGATGGAGAATTGGGCGAAAGATCATCTCGGCGATCTCGATCATTCCGACGTCGACGGCGCGTGCCGCTCGCTGGTCTCGATGCTCGGCCGCGACAAATGCCTGCTCCATACCGCGATCGACCCGGGCGATCCGGCCTCGGCGCTCGATGTGCGCAGCCTGTGCATCATCCGCGAAACGCTGGCGCGTCACGATGGGCTCGCCGATTTCGCGTTCGCGATGCAGGGCCTCGGCACCGGCGCGATCTCGCTGTTTGGCACCGACGCGCAGAAGCGCGCATGGCTGCCCAGAACCCGTGCCGGCCAGGCGATCTCAGCCTTCGCGCTGAGCGAACCGAAATCCGGCTCCGATGTCGCGAATCTCGAATTGTCGGCGGTTCGCGACGGCAACGACTACGTCCTCAATGGCGAGAAGACCTGGATCTCGAATGGCGGGATCGCGGATATCTACACCGTGTTCGCGCGCAGCACCGAGGCTCCGGGCGCCAGAGGGATCTCGGCATTCCTGGTGCCCGCCGCGACGCCGGGGCTCGGCATCGCCGAGCGCTTGCACGTGATCGCTCCGCATCCGCTTGCGCGGCTCTCGTTCAAGGATTGTCGCATTCCGGCCAGTGCGATGATCGGCAAGCCCGGTGACGGCTTCCGAATCGCGATGTCGGTGCTCGACGTATTCCGCTCCACCGTCGCGGCGGCGGCGCTCGGCTTCGCGCGCCGGGCGCTCGACGAAATCCTCAAGCGCGTGCGGCATCGCGAATTATTCGGCGCGCCGATGGCGGAGCTGCAGATGGTGCAGGGCCATATCGCGGACATGGCGCTCGACGTCGATGCCGCGGCTTTGCTGGTCTACCGCGCCGCCTGGCTCACGGATCGCGGCGGCAAGCGCGTCAGCCGCGAAGTCGCGATGGCGAAGCTCTACGCCACTGATCATGCGCAAGAAGTCATCGACAAAGCCGTCCAGATTCACGGCGGCGATGGCGTGCGCACCGGCCATGTCGTCGAGCGGCTCTATCGTGAGATCCGCGCCTTGCGCATCTACGAAGGCGCGTCCGACGTCCAGAAAGTGATCATCGCCCGGCAGACATTGGCGAACCAGGCCGACGGAGGCTGAATCATGCTTGGTCCTTCCGCGCATATCGATTCCTTCACGCGTGACAATCTCCCACCCGCGGAGCAATGGCCGGAATTCGCGCTCGGTGGTTTCGATTACCCTGACTATGTCAATGCGGCAGTCGAGCTCACCGACAAGATGGTCGAGAAGGGATTCGGCGACCACACCGCGCTGATCGGCAATGGCCGCCGGCGCACCTACAAGGAGCTCGCCGACTGGACCAACCGCATCGCGCACGCGCTGACCGAGGACTACGGCGTCAAGCCGGGCCATCGGGTGCTCATTCGCTCCGCCAACAATCCCGCCATGGTCGCCTGCTGGCTGGCGGCGACCAAGGCCGGCGCGGTGGTCGTCAACACGATGCCGATGCTGCGTGCCGGCGAGCTATCGAAAATCGTCGACAAGGCGCAGGTCTCGCTGGCGCTCTGCGACACCCGCCTGATGGACGAATTGGTCGCCTGCGCCAAAACCAGTCGATACCTGCAGCGTGTCATCGGCTTCGACGGCTCGGCCAATCACGACGCCGAGCTCGACCGGATCGCACTCAACAAGTCGGTGCGCTACGAGCCGGTGCGAACCGGGCGCGACGACGTCGCGCTGCTCGGCTTCACCTCAGGCACCACCGGCGAGCCCAAGGCCACGATGCATTTTCATCGCGATCTGCTGATCATCGCCGACGGTTATGCGAAGGACGTGCTCAACGTCACGCCCGACGATGTGTTCGTCGGCTCGCCGCCGCTCGCCTTCACCTTCGGTCTCGGTGGACTTGCGATCTTTCCGCTGCGGTTCGGTGCGGCAGCAACATTGCTGGAGAACGCATCGCCGCCTAACATGATCGAGATCATCCAGACCTATCGCGCCACGGTGTGCTTCACCGCGCCGACCGCCTATCGGGCGATGCTCGCGGCGATGGATAAAGGCGCCGACCTGTCGTCGCTGCGCGCCGCGGTGTCGGCAGGCGAGACGCTTCCAGCGCCGGTCTACAACGCATGGATCGAAAAGACCGGCAAGCCGATGCTGGACGGCATCGGCTCGACCGAGTTGCTGCACATCTTCATCACCAACCGTTTCGGCGACTCGCGTCCGGCCTGCACCGGCAAGCCAGTTGCGAAATACGAGGCCAAGATCATCGACGAGAACATGCAGGACGTGCCGGATGGCACGATCGGCCAGCTTGCGGTGCGCGGCCCGACCGGCTGCCGCTATCTCGCCGACGATCGGCAGACCAACTACGTGCGCGATGGCTGGAACCTGACCGGCGATTCCTTCTGGCGCGACGAAGAGGGCTTCTTCCACTTCGCGGCCCGCAACGACGACATGATCATTTCAGCCGGCTACAACATTGCCGGGCCGGAAGTCGAGGCGGTGCTGCTGGCGCATCCGGATGTCCTGGAGTGCGCCGTCATCGGCCGGCCGGACGATGAGCGCGGGCAAATTGTCGAGGCCCACGTCGTCCCGGCTGCCGGCGTTGTTCCCGACGCGGCCACCGTCAAGCGCCTGCAGGACCATGTGAAGGCGTCGATCGCGCCCTACAAATATCCCCGGTCGATCGTCTTTATCGATGCTCTTCCGAAGACGACGACAGGCAAGATTCAGCGGTTCCGGCTGAAGCAGCCGGCGTCCATCGCCAAGCAAGCGGATCGGTGACAGACATGCACGAGATCATTCATCCCGCCGGTTGGAAGCGCGCCAAAGGCTACTCCAATGGCGTCGTGGCGGAAGGCACTGCGGTCTATGTCGGCGGCCAGATCGGCTGGAATCAGGATCAGGTCTTCGAGCATCGTGATTTCATTGGGCAGACCGAACAGGCGCTGCGGAACATCGTTGCGGTCGTGGAGACGGCCGGAGGGACTGCAACCGACATCGTCCGGTTGACCTGGTACGTGACCGACAAGAAAGAATATCTCGCCAGGCAAAAAGAAGTCGGCGAGGCTTATGTGCGGGTGTTGGGGAAGCATTTCCCCGCCATGACCATGGGTGTCGTGAGCGCTCTGGTCGAGGACCTGGCGCTGGTGGAGATCGAGGCAACGGCCGTGATGAGCAACAGAAATGACCAATGAACGAGTGTTACGACCGCGGCGCAGCTTCATCTTCGCGCCTGGTACGCGGCCCGATATGTTTCCCAAGGCCCTGGTGTGCGGGACCGATATCGTCTGCGTCGATCTCGAGGACGCGGTCGCGCCAAAGGACAAGCAGGAAGCCAGGCTCGCGGCCTTCAAGCATCTGCCGACAGCGGAAGGGCCGTCACGCGTCGAACGCGTGATCCGGGTCAATTGCCTGCGAACCACCGACGGCATGTCGGACGTCCAGGCGCTGCTGCAAGCCAAGGATGCGGTCGAAGCGATCATGCTGCCGAAGGTCAAAGGACCGGAAGAAGTTCGCAACCTCAGCGACCTGCTCGATGAGTTCAAGATCGGGACGCGGCTGCACGTGATCATCGAGACCAACGAAGGCCTGGAAGCCGCTCATGAGATCGCGCGCTCGAGCGATCGCATCGAGGCGCTGTTCTTCGGTGGAGTCGATATGGCGGCGGACTTGCGCTGCAAGTCGACCTGGATGGCATTGCAATATGCGCGCTCCCGGGTGGTGCACGCGGCTGCGACGATGGGGCTAGACGTGATCGACGTGCCGTTTCTCGATCTCAACGACCGCCAGGGGATGCTCGACGAAGCGCGCCTGTCGGCGGAGCTTGGCTACACCGGCAAGGGCGCCATTCATCCCAAGCAGATCGACGACCTCAACGCGACCTTCACCCCGGACGCGCAGCAGATCGATCACGCGCGCCGTGTCCTGGAGGCTTTTGCGAACAGCGACGGCGGCCTGCTGGTGTTCGAGGGAAAATTGATCGAAAAGCCGGTGCTGCGCAGCTACGCGCGGGTGCTGGCGATCCGTGACCTCGTGAAGGATGACGCCGTCCGCTGACAGTGACCGCGATCCAGATGATTGCTATGATGCCGCGACGTCAGATCAAGGAGCCGATCGATGGGTGAAACGCTGGAGCAGTTTGCGGCGGCCTGCA
Organism: Bradyrhizobiaceae bacterium; assembly: GCA_947481635.1. Taxonomy (GTDB): domain Bacteria; phylum Pseudomonadota; class Alphaproteobacteria; order Rhizobiales; family Xanthobacteraceae; genus CANKHJ01. The sequence goes on from CANKHJ010000164.1 coordinate 9,006, forward strand.
GCCAGGCGCTCGAGGCCGATAACGGCCCGCGCGGTCGCAACGAGGTTCGCGCGCATCTTGAAAAAATGCTCAGCGATCCGGACTTCGTCGCGCGATATGTCGACGAGCAGGGCCCGGAGCGTAAGGTCCTGTATGAGGACCCGAAGCACGGGTTCCTGATCGTCGCCCACGTCTACCATCAGGGACGCGAGGGCGGGGCGCATGATCATGGGCATTCCTGGGCCATCTATGGCCAGGCGAGCGGCGAATCCGACATGAGCGACTGGACCAAGCTCGAAATCGCCGAACCCGGTAAACCGGGACGGGCGACTTACGCGCGCAGCTACACGCTGCGGCCCGGCATGGCGCATCTCTACAACGAGGGCGACCTGCACTCGCTGAAGCAGAAGGGGCCGGCGCGGCTGGTTCGCATCGAAGGCGCCGACCTGACGAAACTCCGCCGGCTGGCGTATCACATCGTCTGATCTGCCTCAGATCTTCGAATGATCGAGCGTCGAGTGCGCGAACAATTCGTCGATCGCGAACTGGCGGCTTGTCATTCCTTGTTCGAAGGCGAAGCGCGCCAGCATGTCCAGCCCGTTTCGGTTGGCCTCTGCGCCGTAGCTCCAATAATCCTTGCCCATCACCCGCTGAAGCCGCTCGTGTTCCGCGACGCTCCAGGGCTGCGACGTGGAGAGCTGCGCAATCTCGCCCAGCGCGCGCATGCAGAGCTCCTTCGACTGGATAAAGGCCTTGTACACGCTGGCCGCCAGCCACGGATGCTGTTCAAGCAACGTCCGCCGAATCCCCACGATATGCATGATCGGAAAAATCCCGGTCTTGCGGAAATAGGCCTCCTCGACCGCCGGATAATCGGGAAACAGCCGGTCCACGTTCGGCGCGCCGCGCGTGAAGCAGGACGGCGCGCGCGCACCGACGATCCCGTCGATCTCGCCCCGTTCCAGCATGTCGGAGAGGGTGCGATCGCCTGGGATCTGGAGCAGCTCGATATCCGGGGGCAGCGTCAGCGGCGAGCGCTCGCCGCGGCCCGGCGTCTCGACTCCGCCGCGCCGCCATTTGATGTCACGAGGATGCACGCCGTGCTCGTGCTGGAGAAAGCCGCGGACCCAGACGTTGGCCGTGGTTTGATATTCCGGAACGCCGATCACCTTGCCGCGCAGATCGGCCGGACCGGAAATGCCGCGGTCGGTGCGGATGTAGATCGCGCTGTGCCGGAACAGCCGCGATACGAAGGCCGGTATGCCGACATAGGTCGAGGTCCCGCGCGCGGTGGCGACCATATGGCTGCCAAGCGACAGCTCGGAGACGTCGAAATCCTGGTGCCTGAAAGCACGGTGCGAGGCTTCTTCCGGCTCCAGCGCCACGGCATGAACACGACAGCCTTCGATGGCGACGCGGCCATCGAAAATCGCCCGGGTGCGATCGTAATTGCCGACCGCCAAGCTCAGTTCCAGCATGCCGCCAAGCCTTTCAACGATCTCGATGGGTCAAAACATCCACGAAGCGCGGTTTGAAGAAACACACCATGAGGGTGATTGCCGCAATCCCAGGCAACTATGCTGCGCTTCTATGCAGCGGCGAAGATGCATTGACAAGA
>CANKHJ010000165.1 GCA_947481635.1 Bradyrhizobiaceae bacterium
GAGCGCGTCGCGCGTCCCATCGCCCCCGGCGAGCGTCGAGAACTCCACCGCGTTGAGCCGCATCGCGGTGGGTATTTGCGCCGCCAATTCGCGCGCGAAATCGGCGCGGCCGGGCGAGCGCTCGATAAACACCGGATCGAGCACCCACGGCTTTCCGTTCCGCCGGGCCTCCGCGATGGCAATCCCGGCCGCCGCGCGCCGCTGCGGATCGAAGGTCCCGAGATTGATCAGCAGCGCATCGGCACGCGCGACGAAGGCGCCGATCTCGTCGGTGGCGATGGTCATCGAGGGGATTGCACCGGCCGCGAGCAGCACGTTGGCGGTAAAGGTCTGCGCCACCGCGTTGGTGAGGCAATGCACGCGCGGCGCGCGCGCCCGCAGACGCGCCAGGACATCGGCGGCGACAGCAGGCCAATCGTCGGTTTGCGCGGTAAGATCGGGCTCGCGCATCTCATCTCCCTCCGCCGGCATGACCCGGATCAGGTTCAATGGGTTGGCTTCAAGCCTCTCAGCCCGACAGCCGCATGCCGCCGGGCACCCCACGAGATTGCGCCGGAAACCTAGTCCGCGAACCGCGACGATGCAAGACGCAGGCTGAGGCGGGCTTTAGCCTTGTCAAAACCGCGCGATTTTGCTGATTTGCAGCGGCGGCCGACAGCGCCGTCAGGGAGTGCAGCATGGTGCCGTTCTTCGTCCAGATCAAATGCCAGCTCGGCAAGTCCTACGAGGTGGCGAATGCGCTGGCGGACGCCGAGATCGCGTCGGAAATCTATTCCACAGCCGGCGACTTCGACCTGCTGGTAAAATTCTATGTCGAGGACGGCGCCGACATCGGCCACTTCGTCAACGAGAAAGTGCAGCGTCTCCCCGGGATCCAGGACACGCGCACCATCATCACCTTCAAGGCGTTCGGGGCCTGATCCTCACGGCAGCGCCGGCGGGGCCTCATTGCGGCTCGGCTGCAGGCCGAGCTGGCGTTCACGCCAGATCACGAACAAGCCCGCGCCCGCGACGATAACGGCGCCGAGCAGCACCAGCACGTGCGGGATTTCGCCAAAGATGAAGAAGCCGATCAGCAGCGCCCAGATCATCGAGGCATAGTCGAACGGCGCCGACACCGAGGCCGGTGCGTAGCGGTAGCTTTCGGTCAGCAGGATATGACCGAGCCCCCCGAGTACGCCCATCATTACCAGGGCCACCAGATCGAGCGAATCCGGCCAGAGCCATCCCCCGAACGGCAGCGTCACCAGCCCGCCGAGCGCGGCGAAGAGTGAGAAATAGAACACGATCGCGGAGGTGGATTCGGTGAAGGTCATGCGCCGCGTCTGAATCACGGTTCCGGCGTTACCGAATGCACCGAGCAGCCCGCAGATCGCCCCGACCGCGCCCACAGCGGAGAGCGCGCCATGGCCGACCTGCGCCACGTCGATATGCGGGATCAGCATCACCATGACGCCGATGAAACCGACGCCGACCGCGGCCCAGCGGTAGAACCGCACGTCCTCCTTCAGGAAGATCACCGCCAGTGCGACCGTGATCAAAGGCGCGGTGAAGCCGATCGCGACCGCATCGATCAACGGCAGCAAAGCGAGACTCGCAAAGTTGAGATACATCGCCGCCGCACTGATGGTGCCGCGGGTGACGTGACCGAGCGGCTGCGCCATCCGCAGCGCGCCGCTCAATTCGCGGCGCCACGCATAGACCACCAGCACCGGAATGATCGCCGCCCAGCCGCGAAAAAACACCACCTCACCGAGCGGAAACTTGTGCGCGGAAATCCGGATCAGCGCCTGCATCCCCGCGAAAATCAGCGTGGACGCAAGCTTGAGCAGGATCGAGCGAAACAGGTTGATCGGCTGGGACATTGGCAGCCGCTAACACGTCATGCCGCCAGCGGGAAGCGCGCCCGGCGGGACCAACCGACGCAGCACCGCATGCACGCCAGAAAGCCGGCGCGACGGTTATTTCCCGTCGGAACGGCGCGCGGCATCCGCGGCCGGCAGCGACTTGAGGTAAACCGCCATCGCCCTGCGGTCGGCCTCGGGAAGCTGCGAGGTGCTCTTGATCACCATCTCCATCGCACCCGATACGCCGTTGAAGCCCGGCGTCATTCCGGTCTCGAGCAGATCGACGAAATCCTCGACCGACCAGTTGCCAAGCTTGCCCTGGGTGATATTCGGCACGAAGCCCTGGCCTTCAAGGCTCGGCCCTCCCGCGAAACGCTGTCCCGCGACGATGCCACCGAGCAGGTTGCGCGGCGAGTGGCATTCGGCGCAATGACCCGGACCATTGACCAGGTAAGCGCCGCGGTTCCATTCGGCATCCTTGGCCGGATCGGGGCGGAGCGGCTCCCCGTCCAGGAACAGGATTTTCCAGAGCCCAAGCCCGCGCCGTATATTGAACGGGAACGGCAGGTCGTGATCGCGCACCCGGCCCTGCACAGCCGGCAGGGTCTTCAGATAGGCGAACAAATCGCGCACGTCCTCACTGCGCATCCGCTGATACGATGCGTAGGGAAATGCCGGGTAGTAATGCGCGCCCTGCGGCGAGGTGCCCTTGAGGAGGGCGGTGACGAATTGCGCCTCGGTCCAGGCTCCGATGCCGTCCTTGGGGTCGGGCGAGATATTCGGCACATGGAAGGTCCCGAACGGCGACTTCAGCGCGGTGCCGCCGCCCAGCCGGGTGCGGTCCGCTCCTGCGTGGCAATTGGCGCAGCCGCCGGCGTTGAAGATCACTGCGCCATCCGAGATGCTGGCGTTGTAGGCAGGCAGCGCTGCAACCGTCTCCGGTCCGGTCAATAGCCAGAAGGTCGCCCCGCCGGTGACCGCGATGGCAACGAGGACGAGAATCAGGCGGCGCAGCATGAGACAGCCCTTTCATGACACGACACCATAACGCAAAACGCCGCCGCATGGATGCGGCGGCGCCGAGCGGAGCGATGACGCGGTCAGCTCTTGCGTGCCTGATAGACCGAGTGACACGCGTTGCAAGCGTTATTGATGGCGGTGAACGCCGCGTTGAGCGACGCGACATCCTTGGCAGTGCCCTTGACGTCGGCAATCGCCTTGGAGACTGCCGCCACCTTGGCCTCGATATCCGCATTGGCCTGCGGCTGGAACGCCGCGGGCGCTGCGTAGTAATCGCTGCCGGCGTCCGGCCCCTTGTTGGAGTCCGCCGGGAACAGCGTCGGTATCTTCGGGACCTGCGTCTCCAAAGCCACAAACGCGGCGTCGACCTTGGCCTGGTCATAGGGCTGACGGGCTCGCCCCATCGCACCCAGCACGCCGTAATGCGGTGCCGAGATCGCCTTCATGACGCTGCGGCGCGCTGTGACAGAGTCTTGCGCAAAGGCAGCGGTGATGCCGACGACCACAACCGCGGCGGCGAGCGCGTAACGGATCATGCAAATCTCCTTGAACACGGGTTACCCCGACGGTGAATAATCCGTCTAACCGCGAATGCGGGTGACGAATATGGCAAACACCGCCTCATCATCAATATTCCGGCAGCGAGGTGGGAAAAGACCGCAGCAGCGCGGCCGTTGTCACGATCATGTGAGACGAAGGTGGTTGGCCTCACATCGTATGGAGCCGCTTGGCCTCCTCGATCGCCGCCCAGACGCGCTGCGGCGTCGCCGGCATATCGATATGGCGGATCCGGTGCGCCCGCCACAGCGCATCGACGATGGCGTTCATCACCGCCGGTGCCGAGCCGATGGTGCCGGCCTCGCCGGCGCCCTTCACGCCCATTGGATTGACCCGGCATGGCACGTGGCGGGTCTCGAAATGGAAGTCAGGCACGTCGTCGGCGCGCGGCAGCGCGTAATCCATCAGGGTCGCGGTGACGAGCTGGCCGGAATCCTGATCATAGACGGTGTTCTCCATCATCGCCTGGCCGATGCCCTGCACCACGCCCCCGATCACCTGCCCTTCCAGCAGCAGTGGATTCAAGGTCATGCCGAAATCGTCGACGATGACGTAGTTGACGATGCTGGTGGTGCCGGTGTCGGGATCGATCTCGACTTCGGCGAGATGGGTGCCGTTCGGGAAAGTCGGCGCCTTGGGCACGAAGGCATCGTCGGCCATCAACTGGCTCTTGTCGGGCGCGCGTTGCGCCAGATCGGCAAAGGACACCGACCGGTCGGTGCCCGCGACGCGCACCGCGCTCGCACCGTCCACCATTTCAAGATCGCCGATGCCGGCTTCCAGCGCATCGGCGGCGAGCGCCTTGAGCTGGTCGGAGAGTTTTCGCGAGGCGCCTTGCACCGAATGACCGGCGCTCGGGATCGAGCTCGAACCGCCGGTGCCCTTGCCGGTCGCCATCATCGCGGTATCGCCCTGATGCACGCGCACCTGGTCGAGCGGGATGCCGAGATGCTCCGAGATCAATTGCGCATAGGCGGTCTTGTGCCCCTGCCCGGTCGATTGCGAGCCGACCACCAGCGTGACCCCGCCATCGGCGTCGAGCGTCACCTTGGCGGTCTCGGGGCCGAGACTGCCGCAGGCTTCGATATAGGTGGCGATGCCAATGCCGCGCATCCGCTTCGCTTTCTTCGATGTGTTGAGGCGCGCCTTGAAGCCGGCCCAGTCGCCAACCTTCTGCGCCTGCATCATATGCTCGGCGAATTCGCCCGAGTCATAGGTGCGGCCGGTCGGGGTCTGGTAAGGCATCGCCTTCGGCTTGATGAAGTTCTTCTTGCGCAACGCGTCCGGCGCGACATCGAGATCGCGCGCTGCGACATCGACCAGCCGCTCGATCACATACGCGGCTTCCGGACGGCCCGCTCCGCGATAGGCATCCACCGGCACGGTGTTGGTATAGGCGCCGTAGACGCGCACGAAGCCGGTCGGGAAATCATACAGGCCCGGCAGCATGCTCGCCCCGCCGGTCGGGATGAAGGGGCCGAAGAAATTGAGATAGGCGCCCATGTCGGCAACGGTCTCGACATGGAACGCAAGGAACTTGCCCTTGTCGTCGAGCGCGAGCTTCGCGGTGGTGAGATTGTCGCGGCCCTGGCTGTCGCCGAGGAAATGCTCGGTGCGATCGGCGACCCACTTCACCGGCCGTTTCAGCTTCTGCACCGCGAGCGCGGCAATCGGATATTCGCGGAACGGAAACAGCTTGGTGCCGAAGCCACCGCCGACATCCGGCGTCACCACACGCAGCTTTTCGGGCGCGATCTTGAGAATGCCGGCGGTCACGTCACGCACGCGATGCGAACCCTGGCTGCCGAGGGTCAGCATCACGCGGTCATGCTCGGGCTCGTATTCGGCGACCACCGCGCGGGTGTCGAGATAATTGGTGACCAGGCGCTGGTTGTGGATCGTCAGCGTGATGATCTTGGCGGCAGTCTTGAACGCGGCGGCGGTCTTGGCCTCGTCGCCGAGCTTGTAGTCGAAGGCCAGATTGCCCGCCTTGTCGCCCCAGATCTGCGGCGCGCCCTGTTTCAATGCGGCGGTCGCGTCGACCACATGCGGCAGCGGCCGGTAATCGATCACGATCGCCTCGGAGGCATCCTTGGCGAGATCGACCGTGTCGGCGACGATGAAGGCGACGATGTCGCCGACATGACGCACCGTGTCGGTCGCGATGATCGGATAGGGTGGCACGTCGATCTGCATGCCGGGCGGCATGCCCATGCAGGGCATGTTGCCGAGCTCTTTGGTGTCCTCAGCAGTGAGAATCAGCTTCACGCCCGGCATGGCCTTCGCCGTGGCGACGTCGGTGATGGTGAATTTCGCATGCGCGTGCGGCGAGCGCAGCACCACGGCGTGAAGCGTGTGGGCGGGAGCGTGGTCGGAAACATAATGTCCCGCGCCGCGCAGCAGCCCGTCGTCCTCGATCCGCTTCATCGACTGGCTGACGCCAAATTTCATGGTCATAGGGGAATGGCTCCAAAAGTGGCGGGCTCAAATACCGGTCGCGAAACGGGCCATGATGATGATGATCAGCATCTGCATGACGCCCTGCAGCCCGACGACATAATAAAAGCGCGACATGGTGCGTGCTATCCACGTATGGTCGGGTTTCTCTTTCGCAAGCTCCATGCAGACCCGCAGGTTGGTGGGCAGCAGGAACCCGGTCCCCTGGATCGCCATCAGCGTCGTGAGCGCGAGCGCGGCGGCCACCCAGCCATAATGCGGCCATTCGAGCTGGGTGTAGCCGCGCTCCACCGCGAGATACCAGCCGGTCGTGCCGGTGATGGTTGCTAGCGTCGGCAGCAGGAACAGCGTGCGCGGCGTCAGCGCCAGCACCACCTGGCGGCGCGTCTCCGGCGCCAAGCGTCGGATCATCGGGCCGACCACGAAGCCCATGAACAGGTCAATGCCGGTCCACATCAGGCCGGCGAGGACATGCACATAATTCAGGAACCAGAGATCCCGAAGGACGATCGCGACGATCATCACCACCAGCGCTGCGCTGACATAATACAGATGATGCCAGCGAATGAGCGAGGTGCGCGACGGGGCGGGGGTTGAAACTGTGGTCATCGCTCGTGTTCCTCTCTCAACTGCATCTTGCGCTCATTCCGCCGCCACCGGCTTGGCCGCGCGCGCGCCGCGCCGTTCGGCCATTTTGCGCGAGATCACGTAGAACGCCGGCGTGAAGATCAACCCGAACACCGTCACGCCGATCATGCCAGCAAACACCGGCGTACCCAGCGTCTGGCGCAACTCGGCGCCCGCGCCGGTGCCGAACACCAGCGGCGTGACGCCGAAGATAAAGGCGAGCGAGGTCATCAGGATCGGCCGGAAGCGCAGCCGCGCGGCTTCGACCGCCGCCGCGGCGCGGTCCATGCCCTGTTCCTGAAGCTGCTTCGCGAATTCCACGATCAGGATGGCGTTCTTCGCCGCCAGCGCAATCAGTACGATGAAACCGACCTGGGTCAGGATGTTGTTGTCCTGCCCGCGGATGATCACGCCCAGGGTCGCGGCCACCAGGCACATCGGCACGATCAGAATGACCGCCAGCGGCAGAGTCAGGCTCTCGAACTGCGCCGCCAGCACCAGGAACACGAACAGTACCGCCAGCCCGAAGGCGAACATCGCGGTATTACCGGCGCGGATCTGCTGATACGCCAGCGTGGTCCATTCATAGCTGAAGCCTTGCGGCAACACCTCGGTTGCGAGCTTGTTCATCGCCTCGATCGCCTGGCCCTGCGAATAGCCCGGCGCCGCGGCGCCATCGAGTTCGGCGGATGGATAGAGGTTGTAGCGCGGCACGCGATAAGGCCCTGAAATGTCGCGCGTGGTCGCGAAGGACGCGAGCGGCACGCTGTCGCCGGTCGCGTTGCGCACGCGGATCCGCAGCACGTCGCTGGCATCGAGGCGGTATTCGCTCAGCGCCTGCGCCGAGACGCGGAAGGTGCGCCCAAACATGTTGAAGTCGTTGACGTAGGACGAGCCGAGATAGGTCTGCAACGCCCCGAAGACATCCGCGAGGTTGACGCCGAGCAGTTGCGCCTTGGTGCGGTCGATATCGACAAACAGCTGCGGCGTCTGGGTCTCGAAGAACGAGAAGGCGTTGCGCACCTCCGGAAGCTGGTTGGCGCGCGAGGACAGCGCGAACACTGCCGATTGCAGCGCCTGCGGTCCCTGCCCCGCGCGGTCTTCGATCATCATCCGGAAGCCGCTCGAATTGCCGATGCCGGGCACCGCGGGCGGCTGCACGATGACGATCTGCGCCTCGCGGATCGGCGCGAGCCGCGCCTGAACCTGCGCCTGGATGGCGCTGATGGTCTTGCGCGCATCGCCTTTGCGCGATTCGAAGGAGTCGAGGACGGCGAAGATCGAGCCGGAATTCGGCGCGTTCGAGTTGGTCGCGCCGGAGAAGCCGACGATGTTCATCGCGCCCGAGACGCCGGGCGTCGCCAGTGTGATGTCGAGCGCCTGGCGCACCACCGCATCGGTGCGCGACAGCGACGAGCCCGGCGGGAGCTGGATCGCGATGATCAGGATGCCGCGATCGACCTGCGGAATGAAGCCTTGCGGCGTCTTGCGGAACTCGTTGAGGCCGCCGGCAAGGATCGCCAAATAGAACAGGATCATGATGGCGGCGAAGCGCACTGCGCGCCGGGCGATCCAGCCATAACCATTTGCCAGATGGTTGAAGCCCCAGTTGAAGCCACCGAAGAAGGCGTGCAGCGGTCGCGCCCAGAGCGGCGGCGGCTTGTCGTGATGCGGCCGCAGCAGCAACGCGCATAATGCCGGCGACAGCGTCAGCGATACGGTCAGCGAGATCAGCGTCGCACCGACGATGGTCAGCGCGAATTGGCGATAGAACTGGCCCGATATGCCGGTGATGAAGGCGGACGGAACGAACACCGCGAGCAGCACCAGCGCAAGCGCGACCAGCGCGGAGCCGCCCTCGTCCATGCTGCGGCGCGAAGCGTCGCGCGGCGATAATCCTGCGGCGATGTTGCGCTCGACATTCTCCACCACGACGATCGCGTCATCGACGACGATGCCCACCGCCAGCACCAGCCCGAACAGCGTGAGGTTGTTCAGCGTGAAGCCAAACGTGCCCATGAAGAAGAATGTCCCGACCAGCGAAACCGGGATCGCGATCAGCGGGATGATCGCGGCGCGCCAGTTCTGCAGGAACAGGATCACCACCAGCACGACCAGGATCACGGCTTCGAGCAGCGTCTCCTCGACCGCCTCGACCGACTGCGCGATGAACTGGGTCGGATTATAGACGATCGAATATTGAACCCCCGAAGGGAAGCGCTTAGAGAGCTCCTGCATCGTGTTGCCGATCGCAATCGCGGTCGACAATGCATTCGAGCTGGGTCGCTGGAAGATCGCGAGCGCGACCGCGAAGTCGCGGTCGAGGTAGGAATTGGTCGAATAATCCTGCGCCGCCAGTTCGATCTTGGCGACATCCTTGAGCCGGACCGCGGCGGCGGCGGTGCTCTTCACCACAATGTCGCCAAACTGATCCGGGTCCACCAGCCGGCCCAGCGTCTGCACCGCGATCTGGAACGCGCCCTGGTTCTCCACCGGCGGCTGGTTGAGCACGCCGGAGGCCACCTGCACGTTCTGGCGCTGCAGCGCCGTGACCACGTCGCCGGTGGTCAGCCCGAGCGATTGCAGCCGGTCCGGATCGAGCCAGACGCGCATCGAATAATCGCGCGCACCGAACACCGTGATCGAGCCGACGCCGTCGACCCGGCCGACCACGTCCTTGATCTCGAGATTGGCATAGTTGGAGATGAACAGCGGATCGCGCGACTTATCGGGCGAGATGAGATGCACGACCATCATCAGGTCGGGCGAAGATTTGGTGACGTTGACGCCGAGATTGCGCACGTCCTGCGGCAGGCGCGGCGCCGCGATCGCAACGCGGTTCTGCACCTGCACCTGGGCGATATCGAGATTGGTGCCGATGTCGAAGGTGACCGCGATCGAGAAGCGGCCGTCGGCGGTCGCGGTCGAGCCCATGTAGAGCATGTTCTCGACGCCGTTGATCTGCTCCTCGATCGGGGCGACCACGGTCGACGACACCACCTCGGCATTGGCGCCGGGATATTGACCGGAGATGTTGATGGTCGGCGGCGCGATCTCGGGATATTGCGCGACCGGCAGCCGCACGAAGCTCACGCCGCCAACGATCACGAAAATGATCGACACCACCGAAGCGAAGATCGGGCGGTCGATGAAGAAGTGGGAAATGCGCATCGGCGCGTCGCCTCAGTTCGGCTTGGTCGTCGAGGGACCCGCGGCGGAGGCCGGCCGTGCCGCCGGAGCCTCTTGCACATTGACCTTCTGGCCCGGCCGCGCCTGCATCTGACCGCTCACGACGACGCGATCGTCGGGATTGAGTCCTTGCTTGATGACGCGCAGGCCGTCCAGGACCTGTCCGGGCACGACATATTTTTGCCGGACAATATTCTCGGCATCGATCGCGAGCACATAGCGTCGCGTCTGTTCGCTTGCGATCGCGACGTCCGGCACCATCAATGCGTCATAGGCAGGCGAGCCCGGCACCTGCACGCGTGCGAACATGCCGGGGACGAACAGCCCCGTCCGGTTGGCGACCTCGGCGCGCGCGCGGATCGTCCCGGTGGCGCGGTCGACGCTATTGTCGACGAAGTCCATCCGGCCGTTATGGGTAAAATTGGGCTCGTCGATCAGCTTGAGCTTGATCTCGGTTGAGACGCCACGGTCGGTATTCCCCTTGGCGCTGGCGAAGCGCTCGTAGCGCAGCAGCGAGGCTTCATCGAAGGTGAATTCGAAGCGGATCGGATCGATCGAGACGATGGTCGCGAGCAGAGTGGTGTTGCCGGTCGTGCCGCCGGTGACGAGGTTGCCTTGCGAGACGCGGCGATCGCCGATGCGGCCGGCGACCGTCGCCTTCAATTCCGTGAATTCGACATCAAGTGAAGCCTGGCGCACCAGCGCCTCTTGCGCGGCCACGGCCGCCTCGGCGATGCGTTTGGCCTGACCGCGCTGTTCGAATACCTGCTCGGAGATGGTCTTCTCCTTGAAGAGCTGGTTCGCGCGGTCGAGGTCGCTGGTGGTGAAGGCCAGGTTGGCGCGCGCCTGGGCGAGATTGGCCTGCACC
>CANKHJ010000166.1 GCA_947481635.1 Bradyrhizobiaceae bacterium
CCTGCACCTCTTCGGTGCCCATCTTGTCGAGCGATCCAACGATCGCTTCGAGCGAACCCTGTACGTCGGCCTTCACCACCAGCGGGAATTCCTTGCGGCCGCTGGTCTTGAGCTGCTTCATCATCTGCTCGAGCGAACCGCGCATGCCGGAGGCGCGCGCCGCCTGCTTCTCGCGCTTCTGATCGATACGATAGGCCGTGATCTCACGCGCGCGGCTCTCGTCCGGCACCACGGCAAGGCGGTCACCCGCCTCGGGCGTGCCGGCAAAGCCGAGCACCTCGACCGGGGTCGAAGGACCAGCGGTGGTCACCGACGCGCCGGTGTCCGACACCAGCGCGCGCACCCGGCCCCATTCGCCGCCGGCGACGATGATGTCGCCGACCTTGAGCGTACCGCGCTGCACCAGCACCGTGGCCACGGGGCCGCGGCCGCGATCGAGCTTGGCTTCGATCACGGTGCCTTCGGCCGGGCGATCGGTATTGGCCTTGAGATCGAGAATTTCGGCTTGCAGCCCGATCATTTCGAGCAGCCGGTCGAGATTCATTTTCTTGGTGGCAGAGACTTCGACGTCGACGACGTCGCCGCCCAGCGATTCGACCTGGACCTCGTGCTGCAGCAATTCGGTGCGCACGCGCTCCGGCTTGGAGTCGGGCTTGTCGATCTTGTTGATCGCCACGATCAGCGGAACCTTCGCCGCCTTGGCGTGATGGATCGCCTCGATCGTCTGCGGCATGACGCCATCATCGGCGGCAACCACCAGCACGACGATATCGGTGACCTTGGCGCCGCGCGCACGCATCGCGGTGAAGGCAGCGTGGCCTGGGGTGTCGATGAAGGTGATCTTGCCGCCGGTCGGCGACGTGACCTGATAGGCGCCGATATGCTGCGTGATGCCGCCGGCTTCGCCCGCGGCGACCTCGGCCGAACGGATCGCGTCGAGCAGCGAGGTTTTGCCGTGATCGACATGGCCCATCACGGTGACCACCGGCGACCGCGGCGTGACATCGCCCTCGGAATCGTCTGGCGCGTCGAACAGGCCTTCCTCGACATCGGCGTCCGCAACGCGGCGCACCGTATGTCCCATTTCCTCGGCGAGGAGCTGGGCGGTATCGGCGTCGATCACGTCGGTGATCTTGAATAATTGTCCCTGCTTCATCAGCAGGCGCATCACGTCCACGGCGCGCTCGGCCATGCGGTTGGCGAGTTCCTGGATGGTGATCGCTTCCGGGATCGTCACCTCGCGGATCAGCTTTTCCTTGGCCTCGGCCGGACGATGTCCGGTCTGGCGCTGGTTACGGCGGCGATAGGAGGCGACCGAGCGCTCGCGCACTTCGTCGGCGGTGAGCGCGGTGACCAGCGTCAGACGGCCGCGCTGTTTCTCGGCGGCGGGGCGGGTGGTCGGCTTAGGTGCGATGACCGGACGCGCAGGACCGCCGCCGGGGCCGCGGCGCGCGACCCGCGGGCGATCATCGTCGTCCGGTTCTGCGACGGCCGCAACGGCCCGGCTTGATACCGGTGTCGTGACGGGTGTTGTCTTCGGCTTGGCGGCCTCGCCGTCGCCGGGGAACCGCTTCTTGGCCTCGATCTCGGCCTTTTGCTTGGCCTGCTCTTCCAAAAGGTGGCGGGCATCTTCCTCACGCTTGCGCAACTCGGCGGCCTTGCGCTCGGTCTGCTCGATGCTTTCGCGCGCCTGGCGAATCTTCGCCTCTTCCTCGGCAATCTTGCGCTCTTCGGCTTCGCGCAGCTTCGAGTCCTTGAGCGCGGCGGCGCGGGCAACCTGCTCTTCCTGGGTCAGGGTGCGCAGCACGACGCCCGAGGGCTTTTTCGGCGCGGCGGGAGCAGCGGCCTGAGGGGCCGGCGCGCGCGCGGTGGTTACCGGCGCTGCGGCAGGCTTCGCGGTGACGACAGGCTTGGCGGGCGCGGCAACAGGCGCCACAGGCGCGGGGGCGCCCGGCTTGGCAACGATGCGGCTTTTGACCTTCTCGACCACGACGGCCTTGGTGCGGCCATGGCTGAAGCTCTGGCGCACCATGCCCGTCTCGGTGCGCGGCTTGAGCGACAGCGTCGGCTTGCTCGGAGCCACGCTGAGGGTCTTGTCGCCAGTGCTTTTCGTCGTTTCAGCCATTCACATCCTGTCTTTCGCAAACTCAATTCTTCGTCGGTCGGTCGGGCTTGTCGTCGGCACGGAAATGCGCGAGGCGCAGCGCACGCGCAATGTAGGTATCGGTTTCGGAACCTGCGAGCAGGGCAGCATGTATCACATTTGGCCTGCCTAACGCCAAATCCAATTGAGCGGAAGAATACCCGTCATGGACGGGAATATTTCGCTCCGAATGCCGGCGCACCGCCTCCAGCTTGCGGACCCCGTCGGGGGCCGCGTCGCTGGCGTGGATCAGCGCCACCACCGGGTCATTCAGCAGCGCATTTTCGACCCGCACGAAGCCGGCAACCACCCGCCGCCCCTTGCTCGCCATGGCGAGCGCATCCAGCGTCGATCGCTCAAGCAGCCTTTCGGTCAGCTCGAGAATTTCGGCCCCGGCCTTGACCTCGCGGCGAAAGCTGCGGGCAAAGGCCTTGCGCGCCAACGCCGTTTTGAGCGCGGCCCGGGTCGCCGTCACCCATGCGCCGCGCCCGGGAAGGCGCTGCTTCAGGTCGGGCACGATCGCGCCGTCCGGCCCAACTACGAACCGGATCATGTCGGCGATCGGCTTCACATCGCCGGTGGCGGCGCATAGCCGCTCGGCCCCGGGCGCGACCTTGCGCGGCCCGCGGTCGAGATCGGCGTCCAGTCCGCTATCTTGGGCGATGGCGAGCATCCGTTTGCTAGATCCTAGGCAGAGGCTTCGGCCTCCTCAGGCGTGGCTTCTTCCCCGGCGGGCTGGACCAGGTCTTCCTCGGTGATCCAGCCGGCCTTGACCCGGGCCTGCATGATCAGGCTCTCGGCCTCGTCGCGCGAGATGTCGACGCCGTCGAGGAAGCCGGGCTCCTTGATGGTCTCGCCATCCTTGCGCTCGGTCCAGCCAACCAGGTCGTCGGTGGCGCAGCCGGCGAGGTCTTCCACCGTCTTCACGTCACCTTCGCCGAGCTTCACAAGGATCGCGGTGGTGATGCCGGGGATGTCCTTGAGTTCGTCGGCGACGCCCAGCTCGACGCGGCGCGCGTCCAGCTCGGCTTCCTGCTTGTCGAGGAATTCGCGCGCCCTCGTCTGGAGTTCGGTTGCGGTGTCCTCATCGAAGCCTTCGATGCCGGCGATTTCCTTGTCGTCTACCATTGCGAGTTCTTCCACTGAGCTGAAGCCTTCGGACGCGAGCAACTGGCCGACTACTTCGTCGACGTCGAGCGTGTCCATGAACAATTTGGTGCGCTTCTCGAACTCGGCCTGGCGGTTCTCGGATTCTTCCTGTTCGGTCAGGATGTCGATATCCCAGCCGGTCAGTTGCGAGGCGAGCCGCACGTTCTGGCCGCGGCGGCCGATCGCGAGCGACAATTGCTGGTCCGGCACCACCACCTGGATGCGCTCGCGCTCCTCGTCGAGCACCACCTTGGCGACTTCAGCCGGTGCCAGCGCGTTGACCACGAAGGTCGCGATATCCGGCGACCACGGGATGATGTCGATCTTTTCTCCCTGCAGCTCGTTGACGACCGCCTGCACCCGAGACCCCCGCATGCCGACACAGGCGCCGACCGGATCGACCGAGGAATCGCGCGAAATCACCGCGATTTTCGCTCGTGAACCCGGGTCGCGCGCGACCGCCTTCACCTCGACGATGCCGTCATAGATTTCCGGCACTTCCTGCGCGAACAGCTTCGCCATGAATTGCGGATGGGTGCGTGAGAGGAAAATCTGCGGCCCGCGCGGCTCGCGGCGCACGTCGTAGATGAAGGCGCGCAGCCGGTCGCCCGGACGCAGCGTCTCGCGCGGCAGCATCTCGTCGCGCCGCACGATCGCTTCGCCGCGGCCGAGATCGGCAACGACATTGCCGTATTCGACCCGCTTCACCACGCCGTTGACGATCTCGCCGATGCGGTCCTTGTATTCCTGATACTGCTTGTCGCGCTCGGCCTCGCGCACCTTCTGCACGATCACCTGCTTCGCAGACTGCGCGGCGATGCGGCCATATTCAAGCGGCGGAAGCTGGTCCGCGATGGTGTCGCCGACCTGCGCGGCCGGGTTACGGGTACGCGCCTCTTCCAGGCTGATCTGGTTGGAGGAATTCTCGACCGCGTCGACCACCAGCATGTGGCGCGACAGCCGCAGCTCGCCGGTCTTCCCATTGATGTCGGCGTGCACGTCGGTCTCGGCGCCGTAGCGTGAGCGCGCCGCCTTGGCGATCGCGTCTTCCATAGCCGCGACGACGATGCTGCGGTCGATCGACTTCTCGCGGGCGACCGCGTCGGCGATTTGTAGCAGTTCAAGCCGGTTGGCGCTGACGGCCATGGATTAGTCTCCTTCGTTCAAGGTCGCGCGGCCGTTATCGGGCCGCACGGTCCGGGATTTCGTCTTCGGCAAATTCTTCGACACGCCCTTCGGCGAATTCTTCGGCTTGCGCGGCGCATTGGCTCGCGCGGCCAAAGCCGCCCGGCGCTGTTCCCGGCGTTCTTCGCGCGCTTCGTGCTCGGCATCCTTGCCGCGCTTGAACGACTCGGCCACCAGCGCATCGGTCAGCGGCAGCTTGGCGTCGCTCATGTCGGCGATGGTCAGCAAAACTTCGGCGGGTTCGTCCTTCTTGGCGTCATCGCGCTGAATCCTGGCGAAATCGCCCTCGGTCCCGAGGATCGTGCCCTTGAAGCGCTTCCGGCCATCGACGGCGATCGCCATCTCGATCCGTACGAGATGGCCGACATGCTTGTCGAAGTCCGACTTTCGCACCAGCGGCCGGTCGAGGCCCGGTGAAGAGACTTCGAGCCGATAGGCGCGCTCGATCGGGTCGGCCACGTCGAAGACCGGCGAGAGATTGCGCGATATCGTCTCGCAATCCTCGATCGCCATGGTGCCATCGGGCCGTTCGGCCATGATCTGCACGGTGCAGCCTTCGGCGGCGGTGACGCGGACCCGCACCAGACGGTAGCCGAGACCCTCGATCACCGGCTCCGCGATATGGGCAACGCGCGCGGCGACGCCCGGCTCGACGATCAGCCGTTTTTCGAAGGTCTCGTGATGCGTTTCGTTCATGCCTTAAGTTCGTCGCCGGGTTCGAACCGGGTTACCAAGGCGAGCGACCTGCCCGGATTTTGGTAACAAAAAAGAGCGGGTCCCGGGGGGAACCCACTCTCAAAACTCGATCGGATCAGATCCGACCGCTATGAGATGTCTATATCGAATAGACAGCGGGAATATAGCGATTTGCGGGCTTTGCGCAAGGGCCGGCAGGTGAACGGCAAGTGACTCGGCCGCGATGCGGTGGAACCGTCCCGACCCCTAACAATTCCTTTAGAAACGACCGCTAACGTCCGCCTGACGGCCGCATATTTTTGGCCGCGCGTCAGGACCCATTATGGCCTTAGCCGCAGCATCGCTGATCCCCGAACTGGAGGATGTCGTCCAGCACGGCTCCGCGGAGCGGCGTGCCGAGGCCTTGCAGCGCATCACCACCCTGTTTCTGACCGGCGCAGATCGCTTCTCGGACGAACATGTCCAGCTCTTCGATGATGTGCTCGGCCAGTTGATCGTCGAAATCGAATCCAAGGCGCGCGCTGAATTGTCGCGCCGCCTCGCGCCGATCGGCAACGCGCCGCCGGACGTGCTGCGATCGCTGGCGCATGACGACGACATCGCGGTGGCTGGTCCGGTTCTGACGCAGTCGGTGCGGCTCGAGGAACTCGATCTGGTCGCGATCGCCCGCACCAAGAGCCAGGCCCATCTGCTTGCCATCGCGACGCGCAAGAGCATCGGCGAGAAAGTAACCGACGTTCTGGTGGCGCGCGGCGAGCGCGACGTGATCCACAATGTCGCCGGAAATGGCGGCGCCAAGCTGTCGAATGAAGGATTCACCGCGCTGGTGAAGCGCTCCGAGAATGACGGCGCGCTTGCCGAAAAGGTCGGCGCGCGGCCCGACATTCCGCCGCGGCTGTTTCGCGATCTGCTGATGAAGGCGACCGAGGTGGTGCAGGAACGCCTGCTGGCATCGGCCAAGCCCTCGACCCAGGCCGAGATCCGGCGCGTGCTCGCGCATGTGTCGAGCGAACTCGATAAGGCCGTGCCGAAGGCCGATTACGGTCCGGCGACGCGAATCGTCGATGCGCTGCGCAAGGACGGGAAGCTGAACGAGGACGCGCTGGTCGACTTCGCGAAAGCCAACAAGTTCGAAGAGACGGTTGTCGCGCTGGCGTCGTTGTGCGGCGTGCCGGTCGATGTCGTCGACCGGCTGATGAGCGGCGATCGTCCCGATCCGATCCTGATCCTGTGCAAGGCCACTGGTTGGGGCTGGCAGACCGCGAAGTCGATCATGACCGTGCGTCCCGGCGCCAAGGGCACCTCCAGCCAGGGGCTCGACGCCGCCTTCACCAATTTCGAGCGGCTGTCGCCGGCGACCGCACAGCGCGTGCTGCGGTTCTGGCAGGTCCGCGCGCCGGATGCCAAGGCGGGGTAGCTTTCATTCCGGGGCGCGCGAAGCGCGAGCCCGGAATCCATACGCCGCAGCAATCGTTATTGAATCGAGCTGTTTGTGATTATGGATTCGCTCCTGCGGAGCGCCCGGAGTGACGGCCGGAAATCCTACCGTCGCTCGAACGTCAAATAACACGGTGCGCGGCCTTCGCGCTTGGCCTTGGCCTCGTAGCGCGTGCCGCCAAATCCATCCCATGGCTTGCGCCAGTCATCGGCGCGCTCGGCGGTCCAGCGGAAGTCGTCGGATCGCGTGAGGCGTTCCAGCGTCCAGGCCGAGTAACCCGAGATATCGCTGGCAAAGCGGAATTCGCCGCCCGGCCGCAGCACCCGCGCGATGCGGCTGATATTTTCAGCCTGCACGAAGCGCCGCTTCCAATGCCGGGTCTTCGGCCACGGATCGGGGTAGAGCAGATCGACGCGGCCGAGCGCCGCCGCAGGCAGCCAGTCGAGCAGGAAACTCGCGTCGCCGTCATGCAGGCGGATGTTGTCGAGGCCGTGCCGCTCGATCTCGGCCAGCGCCTTGGCCATGCCGTCGATGAACGGCTCGCTGCCGATGAAGCCGATATCGGGAAATTCCTGAGCCTGGGCGATCAAGTGCTCAGCGCCGCCGAAACCGATCTCAAGACGCACATCAGCGACCACGTTGGGAAACAGCGTTTCGAGGTCTTGCACAGGAGTTGAGATGTCGAGCGCGAGCCGCGGCATCAGCGTCTCGAACAGCGCCGCCCGATGGGCGCGCAGTTTATGGCCTTTGCGTCGGCCAAAAAAAGAGCCGCGACTTTGCGCGGCGTTGTGGTCGTCACCGGTCATCGACAAATCCGTCACGCCGGGAGGCCGCTGCCCGGTGCATGATGCACCGGGCAACAATTGGCTTGGCTCAGAACGCCTTCTTCAACTGAGCGGCGAGGTCGGTCTTCTCCCAGGAGAAGCCGCCGTCCTTCTCCGGCGCGCGGCCGAAGTGACCATAGGCCGCGGTGCGGCGGTAGATCGGGCGGTTCAGCTTCAGAGTGCGGCGGATGTTGGTCGGGGTGAGCCGGAACATCTCGGGCAGCAGCTTCTCGACCTTACGCTCGTCGACCTTGCCGGTGCCGTGGAAGTCCACCAGCAACGACATCGGGTCGGCGACGCCGATCGCGTAGGCCACCTGGATCGTGCAGCGCTCGGCAAGGCCGGCCGCGACCACGTTCTTGGCGAGATAGCGCGTGGCATACGCGGCCGAACGGTCGACCTTGGTCGGGTCCTTGCCGGAGAATGCGCCGCCGCCATGCGGGGCATATCCGCCGTAAGTGTCGACGATGATCTTTCGACCGGTGAGGCCGCAATCGCCGTCGGGGCCGCCGACCACGAAGTTGCCGGTCGGGTTGACCAGGAAGTCGGAGCCCTTCTTCGGCATCCAGCCATCCGGCAGCGACGACTCGACCGCGTCCGAGATCAGGTCGCGAACCATGCCGGGCGTGTACTTCTTGCCGTTGCGGCTCTCGGCATTGTGCTGCGTCGAGACCACGACTTTGGTGCAGCCGACGGCCTTGCCGTCGACATACTGAACGGTCACCTGGCTCTTCGCGTCGGGTTGCAGGTCATGCAGCTTGCCGGAGCGGCGGCCTTCGGAGAGCGTACGCAGAATGCGATGCGCGAAGAAGATCGGCGCCGGCATGAACGAGTTCTTCTCGTAGAGCTCGCTGTCGGTGCAAGCGAACCCGAACATCATGCCTTGGTCGCCGGCGCCTTCTTCATCGCCGGTCTTTTTCTTCTTGGCATCGACGCCCATCGCGATGTCGGGCGACTGGCCATGCAGCAGCACCTCGACGTCGGAGCCGTGCCAGGAGAAGCCGTCCTGGTCGTAGCCGATGTCCTTCACGACATCGCGCGCGATCTGCGTGAGCAGGTCGCGGTTGATCACCGCCTGCGAGCCATATTTCTTGAACAGTGGCGCCTGACCGCGGCCTTCGCCGGCGATCACGATCTTATTCGTGGTCGTGAGCGTCTCGCAGCCGAGGCGCGTGTTCACCGCGCTGTCGTCATCGATGCCGAGCTTGATGTCGTTCGCCAGGAAGGCGTCGAGCACTCCGTCCGAGATCTGGTCGCAGACTTTGTCCGGATGACCTTCGGAAACGGATTCGCTGGTGAACAGGTAGTTTTTGCGCACTGCCACGTTTGAGCACTCCCTCGCAAGGCCTGGGCTTGACCGGTGGACCGGAGCCGTCATGTTGCCTGAAGGGAAAGCTTTTTGCAGCGCCGCTTGCCCCGGTCAAGATGTGGGCAGCAAGTGGGCCGAAAAAGCGGGCAGGATTAGTCGCCTTCGCCCGCGATCACCGCAACCAGATCGACGATGCGCCGGCGCAGCTTGGCGTCTTTGATGCGCGTGAAAGCGCGCGTTAAAGCGAGGCCTTCGGAGGTCGCGAGGAAGTCTGCGACATAAGCTGGCGACGGCGCTTCTTTCGCGCCGTTGATGGTGTCGCCCGAGGTCGGCGCACCTTCGAAGAAAAACGACACCGGCACTTGCAGGATATTGGAGATCTGCTGCAACCGGCTGGCGCCGATCCGGTTGGTACCCTTCTCGTATTTCTGAACCTGCTGAAAAGTGAGATCGAGCGCGTCGCCCAACTTCTCCTGGCTCATTGATAACATCATGCGTCGCATCCGCACGCGGCTGCCGACATGCTTATCAATGGGGTTGGGGGCCTTCGTGGCCATAAAGAACTCCTATAGGGACTATATGGAACGTAATGTTCACGCACCGGTCAAAAAGGCAATGTGTTCCTGTGTGCAATCGGGCTGGACCGTCAAAAAACAATGAAACGCAGCCTCAGCGTTCTGCACTCGCGTGTCAGTTTCAAGTCACGATTGCTGACGCTACACGGCTCGGGCAAGGCGAAGGAAGCCCCTGAGCTACAACGGAAAATTGCATTTTCTTAGCATTATCCAGCTACCGCACACGAGAGTTTGAAGTCCCGCGGGAGAGAAAATTTCCGAAATTAACTAGGAATTATATCCGCTGCATGCGGCGGCGAAACACCAGCACAAGCGCTGCGACCAGTATCAGACCAGCCAATCCGTCGCCCATCCGACGGTAGATCGTCGGTTCCACTGGCTGCGGCAGCGGCGCGTCGAGGACGCCTTCGACTCCGAGCGGCAGCGCGCGGACGACGCGGCCCAGCGGATCGACCACGGCGGAGATGCCGGTATTGGCCGCGCGGACCAGCGGCAGTCCTTCCTCGATCGCGCGCAGCCGCGATTGCTGGAAATGCTGATACGGCCCCGCGCTGATTCCGAACCAGGCATCGTTGGTGACGTTCAACAACCAGCCTGGACGTTCGTCGCGCGGCACGGTATCACCGGGAAAGATGATCTCGTAGCAGATCAGCGGCAGGAAGCTCGGCGCGCGCGGCGCCGCGAGGATGCGCCTGCGGTCCCCGGGCGTGAAGCCGCCAGGCATCTTGACGAGTTGCGACAGGCCGACGCGCTCGAGCAGCGCCTGCAGCGGCAGATATTCGCCGAACGGCACCAGATGAACCTTGTCGTAGACCGAGAGGATCGAGGCGTCATGGTCGATGACATAGAGCGAATTATACGCGCGTCCCCGGCGCGAGACCGGATCTGTCTCGTCGACCCTGACAGCGCCGGTGATCAGCACGGTTCCCTGTGGCAGCAGCGCGGCGATCTGCGCCAGCGCATCGGCCTCGCGCGTGAGGACAAACGGAAAGGCCGATTCCGGCCAGATCAAATGGGTGGCGTCGCGCACGCCGGTGGATTGCGGTCCGGTGGACCGGTCCGAGAGCGCGAGATAGCGCTCCATCACCGCCTGTTTGGCGGAATAATTGAACTTCACATCCTGCTGCAGGTTCGGTTGCATGATGCGAAGTTTCACGCCGTCGACGAAGGTCGTCGGATTCGCGGCGAGCCGCAGCGTGCCGTAGATCGCGAGCGCGGCCAGCGCCGCAACACCCA
>CANKHJ010000167.1 GCA_947481635.1 Bradyrhizobiaceae bacterium
AGGTCGAACTCAAGGATCGCCGCGACAATTCGCGCGAGATTCTCACGCCCGCCGACGTGCTGGCGCGCTTTGGCGCCTGATGCTGCGCGCGCTCGCACCGAAATGATCGCCGCTCCACGCTTTTCCTCCATTCGCCATGGCGCGAATTCGCCCGAATCATGTGAAATCCCAGTCAGGGAACGCACATGACCGAGCCGGCCGGCACTCGCCCTTTTTCCGCCTTCGAATGGATGCTGTCGCTGCGCTACCTGCGGGCGCGGCGCAAGGAAGGATTCATCTCGGTCATCGCCGGATTCTCCTTCCTCGGCATCGTGCTCGGCGTGGCCACGCTGATCATCGTCATGGCGGTGATGAACGGCTTCCGGAAGGAATTGCTCGACAAGATCCTCGGGCTGAATGGGCATATACTGGTTCAGCCGCTGGAATCTCCGCTGAATGATTGGGAGCAGGTCGCGGCGCGACTCGCCGGCGTGCCCGGTTTGCGGTTGGCCGCGCCGATCGTGGAAGGTCAGGCGCTGGCGTCCTCACCATTCAATGCGTCGGGCGTGCTGGTGCGCGGTATCCGCGCCATGGATCTCACTAAGCTCGGTTCGATCGCGAACAACATCAAGCAGGGCACGCTCGAAGGCTTCGACGCCTCCCAAGGCGTCGTCATCGGACGGCGCCTTGCCGACCAATTGTCGTTGCGCGCCGGCGACAGCGTCACCTTGGTCGCACCGCGTGGCGCGGTGACCCCGATGGGCACGACGCCGCGCATCAAGCCCTACAAGATCAGCGCGGTGTTCGAGATCGGCATGTCCGAATACGATGCGGCCTTCGTGTTCATGCCGCTCGCCGAGGCGCAGGCTTATTTCAATCGCTCAGGCGATGTCACCGCGATCGAGGTCTATACCGACGCGCCGGATCGGATCGACCGGTTTCGGCCGCTGATCGCCGAAGCGGCCGGCCGGCCGATCTTCATGATCGATTGGCGCCAGCGTAATGCGACCTTCTTCAACGCGCTGCAGGTCGAGCGCAACGTGATGTTCCTGATCCTGACGCTGATCATCCTGGTGGCCGCGCTCAACATCGTGTCCGGGCTGATCATGCTGGTGAAGGACAAAGGCAGCGACATCGCGATCCTGCGCACCATGGGCGCGACGCAGGGCTCGATCATGCGCGTGTTCCTGATCACCGGCGCCGCGATCGGCGTGGTCGGCACGATCGTCGGCTTCCTGCTCGGTACCGTCGTATGCCTCAATGTCGAATCGATCCGGCAATTCCTGTCCTGGCTGACACGGACCGAGCTGTTCTCGCCGGAACTCTATTTCCTGTCGCGGCTTCCGGCCGACATGGACATCTCCGAGACCACGGCGGTGGTGACGATGGCGCTCACGCTGTCGCTCGTTGCAACGGTCTACCCATCGTGGCGCGCGGCGCGCCTCGATCCGGTCGAAGCGCTGCGTTACGAATGAGCACGCAATGAGCGAGGAACAGCCCATTGTCTTTCTCCACGCCGTGGAGCGGCAATATCATCAGGGCGAAGCGACGCTGGAAATTCTCCGCTCCGCGGAGCTTGCGGTATGGCCGGGCGAAACCGTAGCGCTGGTCGGCCCGTCGGGTGCCGGTAAATCGACACTGCTGCATATTGCCGGCCTGCTGGAGCATCCCGATGCGGGCGAGGTTTATATCGACGGCGTTGCGACGGCTAAGATGCCGGACGCCGAGCGGACCCGCATCCGCCGCACCGAGATCGGATTCGTCTATCAGGCGCATCACCTGCTGCCGGAATTCAATGCCATCGAGAACGTGATCCTGCCGCAGATGATCCGCGGCCTGTCGCGCCAGGTGGCGCGTGATCGCGCGGTGGACCTGCTGAGCTATCTCGGCCTGCAACATCGCCTGACCCATCGGCCGGCCGAATTATCCGGCGGCGAGCAGCAACGGGTCGCGATCGCGCGCGCGGTCGCCAATGCGCCCCGGATCCTGCTGGCCGACGAGCCGACCGGAAACCTCGATCCGAAGACCTCCGAACATGTGTTCCAGGCGCTGACGCAGCTCGTCAGCGCCTCTGGCCTCGCCGTGATCGTCGCGACCCACAATATGGAGATCGCGGGACGCATGAATCGGCGCGTTACGCTGCGCGAAGGAAAAGTGATCGAGTTGCCGTGACGCTGCGTGGTAAACTTTCGGCTATGATCCGGTGTTATCCGGTCAGCGTCTTCCTGAGGATCATGGCCATGCGGACCAGCAAAGCAATTCTGTTCGTGGCCGCCGTCGGGGCGGCGGCGTTGATGGGCGGACCGCGCGAGGTGCGCGCCCAGGGTTCATGGTGCAGCCAGTCGTTTGATCGTGATGGCGGCGGCGGCCAGAATTGTGGTTTCTACTCGTTCGAGCAATGCGTCGAGACCGCGCGTGGTGTGGGCGCCATCTGCACCCGCAGTCTGCTGGTTCCCCAGCCGTCTCCTGCCGCGAAGGCGCCGCCGAAGAAGCCGGCCCGCGCCCAAAAGTGATCCCGGTTTCCCCGCACCGCATTTGTCGTTAAGGCTGTCGGCTTCCGGAGTGCGCCAGCGCCCGGCCCGACCATAAGCCGCCGGGGAGGCTTCGCCATGACCAAGGGCTACGAGTACCGCTATCGCGGGGCGCGCAACACGCCCGAAAGCCGCGGCGGCAAGCCGCCGGTCTATAGCCGGACGCTCGAAAACCAGCACGCGATGATCATCGAGCGCGACGTCGTCGTGCCAATGCGCGATGGGGTCAAGCTCTATGCCAATATCTATCGGCCGGTCGATGAAAGGCCGGTACCGCCGATTATCGCCTGGTCGCCGTATGGCAAGCACGTGCCGTTCGATCCGCGGCGCTTCCTCAATGCCGGCGTGAAAGAGGGCGACACCTCGGAATATACGGCGTTCGAAGCGCCGGATCCGACCTTCTGGATTCCGCGGGGCTATGCCGTGATCAATGTCGATGTCCGCGGCACCTGGTTCTCGGAAGGCACCGCGCATTTCCTCGCCCCCGAGGAGGCGCAGGATTTCTACGACCTGGTCGAATGGGCCGGAACGCAACCCTGGAGCAACGGCAAGGTCGGCCTTTCGGGTGTCTCCTATCTCGCGCAGCTGCAATGGCGCGTCGCCGAACTCAATCCGCCCCATCTCGCCGCGATCAATCCCTGGGAAGGCTGGACCGACACCTATCGAGAGGTCGCGACCCATGGCGGCATTCCTGACACGCATTTCTGGGGCACGCTGTGGGATCGCTGGGGTGCGACCAAAGGCCAGATCGAGGATCTCGAAACCGAGACCAAGGAGCATCCGCTTTTCGATGCGTTCTGGGAATCCAAGCGGGCGGATTTTTCCAAGATCACCGCGCCGGCTTTTGTGGTTGCGAGCTGGACCGATCAGGGGCTGCACACGCGCGGCACCTTCGAGGGCTTCAAGCACATTTCGTCGAAGCAGAAATGGCTGCTGGCGCATGGCCAGAAGAAATGGGCGCATTACTACGTGCCCGAAAACATGCGCCGGCTGCAGGCCTTCTTCGATCACTTCCTCAAAGGCGAAGACAACGAGGTGACGAGCTGGCCGAAAGTGATGGTCGAGGTCCGCGAACGCAACGGCGTCGGAAAATTCCGCGCCGAGAATGAATGGCCGATCGCACGCACCCAATATACCAAGCTGTTCCTTGATGCTTCGCGTGGCGCGATGCAGACCGCGCCGGTCGCGAAGGCGGCTGCAGCCTCATACGATGCGGCGCCCGGAGGCACGGATCGCGCGGTGTTCGACATCACTTTCGACAAGCCGACCGAACTGACCGGCTATATGAAGCTCAAGCTTTTCCTGTCGAGCGAGGCATCCGACGACATGGATGTGTTCGTCGGGCTGCATAAGCTCGACGCCAACGGCGAATTCGTTCCGTTTGCCTATTACGCGCAATTCGATGACGGGCCGATCGCGCTCGGCTGGCTGCGCGCCTCGCATCGCGAACTCGACCCGGTCAAGTCGACCGAATACCAGCCGGTGCATCCGCACACCCGCGAGCAGAAGATTAAGCCCGGCACGATCGTGCCGCTCGAGATCGAGATCTGGCCGTCAAGCACGCGCTTCGAGGCTGGAGAAAAGCTGCGGCTGATCGTGCAAGGCGACGACATCAATCGCTATCCGACCAGCGTCGCGCCGGTCTATTTCCGCCATGAGGCAAGCGTGAACAATGGCCGGCATGTGATCCATGCCGGCGGCGAGTTCGACTCGCATTTGTTGGTACCGGTAATTCCGTAGGTCGTGTCCCGCCTTCGCGGAGGCACGCATCAATAATACGCTAGGACCTCGATGCCGACGCCGCCGTCATACGCGGCGACCGCGCGGCGCGACGCGAGATCGATGCGTGTCAGCAGCCCGCTGTCATGGCTCGCGATCAGAACGGACTTGCTCTCCGCATCGAACGTCATCCCCTGTGGACCTTTTGCGAGTGGCACCAGCGTCTGCGACCGATAGTCCGCCGCATCGACCACCCAGGCATTGCCGCTGGCATAGCTCGTGACCACCAGATGCCGCGCATCCGGTGAGAACATCAGCTTGGCCAGCCGCGAACGTCTCACGTTGGAAAAAGCATTCATGATCAGCGGCACGCGATCCACTTCGCGGTCGGTCGCGCTATCGATCACGCGCAAGTCGTTCGCCGCGTTGTCGATCACGACCAGCCGCCCCCCGTCCGGGGTCGGCATCACGCCTTCGCTGCCGGCGCCGTTGCCGGTCGTGACGCCCGGCGCGCGCATCGGAATGGCGCCGACGAATTTATCGAGCGCGAGATCGAATACGCCGAGATCGCCTTCCTTGCTCGACACATAAAGCTTGGTCTCATCCGGCGTCAGCGCGAGCTGATGCGCGCCATAGCCTGGACAATCGTGAACCGCCTCTACGCTGCGCGTGCGCGGGTCGATGCGGATCAGCTTGTTGGGGATATCGGCGACCACCCAAAGCTTGCCTTGCGCCGTCATCGCCATGCCGTGCGGTGCGGCCATGCCATCGAGTGCGAAAAGGTCGGCCAGTTCCTGCCGCCGCAGGTCGACGACCATGATCTTGTTGTTGGGGTTTTTGTTGCCGCCATAGATGCCGTCGCCGTAGAGCGGCACGCAGGCGATGCTGCGGTCATGCGCGATGGCGAGTTCATGCGCGCTCGGTTCCGGCGCATCGAAGGCCTTGATCTCGCGCAGGCTTGACGGATCGTAGAAGCGGATCTTGTTGCCGACCTTGTCGACGGCGATCAGGCCGTCGACCCCGGTGATGTTGCTGCCCGCATAGGGCGTCTGCATGGCGTGGGCCGTTCGGCTTATTCCGGCTTCAGGTCGGCGGCCACGGCCAGCTTGTCCCAGGTCCCGCGATCGCTCCGGAGCCGCTCGGTCATCTCCTTGGCATTATCGAGCACCGGCAGAGCCGCGAGCGTGTCGAGGAACTTCGACGCTTCGGGCGAGCGGGCAATCTCCTGCATGGTGCGTTCGACCTTCGCGACGACCGCAGGCGGCGTCCCGGCCGGGAGATAAACGCCCCACCACGGGCTGAAGACGTAGTCCTTCACGCCGGCTTCGCTCATGGTCGGGACGTCGGGCAGGGCGGTGATGCGCTGGCCGCTGGTCGCCGCCAGCACCCGGATACGTCCGGCTTTGACCTGACCGACGGCGAAGGTGCCGTCGAGGATCATGTAGTCGAGCGTTCCGTTCACCAGGTCGGGGATCGCGTCTGCGGTGGTCTTGAAGCTCACCGAGGTTGATTGCACGCCGGTGCGCGCCTTGAACAATTCGGTCGAAACGAGACCCGTCGGATTGGTATAGGCGGAGAGGTTCTTTGGCTTGCCTTTCAGCAGTGTGACCAGTTCGGCAACCGACTTCGCCGGCGATTGCGCGCCGACCGCGAGGACGAAGGGCGTCTCGAGGAACGCCCCGGCGGGGATCAGATCCTTCTCGGCGTCGAACGGAAAATCCTTCACCAGGTATTTGCCGCCGACCATAATAGAATTGCCGGCCCATAGCATGGTGTAGCCGTCCGGCTTCGCCTTGGTGACCACGGTCGCTGCGATCACGCCGACCGTGCCCGGCCGGTTCTCGACCACGACCGGCTGCCCCAGCGCCTCGCCGAACTTCGTGGCGTAGAAGCGCGTCAGGATGTCGGCGCCGCTGCCGGCCGCGAAGCCGATCACCACGTGGACCGCCTTGTTCGGATAATCCTGCGCCGCCGCAGGGAGCACCAAGGTGCTGGCTAGGCAAGCCGCAGCGATGCCGTGAAACAGAGCCGTCCGCCGATCCATGATGTCCTCCCCGAAGCGGCGCTGTGGTCGCGCCAGTTGGCGCTAGTGGACCGCGCTTTCGGCCCGGCGTCCAGCCGGATGCCCGCCGGTCGGCTCTGCACGACCGGGAAGGCGTTTGTCCGAGAAATTGATGCCTGCTCGGGCGGCCGAGTAACTGGCTTGACTCAAGAACAAACCATGAATTATGTTCCTGCTTCGTTCATGAGGCTGTTAGGGGAGAGTGTCATGTTCCGGGCTGTACTTGAAGAAGCTGCCGCATTGGCGTCGCTCACGCTGTTCGTCGGCATGGTTGCGATCTGGGCGCAGGTATTTTCGGCCATCTAGCCGTCGATCGCACTGCGGGCTGGGGAAAAGGGGAGCGGGCAGGCCGGTTTGCGTCTGACCGGTGGACAGAAGCGGTCCGGCTCCCCACCATCGGAGCATGGATTCGATGAGTACCACAGCCTCCGCAGGTCCCGGTTTCGTTCATCTGCGCGTCCATTCCGCCTATTCCCTGCTGGAAGGGGCGCTACCGATCGCCAAGCTGGCCGAGCTGGCCAAGGCCGATCGTCAGCCGGCGCTAGCGCTTACCGACACCGACAACATGTTCGGGGCGCTGGAATTCTCAGAGAAGCTCGCCGGATACGGCGTCCAGCCGATCATCGGCTGCGCCGTGTCGGTCGATTTCGGAGATCAGGAACCGTCCCGCAACGGCGGCCCCGCTCCGGTCCGGCCGCGCATCGCCCTTCTCGCCACCAGCGACGCAGGCTATCGCGCGCTGACACGGCTGAATTCCCGCGCGCATCTGGAGTCTGGTGGCGTCGAGCGTCCCCACGTAAAGCTCGCCTGGCTTGAGGAGGAGTCCGCCGGCCTGATCGCGCTGACCGGCGGGCCGGGCGGTCCGCTCGATCAGGCGATCGTTGCGGGTCAACACACGCTGGCCGTCGGGCGCTGCGAAACGCTCGCGCGCATCTATGGCGATCGTCTTTACGTCGAGTTGCAGCGTCACGGCATGACCGCAGAGAAGCTGGCCGAGCCGGCTTTGCTCGACATCGCCTATAGCGTCGGCTTGCCGCTGGTTGCGACCAACGAGCCGTTCTTCGCCAAGCGCGAGGATTACGAGGCGCATGACGCCCTGATTTGCATCGCCGAGGGCCGGCTGCTGTCGGAAAGCGACCGCCGCCAGCTCACTGCCGAGCATCGCTTCAAGACCCGCGCTGAAATGACCGCGCTGTTCGCCGATCTGCCAGAGGCGATCGCCTCGACCGTCGAGATCGCACGGCGCTGCAACTTCCGGCCGCGCGTCGTGGCGCCGATCCTGCCGATCTTCAAGGTCGGCGTGGACGAGGCGGGGGAGCTGCGGCGTCAGGCGGCAGAGGGGCTCGAGCGGCGCATCGCGGTGCATGGCCTGGCGCAGGGCGTCACGCGCGAGGAATACGCCGCGCGTCTTGAATATGAGCTCGGCGTCATCGAGCGGATGAAATATCCGGGTTACTTCCTGATCGTCGCCGACTTCATCCAATGGGCGAAAAGCAAGGGCATCCCGGTCGGTCCTGGCCGCGGCTCCGGCGCCGGTTCGCTGGTCGCCTATGCGCTCACCATCACCGATCTCGATCCGATCAATTTCGGGCTGATCTTCGAGCGTTTCCTCAATCCCGAACGCGTCTCGATGCCGGATTTCGACATCGACTTCTGCCAGGACCGGCGCGACGAGGTGATCCGCTACGTACAGGAGCGCTACGGCCGCGACCGCGTGGCGCAGATCATCACCTTCGGAACGCTACAGGCGCGCGGCGTGCTGCGCGACGTCGGGCGCGTGTTGCAGATGCCTTACGGTCACGTCGACCGGCTGTGCAAGATGGTGCCGCAGAATCCGGCCGCACCGGTGACGCTGTCGCGCGCGATCGAGGACGAGCCGCGGCTGCAGGCGGAACGCGATCGCGACCCGGTGGTGAAGCGCGTTTTCGACATCGCGCAGAAGCTCGAAGGGCTCACGCGCCACGCCTCGACGCACGCCGCCGGCATCGTGATCAGCGAGCGGCCATTGACCGAACTCGTGCCGCTCTATCGCGACGCGAAATCGGACATGCCGGTGACCCAGTTCAGCATGAAATGGGTCGAGCAGGCGGGGCTCGTGAAGTTCGACTTCCTCGGGCTGAAGACCCTCACCGTGCTCGACAAGGCGGTTCATCTGGTGAACCGCCGCAATATCGGGCTGGATCTGTCGCGAATCCCGCTCGACGATCCCAAGACCTACGAGATGCTTCAGCGCGGCGAGACTGTTGGCATCTTCCAGGTGGAAAGCCAGGGGATGCGGCGCGCGCTGGTCGACATGCGGCCGGACCGCTTTGAGGACATCGTGGTGCTGGTGGCGCTGTATCGCCCCGGCCCGATGGCGAATATCCCGACCTATTGCGCGCGCAAGCTCGGTCATGAGATCACCGACTATCTGCATCCCTCGCTGCAGCCGATCCTGGAATCGACTTACGGCATCATCACCTATCAGGAACAGGTGATGAAGATCGCGCAGGATCTTGCCGGTTATTCGCTCGGCGAAGCCGACCTGCTGCGCCGCGCCATGGGCAAGAAGATCCGCTCGGAGATGGAGCAGCAGCGGGTGCGCTTCATGACCGGCGCGACCGAACGCGGCATCGGCAAGGGTGACGCGGAGGCGATCTTCGAGGCCTGCGCGAAATTCGCCGATTACGGCTTCAACAAATCGCACTCTGCGCCTTACGCGCTGCTGACCTACCAGACCGCCTATATGAAGGCGAATTTTCCGGTCGAGTTTCTTGCGGCGTCGATGACGCTCGACATCAACAACACGGACAAGCTCGCGGAATTTCGCAGCGAGGCGGTGCGTCTCGGCATCAGGGTCGAGCCGCCATCGGTCAACAAGTCGAGCGTCGTGTTCGAGGTCGCGGAGAACACGATCTTCTACGCGCTGGCCGCGCTCAAGGGCGTCGGCGCGCAGGCGGTCGAGTCGGTCATCGAAGCGCGCGCCGAAAAGCCGTATCGCGACCTCGCCGATTTTGCGTCGCGCATCAATCCGCGCGCGGTCAACAAGCGCGTGCTGGAAAGCCTGGCCGCGGCGGGCGCCTTTGACACCATCGAGCAGAACCGCGCGCGCGCGTTTTCGGCGGCCGACCAGATCATGGCGGAAGCGCAATTGCAGCACGAATCCGCGCAGATCGGCGCGTTGCAATTCTCATTCGGCGAGACCGCGTCGACGCCCGCGTTGCGGCTGCCCTCGGTCGAGCCGTGGCTGCCGTCGGAACGCCTACAGAAGGAATACGAAGCGGTCGGCTTCTTCCTCACCGGCCATCCGCTCGATGATTATCTGCCGGCGCTCAAGCGGATGCGGATCGCATCATGGTCTGAATTCTCCAAGGCGGTGAAGGCGGGCGCCAGCGCCGGGCGCGTCGCGGCGACGGTGACCTCGCGGTTGGAGCGGCGCACCAAGACCGGCAACAAGATGGGCATCATCGGCCTGTCCGACCCGACCGGGCAATTTGAGGCGGTGCTATTTTCGGAAGGCCTGCAGCAATATCGCGACGCGCTGGAGCCCGGCAAAATCGTGCTGCTCGGCTTGTCCGCCGAAGTGCAAGGCGAGGACGTGCGTGCGCGAATCCAGACCGTCGAGTCGCTGGAGCAGGCGGCGGCTCATGTGCAGAAGGAATTGCGCATTCATCTCAGCAGCGAGAAGCCGCTCGAAAGCGTCTGCAAGCGGCTCGAACCGCGCGGCGACGGCGAGATCATTTTCGTGCTGAGATTGCAGGACGGCAGCGAAGCCGAGGTGAAATTGCCGGGCCGCTTCAAGGTCTCGCCGCAGATCGCCGGCGCGATCAAGGCGGTCTCCGGCGTGGTGATGGTCGAGGCCGCCTAACTTCAGAAATTCCAGTCGGCACGCAGGATCGCCTCGACGCTGGCAGCACTCGAGATCACCGCGGCGGCGACCGCCGCAAGTGACGTGACGCGCAGGTCGGGCGCTCGATCGATCAGCGCCGCGACGGCGATGGCGATCAGCGGCAGCATTGGAACGAGATAGCGTCCCTGCACGCCCCACACCTCGTTGGCGCTGACCGGCGTCCAGATCAGATAGAAAATCAGAAACACCGGAGCCACTTGCAAAATAGCAGCGGCGCGCTGAATTTTTCGCCGGGATGAAGGGAAATCGAGGCGTTCGCGTCCGAGCCAGGCATGGTGCTTTTGCGAGAACC
>CANKHJ010000168.1 GCA_947481635.1 Bradyrhizobiaceae bacterium
GCGGAGAGTCCCCCTCACCCGGATCGCTGACGCGATCCGACCTCTCCCCGCAAGCGGGGAGAGGTGACGACCACCGTGTGCGGTTCGAAGTGCGGTGCCTCTGATGACGACCTTCACCAAAATCCTGATCGCCAATCGCGGCGAGATCGCGTGCCGCATCATGCGCACGGCGCGGCGGATGGGCATCGCCACCGTCGCGGTCTATTCCGATGCCGATCGCGATGCGTTGCATGTCGCGATGGCGGACGAAGCCGTGCGGATCGGGCCACCGCCGGCGCGCGACTCTTACCTGCGCGGTGACGTGATCATCGCGGCCGCGAAACGCAGCGGCGCGCAGGCGATCCATCCCGGCTATGGCTTCCTCTCGGAGAATGCCGAGTTCGCGGAAGCCTGTGCGGTGGCTGGGCTCATTTTCATCGGGCCGTCTCCCGAGACGATGCGGCTGATGGGGTCGAAGTCCGCAGCGAAGACATTGATGGAAAAATCCGGCGTGCCGCTGGTGCCCGGCTATCACGGCAGCGCGCAGCATCTCGGTGCGTTGCGGGAGACGGCGGAGCGCATTGGCTATCCGGTGCTGATCAAGGCGTCCGCCGGCGGCGGCGGCAAGGGCATGCGCGTGGTGACGCGCGAGGCCGATTTCGCCGAGGCGTTGGCCGGCGCCAAGCGCGAGGCCAAGGCGGCGTTCGCCGACGACCGGATGCTGATCGAGAAATATCTGTCGCGGCCGCGCCATATCGAGGTGCAGGTGTTTGGCGATGCGCATGGCAACATCGTTTCGCTGTTCGAGCGCGAGTGCACCTTGCAGCGGCGCCATCAGAAGGTGATCGAGGAGGCGCCGTCGCCTTCGCTCACGCCGGAGCAGCGCGAGCGCATCTGGCAGGCGGCGCGCGAGGCCGCCAAGGCGGTGAATTACATCAATGCAGGCACGGTGGAATTCATCGCCGACGCCGAGAATTTCTATTTCATCGAGATGAACACGCGGCTCCAGGTCGAGCATCCGGTCACCGAGATGATCACCGGCATCGATCTGGTCGCGTGGCAAATTCGTGTCGCGATGGGCGAGGCGTTCACGCGCACGCAGGACCAGATCAAGGCGCGCGGACACGCGATCGAGGCGCGGGTCTATGCCGAGGATCCGGACAAGGGCTTCCTGCCATCGATTGGCACGCTGCATCACTGGAAGGTGCCGGATCTGCGCGTCGATTCCGGATATCGCCAGGGCGATACCATTACCCCGCATTACGATCCTATGCTGGCCAAGATGATTGCCGCGGCGCCGACCCGCGCGCAAGCCTTGCGGCAGATGATGGAAGGCCTGAAACATTTCGAGGTCGCGGGCATCGCGACCAACATCGCGTTCCTTGAAAAGCTGATCGCGCATCCGGACGTCGTCAGCGACCGGATGGACACCGGCCTGATCGAGCGTGATCTCGCCATGCTCACCGCGCCTGCATCCTTCGGACCGCTCGACCTCGCGGCGGCGGCGGGTGCCGCGATGCTGCGGGAGCGCAGGCCCCCGCCGTCAGACGGCTGGCGTGATCCATGGGACGACGACGATGGCTGGATGCCGGCCGGCGAGCGCCGCCGCACCTATAGCTTCCGTCATGCGGGCCAGCGTCACGATATCGTCGTGGCAAGGCAGTCGCTGGGCGCGACCGCGCGCGACGGCAGCGCGTTCGACGTGGTTCAGGATGGTGAGAAGGAGCAGGCGTCCGCGGTGTGGCTGGGACGCGATCTCGAATTGCTGACCGCGCGGGGCCGATTCAAGCTGCACTGGATCGATCCCTATGCGGCCGAGGCCGGCAGCGCGATCAGCGATGACCGCATCGTTGCACCGATGCCAGGCACGGTGACGCGTATTCTCGCAGAAGCGGGTGCCGAGCTTGCACGCGGCGCCGCGGTGCTGGTGCTCGAGGCGATGAAGATGGAGCACACCTTGCGTGCGCCGGCTGACGGCCGCCTGGTCGCGCTGAATTGCGCGGTCGGCGACGTCGTCAGCGAGGGGACGGATCTGGCAGACTTCGAGCCGGTCCGCTCCGGGCCACAGCCGTAACCGCCAGCGCACAGAGCAGGCACGACGCCGCGACGACGACGAACACGTAGCGCGCCTGTCCGTGATCCATCAGGAATCCGAACAGCAGCGGCGAGACAATGCCCGAGAGCGAGAAGCCGTTGGAGAGGAAGCCGAACACCGCTCCGAAAGAGCCGGGAGGCGTGATGTCGCGCACCATCATATCGCGGGACGGAGACATGACACCGCTGGCGAGGCCGCTCAATATCATCATGACAATGAGCGCCGCGGCGTCGAGGCTGACATAGGCAACGATCAGCGAGACAGTGCCAATGACGCTGAGCGTGATGTAGGTTAGCCCAACGTGGCGCCTCGTGCGGGTCAGGATCAGGCCGCCGAGCAATACACCCACGGCGGAAGCAAACATGATGGTCGAGAGCGCTGTGTTGGCAACCGCGACGGGTGCGTTTTGCAGGTCGATCAGCGCAACCACGAGATAATTGGTCAGGCCGCTGGCGATGGTCGAGACCAGAAAGAAGAACACCAGGTTCAGCAACATCGGCCGGGACGTCAGCAATTGCCAGCCGCTTGGCCGCGCGCTCTCGTCTTCCTTGGGACGCGCAACCTGGACCAGCGGCGGATCGCGTTGCAGCATCAAGATCACGGCACCGATCAAGCCGAGCAGGCCAGCCGCGATGATCGCGCCGCGCCAGCCGACATAGAGTTGCAGGAACAGCAGTGTCGCCGGTGCGACCGCGCCGCCAAGCAAGCCCGAGAAAGTGTGCACCGAGAATGCCCTCGCGATACGCTGCGCGGGCACATGGTGCGACAGCATTGCGTAGTCGGCGGGATGAAACACGGTGTTGGCGAGGCCGAGCACGCCGAACATCGCAACCAGCATCCAATAGGAATCGCTTAGCCCAACGACAACCAGCGAGGCCCCGCCGAGCAGCAATCCGCCGATCAGGTTGGCCCGCGGGCCGGTGCGGTCGACCAGGAAGCCGACCGGGGTCTGGAAGATGGTCGACACGGTGCTGAACACCGAGAGCACCAGTCCGAGCTCGGTATAGCTGACGTTGTAGTCGCTCCGGATGAACAGGAAGAGCGGCGGGAGAACCATGAAATAGAAGTGGCTGATGAAATGCGCGAGGCTCACCCCGGCGACGAGCCCATGCTCATGCCAGTGACTTTCCCGCAGCGGAGGCTGGACCGCTTCGGTCATGCGCGGGCTGGTCCGCCATTGGCGCGTGCGTCGCGGATCGACTGCCACACCCGCTGCGGCGTGGCCGGCATCTCGACATGGGTCACGCCGTATTCGGACAGCGCATCGACCACCGCGTTCATCACCGAGGGGAGGCCGCCGGCACAGCCGGCTTCGCCGCAGCCCTTGACGCCGAGCGGATTGGTGGTCGCCGGCACCGCATGGCTTTCGACCGCGATCGACGGCGCGTTCTTCGCGCGCGGCATGGCGTAGTCCATGTAGGAGCCGGTAAGGAGCTGGCCCTCGCTGTCGTAGAGGATGTCCTCCATCAAGGCCTGGCCGATCGCCTGCACCACGCCGCCATGGACCTGGCCGGCGACGATCATCGGATTCACTTCGGTGCCGAAATCGTTGACGCAGGAATAGCGCACCACCTCGGTCTCGCCGGTCTCGGGATCGATCTCGACCTCAGCGACATGGCAGCCGTTCGGAAAAGTGGAGGGCGGTGTATCGAACACTTCCTTGACGTCGAGCGTCTGCGGCAGGTCCGGCGGCAGTTTCAGCCCGGAATGCAGCTTCGCGGCCAATTCCATGATGCCGATGGCGCGGTCGGTGCCGGCGATGGTGAAGCGGCCATGCGCGAATTCGATGTCGCCCGCGGAGGCTTCCAGCACATGCGCGGCGATGGTCTTGCCCTTGTCGATCACCTTCACCGAGGCGTCGATGATCGCCTTGCCGCTCGACATGATCGATTTCGAGCCGCCCGAGCCTCCGCCGACCGGAATCTCATCGCTGTCGGTCTGCATCAGCCGGATGCTCTCGAACGGGACGCCGAGCTGCGCGCTCAGCACCTGCGCGAAGGGCGTCGCATGGCCCATGCCGAAATCAAGCGTGCCGGTGCGGATCGTCACGGTGCCGTCGGCGTTGAACGCGACGCCGCCGAGTTCCTTGCCCGCGGGAGCGGTCACTTCGAGGAAGCCGCCGATGCCAAGCCCGCGCAGCTTGCCCTGCTTCTTGCTCTCGCGCCGGCGCTGCTTGAAGCCTTTCACGTCGGCGAATTCCATC
The DNA here is from genome assembly GCA_947481635.1 of Bradyrhizobiaceae bacterium. Classification (GTDB taxonomy): domain Bacteria; phylum Pseudomonadota; class Alphaproteobacteria; order Rhizobiales; family Xanthobacteraceae; genus CANKHJ01. The sequence continues at coordinate 4,278 of CANKHJ010000168.1, forward strand.
GCGTGCTTGAGCAGGCTGGAGAAGTCGCCGCTGTCGTAGAGTGCATCCGACGCCGTCTTGTAAGGCATCTCGCGCGGCTTGATGTGGTTGCGCTTGCGCAATTCGACCTTGTCGATGCCCATCTCGACCGCGGCGCGATCGATCAGCCGCTCGACGTAGTAATTTCCTTCCGGTCGGCCTGCGCCGCGATACGACGAGATGAAGGTGGTGTTGGTCAGCATGCTCTTGACCGACACTTCAAGCAGCGGCGTGCGATAGACGCTCTGGATATTCTTGACCGCATTGCCGGTCGCGACGCCGGCCGCCATCTGGCCATGATAGGCGCCGAGATTGGTGTAGCCGGAAATGCGGATCGCCAGGAACTTGCCGTCCTTGTCGAGGGCGAGTTCGCCGAGCATATCGTGGTCGCGCCCCTGGCTGTCGGACACGAAGGCGCCGGAGCGGTCGTCGGTCCACTTCACCGGCCGGCCGAGTTCACGCGTGCCGTGCAGCACGCAGACATATTCCGGATAGCCCGGGCCCTTCATGCCGAACGAGCCGCCGACATTGCGTGCGATCACACGCACCTTGTCCGGCGCGACGCCGATCAATTCCGCGATCGAGTTGCGGTTGCCGGAGATGCTCTGGCAGCCGAAATAGATCGTGTAGCGGCCGCTGTCCTTGTCGTATTGCGCGACCGCCGAGCGTGGTTCCATCGCGCTCACGGCGACCCGATTGTTGCCGATCTTGAGCTTGGTCACATGCGCGGCCTGGGCGAAGGCAGCCTTTACCTTCTCCGGATCGCCATATTGGAAATCCAGCGACTGGTTGTTCGGGACCGAGTCGTAAAGCTGCGGCGCACCCGCTAGCGCTGCGGCGCGGGCATCGGTGACCGCAGGGAGCGGGTCGATATCGAGCACCACGGCCTCGGCGGCGTCGCGCGCCTGCCAGGCGGTCTCGGCGATCACGGCGGCCACCGGATCGCCGACGAAGCGCACTTTGTCGGACGCCAGCGCCGGGCGCGGCGGCACGATCATCGGCGAGCCGTCGCGATTTTTTGGACGGATCACCACCGGCAGCGGCTTGAAGCCGGTGAGGTCGGCGGCGGTATAGACGGCGATCACGCCAGGCATTTTACGCGCGGCGGCGACATCGATACCGCGGATGATGCCGTGGGCGTGGGTCGAGCGGACCATCACGCAAGTGGCCTGCCCGGCGAGGCTGACGTCGTCGGTATATTGGCCGCGGCCGGTGACCAGAACCGGATCTTCCATGCGGGGAACCGGCTGGCCGATGGCGAATCGTTGTGATGCCCAACGGTTGAGGTCGTCGCGGTCGGCCGCAGGGGTCTTCTGGTCCATCGCAATCACCTTTTGTCGCCGGTTGCTGGGATATCGGACAGGTCGGCCCGAAACAAGCGCCGAAACCCAGCCAAATGCGCAGGCCTGCCTCCATTTGCAGGGTCCCGCCAACGAGGGCACCCGAACCGCGAGTTGCGCGGACTGGGGACGCTGTTAGACTCATTCCGATTTTGATTTGAACACGCCGCACCGTCGAGCCCGCCGGGCTTCGGGTGGCAGGAAGGGATTCCATGGTCGGCGAGGCCGGGCCGCCTGGCGGCCTCGACCCTGCGCGCGAGCCGGGGACGCAGCAGAGTCCCGGTGGGAGCCGTCGTCCGGGTTCCCAGGGCGGGCGTGCGAATGGCTGGCCGGGGCAGCATGGCCCGACCTATGCCGCGCTCGATCTCGGCACCAATAATTGCCGGCTGCTGGTCGCGCGCCCGGCGGGTGACAGCTTCCACGTGGTCGACGCGTTTTCGCGCATCATCCGGCTCGGCGAGGGGATTTCCGCGACCGGCCGGATCAGCGAGCCCGCGATCGCACGCGCGGTCGAGGCGCTGAGCGTCTGCCGGGACAAGATGGCCCATCGCTACACCACGCGCGCTCGCCTGATCGCGACGGAAGCCTGCCGCGCCGCCGTGAATGGCGAGGAATTCCGCACCCGCATTGCCGAACAGGTCGGTCTCGAGCTTGAGATCATCGATCGCGAGACCGAGGCCTGCCTCGCCGCGACCGGCTGCACCGCGCTGATGGCGGCCGACGCCGATGGCGTGGTGCTGTTCGATATCGGCGGCGGGTCGTCCGAACTGGTATTGCTCGGCCGCTCGCAGCCGACCAGGCGCGGGCCGCCGCCGCCGCAAATCCGCGCCTGGGCCTCGCTGCCGGTGGGCGTCGTGACGCTGGCGGAGCGCCATGGCGGGATCGATGTGTCCCGCGAGTCCTACGAGGCGATGGTGTCCGAGGTCGCGGGCTATATCGCGCCGTTCCTCGCGGCGAACCGGGATGCGATCCCCGGCCGGGTCCATCTGCTCGGCACCTCCGGCACAGTGACCACCATTGCCGGCGTGCATCTCAACCTGCGCCGCTACGACCGCCAGCGCGTCGATGGCTGCTGGATGGGCGACGAACAGGTGACCGAGGTGGTCGAGCGCCTGCTCGCGATGAGCTATCAGGAGCGCGTCGCCAATCCCTGCATCGGTTCGGAGCGTGCCGACCTGGTGCTGGCCGGCTGCGCCATCCTCGAAGCGATCCGCCGCGCCTTTCCGCATCCTCGGCTGCGTGTCGCCGATCGCGGCCTGCGCGAAGGCATGCTGGTGCAGATGATGCGCGAGGACGGCGTCTGGAAAGACGAGGACGCAACCGCGTGACCAAGTCAGCGAAAAAGAAAGCCGGCGGCGAGCGCGAGCTCAAGGTGAAGGTGAAGACCGGCAAGAACCGGTCGATGTCGTCGAAGCTGTGGCTCGAACGCCAGCTCAACGACCCCTATGTCGCGCGCGCCAAGCGTGAGGGTTACCGCTCGCGCGCCGCCTATAAGCTGATCGAGATCGACGACAAGCACCGCTTCCTCAAGCCGGGCGGCAAGGTAATCGACCTCGGCGCAGCTCCTGGTGGCTGGTCGCAGGTCGCGGCCAAGCGCGTCGGCTCGGTCGAGGGCCGCGGCAAGGTGGTTGCGATCGACATTCTCGACATGCCGGCGGTGCCGGGCGTGAACTTCGTGGTGCTGGATTTTCTCGATGAGACGGCGCCGGACAAGATCAAGGCGATGCTCGGCAGCGGCGCGGATGTGGTGCTGTCCGACATGGCTGCAAACACCGTCGGCCACCGCCAGACCGATCACCTCAAGATCATCGCGATGGTCGAGACCGCAGCGGAATTCGCACGCGAGGTGCTCAATCCCGGCGGCGCCTTCCTCGCCAAGGTGCGCCAGGGCGGCACCGAGGCCGCGTTGCTGGCGCAGCTCAAGCGCGACTTCGCGACCGTGAAGCACGTCAAGCCGCAGGCCAGCCGCTCGGATTCCGCGGAACTCTATCTGTTCGCGACAGGCTTTCGCGGCGGGGGCTGAGCCGAAAGTTGGCGGCATCAGCCATCAGGTCAGCGTCAGCCATAAACTCCTTTGGCGGTGGTAGAGGTCGAAATTGGTCAGGTTTTTGACCAGTGATAGACTGAAAATGAACGCCAACGAGCGGGTGGCCTGACGATGCTTTCGCACAAGGATAACGACCTTGTCACTTTGACGGGCAACGGCACCCCGATGGGGACTTTGCTGCGTTCGTACTGGATTCCTGTGCTGCTTTGCGAGGAATTGCCCGAGCCCGATTGCCCTCCTGTGAGGGTCAAGCTGTTGGGCGAGCGTCTCATCGCGTTTCGCGATTCATCAGGCAAGGTTGGTTTCATCGACGAGTTTTGCGCCCATCGCGGCGTGTCGCTGTGGTTTGGGCGCAACGAAGACGGCGGCCTTCGATGCCCGTATCACGGCTGGAAATATCGCGTCGACGGCTCTTGCGTCGAAGTCCCGTCCGAACCTGCGGAAAGCGGATTTTGCAACAAGATCAAATTGACGGCTTATCCCTGCATCGAGAAAGCCGGCATCATCTGGACCTACATGGGCCCACCAGACCAGGCGCCGGAATTCCCGGCCTTTGAGTGGCTCGGTTTGCCCGCCGACCATGTGCTGGTCGCCAAAAGATGGCAGGAAAGCAATTGGCTTCAGGCCATGGAGGGCGGGATCGATTCCAGCCATGTGTCGTGGCTGCATAGCGGCGAACTGCACACCGATCCGCTGCACAAGGGCACTAAGGGCGCGCAATTTCAGGGCGACAAAACCCCGAAATTCGAACTCGTTGAATCGTCCGGCGGGCTGATCATCGGCGCCCGTCGCAATGCGGAGCAAGGCAGCTATTATTGGCGGATCACCCAATGGATCATGCCGTGGTACACGATGATCCCGCCTTACGGTCAAAATGCTCTGAATGGCCACGCCTGGGTGCCGATCGATGATGAGTCGTGCATCGCCTGGTCCTTCACTTGGCATCCGACGCGCCCGCTCAGCGAAGCCGAGCACCACACGATGCGGCATGGTGGCGGAATTCACGTCGAGACGATTCCTGGAACCTTTCGGCCGGTCATCAACAAAGACAATGACTACATGATGGATCGTGCCGCGCAAAAGGCCGGTCGCAGCTTCAGCGGCGTGTCCGGCATTGCCATGCAGGACGCTTCGCTGCAGGAGAGCATGGGACCAATCGTCGATCGAAGCCGTGAAAATCTCGTATCAACGGACAATGCCATCATCATGGCGCGGGCGTTGCTGAAAAAAGCCGCGCTCGGTCTGCAAAAAGGAATAAAGCCGCGCGGCCTAGACTCGAGCGCGCATCGGGTCCGGCCCGCTTCGTTCGTTCTGCCTGCCGATCAGCCATTCTCCAAGGCAAAATCCAACGACCTGCTCGCACGCGTCGGCGTTCCCCATACCGGCATTTAAAAATCGGCGAAAATCGTGCGACGGCAGGCTGACGTCGCAAGCGTCAGATTAAAGAGAAGAACAAGAAGAGGCATTGGATCATGACGAGCGTGTTGGATCCGCTGGCTGCCGGCGGCAAACGGTTGCAGGACAAGGTGTGTATCGTCACCGGCGCCGGACAGGGCATCGGCCGTGCAACCGCGCGACGCTTCGCAGCCGAAGGGGGGCGTATCGTCATCGCCGAGCGGACCGAGACATCGGCGCGCGAGACCGCGGACCAGCTGACTCAAGCCGGCGCGGAGGCCCTGGTCGCCATCGTCGACCTGAGCAAGCTCGCCGAAGCCGAAAGGCTGATGCGTGAGACGGTCGAAGCGTTCGGGCGGATCGATGTCCTGGTCAACGTGGTCGGCGGAACGATCTGGTGGCAGCCCTATCATCAATACACCGAAGAGCAGATCATGCTCGAACTGGAGCGCTCGCTGCTCACGACGCTGTGGTGCTGCAAGGCCGTCCTGCCGATCATGATTGGACAGAAGAGCGGCGCGATCATCAATTTCGGCTCGTCGGTGACGCGCGGCGGCCTGTATCGGGTTCCCTATGCGGTCAGCAAAGGCGGCATCGAGGCGTTGACGACGACCCTGGCCGCGGAAAACGGACGTCACGGGATCAGGGTCAATGGAGTCACGCCCGGCACCACCATCATTACCGATCGGACGACATCAAGGCTCACGCTGCGACCGGGACAAGAGGCGGACCCGATCGAGGGAACCGAGGCATTCATGCAGGAAACGCGCGGCCTCCAGAAAGGCGCACTGATGCGCACCGGACGCGCCGAGGATCAGGCTGCCGCCGCAGCTTTCCTGGCCAGCGAGGATGCCGCGTTCATCACGGGTCACATGATCGATTGCAGCGGCGGGGCTCGGTGAGGACGCGCGCGAATCCGGGATGACATTTCGGAACTTCGGCTCAAACGACAGTTCCAATTGCGCAACACGAGCGGCTGCCCCACTATCATGAACAACAAACATGGCGGCGTGTCCGGGCGACAACATCGCTGCATCGAAAGGGAGGACACATGAAGGCTTTGCAAAACAGGCGCGGGTTGAATATCGGCACCGCGGCGCTGGTCGTGATGGCCGGTCTCGCGTCGACGACGCCGCTCGCGGCCCAGGACTATCCGGACCGGCCGATCCGCGCCCTGGTCGGATTCGCTGCCGGGAGCGGCGGCGACATGCTTGCTCGCTATTTCAGCTCAAAGGTCGCCGAGCTTGCCGGCAAGTCAGTGGTGCTGGAGAACAAGCCGGGCGCGACTGGCAATATCGCCGTCGGTCTCGCTGCGCAGGCCAAGCCGGACGGCTACACGCTTCTCTATTCCGCCGATTCC
>CANKHJ010000169.1 GCA_947481635.1 Bradyrhizobiaceae bacterium
CTCGCCAAGGACTTCGAGGCGACAATTGCCAGCGCCGTCGCATGGGTTCTTGTCGCCCACATTCGCAACGTCTCGCGACGCCTCGCAAGAGATTGAAATCATAGGCCGCGTTTTGAGTCAGACTCTAAGGAAGAAATTAGCGACATGCGACCTATACTACAGGCCATGAATGGACTTGCACATGATCCGGCCTGGCGTCGCGCCGATACCGCGGCGGACGACGTGATCGTGGTCGATCTCGACGACAACGCGATCGGCGCATTGCCGAAGCTTGAGGCGCATCGTCGCGGCGTCACCCATCGCGCGATTTCGGTGATGGTGCGTGACCCGCAGGGACGGTTGTTGCTGCAACGCCGCGCCGCCGACAAGTATCATTCGCCTGGCCTATGGACCAACACCTGCTGCAGCCATCCGCGCCCCGGCGAGACCGCCTCCGCGGCCGCCGCGCGCCGGCTGGCCGAGGAAATGGGCGTCGATTGCCGGCTCAGCTTCCTGTTCACGATGCATTACCGCGCCCAGGTTGCGAGCGATCCGGCCGATGAGGCTCTGATCGAGGATGAGGTCGTCCACGTCTTTGGCGGCCAATATGAAGGGACCCCGCTGCCGGACCCTTCCGAAGTCGACGACTGGCGCTGGGCCGCGCCGGCAGAGCTCGCGCGCGACGTCGACCTGCACCCGGAGCGCTACACCGTCTGGTTCCGGATCTTCCGGCGCAATTTCTGGCCAGCGCTCACCGGCGCCAAGCGCTGATCTCCCGGTCGGCCGGGGATTAGACGGCGCGCGGCGGAACCGTTAGAAGATCGCCCGATGGCAGAGAATCCACCACGCCGCCTGATCGTCGGCATTTCCGGCGCTTCCGGCATCATCTACGGCATCCGCATGCTCGAAATGCTGCGCGAGACGGGCATCGAGACCCATCTCGTGATGAGCAAATCGGCCGAGATGACGCTTGCCTACGAGACCGACTTCAAATCCAAGCAAGTGCGCGCGCTCGCCGCGGTCAACCACGCCAATTCCGACATCGGCGCGGCGATCTCGTCGGGCTCGTTCCAGACCATGGGCATGATCATCGTGCCTTGCGCGATCCGCACCATGAGTGAGATCGCGACCGGCGTGACGGCGTCGCTGCTGTCGCGCGCCGCCGATGTGGTGCTCAAGGAGCGCCGCCGGCTGGTGCTCGCGGTGCGCGAAACCCCGCTGCATGGGGGACACTTGCGCACCATGACGACGCTGTCCGATATCGGCGCGATCATCGCCCCGATCGTCCCGGCTTTTTATCAGCGCCCGCAGACAGTGGACGACATCATCAACCATAGCGTCGGCCGCCTGCTCGATCTGTTCGGCGTCGATACCAAGGTGGTGAAGCGCTGGCAGGGCGGCGGCGAGACCGAGGAGCCGTGATGGCCGTGCGCGTGGATGAAGCGACCGCCAAGCGGCGGCGTTTGCGCGCATTGCTGGCCGGGCCCGATCTCATGGTGATGCCGGGCGGCTTCAGCCCGGTCTATGCGAAGATGGCCGAGGACGTCGGCTTCACGTCGTTCTTTCTCGCGGGCTCGCAGATGTCGGGCTTCCTGCTCGGCATTCCGGATAACGGCGTGCTTGGCCTGCGCGACATCGTCGACCACGCGCGCCATTGCGCCGCGCGCACGACGATTCCGCTGCTGCTCGACGCCGATACCGGCTTCGGCAATGCGGTGAACGTGCATTACGCGGTGCAGGAAGTCGTGCGCTCGGGCGTTGCCGGGCTGCAACTCGAAGACCAGGAAGCGCCAAAGAAATCCGGCACGCTCGGCGGGCGGCGCGTCATTTCGCAGAGCGAGGCGGTCGGGAAGATACAGGCCGCGGTGGCGGCGCGCGATGCGATCGATCCGGAATTCGTCATCTTCGCCCGTTGCGATGCGATTGGCGCGGAGGGGACGACGTTCGACGATGTGGTCGCGCGCTGCGTCGCCTATGCCCGCGACGGCGGCGCCGATGTCGTATGGCTCAATGCGGTGCAGACGCGCGAGCAACTGCGTCAGGTCTGCGCCGCGACGCCTGCGCCGGTGTTGTGCAACTGGTGGAGCAGCGTCGAGCCCAATCCGACGCTCGATGAATACCGGCAGCTTGGCGCGCGGGTCGCGCTGTTTCCGACCTTCACCGCCTCGGCCGGGTTGCAGGGCGCCTGGGACCTGCTGCACGAGGTCAAGGCGCAGGGGCCCGCCGCAATCGACGCATGGCGCGAACGCTCTGCCGCCGGTCTTCACGGCGCGGCGGATTACAAGCGCTTCACCGACCACGCCACGGTTGCCGAGGTGGAGCGGCAATTCCTGACGGCCGCCGAGCGGCGTGACACGGCGTCCGATAAGAGCTGGACCAAGCCGCGCGATTGACGCCGGCCACAGGCTCGGCTTCTACTCCTGCAACCTGCGCAACGCCGCGCGTTCGCCGGTCGGGGGGATCAGATGTCCAGCTATGTGTTTCCGCAACTCGCGCCGCTTTATGCCGCGCTCGGGCCCTGGGTCGAGGCGCTGCTGCGCGTCGCGGTGGCGCTCTGCCTGATGCCGCACGGCCTGCGCATGTCGTTCGGGTTTTTTCCGAATACCGGCATGCCGGTGAATTCGGTGCGGATGCTCGGCGATGTCCTCAACAACGAAGGCTATAAGCCCGGCCAGCTCTGGGCGCCGGTGATCGCGATCACCGAACTGGTCTTGGGTCCGATGCTGGCGCTCGGGCTGCTGACGCGCGTGGTGGCGATCCCGATCCTGATCCTGCTGCTGATGTCGATCGTCGAGCACAGGAAATTCGGCTGGTTCTGGAATAATCAGGGCGTCGAATATCCAGTGATCTGGTCCTGCGCCGCGCTGTATTTCCTGGTGCATGGCGGCGGGCGGATCTCGCTGGACGCCTTGATCGGCTGGCAGTTCTAAATTTAGTTACTCCGCCGCGACCCGCTGGGCGCCGCGCAGATGCGGTTTCACCTGCTCAGCGAACAGCTCGATCGAGCGCATCGATTCCGTCAGCGACATGTCGCCGAAGGCGAAGCGGCAGCCGAGGTAATTCACCCCGGTCTGCTCGACCTGGGCCTGCAATTTGTCGAGCACCGCCTGCGGCGTGCCGATGACGGCGCGGCCGTCGGCTGCCTGGCCGTCGATCTCGGGCGGATAATTCACCCCGATAGGTTCGATGCCGGCGAGATTCCACAGGTTCATGAAGCTCGCATGCCAGCGCCGGTAGGCGCGGCGCGCAATCGCCCAGGCCGCCTCGTCGGTATCGGCGACCACGAGGAAGCGGTTCATGCCGAAGGCGGGTTTCGTGCCGCTGCCCGGGATCGAGACGAAGTTCTCCCAGTATGTCTCGGCGGTGGCGCGCACATTCGCGGTCGCGGTGTTGGACATCACTTTGAAGCCGCGCTTGGCGGCGCGTTGCGCACTTGAGGGCTGCACCACGCCATACCAGATCGGCGGATAGGGTTTCTGGATGGTCTCCAGCGTGAGCGGCACGTCCTTGAACTGATAGAACGCGCCTTCGAAATTCAGCAACTTGCTGGTCAATCCAGCGCGCAATAGGTCGTAGCCTTCCGCGAACATCGCATCCGACTTGTCGGGGTCGATGCCGTAATAGCGTGTCTCGATCGGCGAGATGCCCTTGCCGACGCCGAATTCGAGGCGTCCGCCGCTCATCTGATCGAGCATGCAGATCTCTTCGATCAGCCGCAGCGGATGATACAGCGGCAGCGTATAGACCAGCGGCCCGAAGCGCAGCCGCTTGGTGCGCTGCGCGACCGCGGACAGGAAAATTCCGGGGGAGGGCGCCATGCCGAGCGGCGTCGAATGATGCTCAGCGACGAGATAGGCGTAGAAGTCCGCGCGGTCATAGGCTTCGATCAGCCGCAGACGGTTTTCATAGAATTCGGCGACCGGCACCGCGCCGCGGTCCATGTGATCGAAGATGCCGAGCATCAGTCCGGTCGAAGCAGCCATAACGAATCCCTAATCCTTGATCGGCCAGAAGCCATCGCTGCGGCGTTCGAAGCCGGGCGATGCGAAAGCGAAACGCACGTCCAGTCCTTGCAGCGGCTCACGCCAGACATTGGACTGCGCCATCGCGACCACCGCGCCGACGAGATTGACGCCTGCCATCTGCATCAGCCGGCGCGCGGAGGCAAGCGAGGTGCCGCGGCTCACGACATCGTCGACGATGACGACGCGGCGGCCCTGCAACCGCGACAGGAGATGGGGATCGAGATAAAGCCGCTTGCCCTGACCGGGACTGGTGACCGACGAGATCTCAACCGAGAGGTCGTCGCGATACCAGAATTTGCGCGAATATCCCAACGGGACGAAATTCGGGAAGCCGAGTTTTTGCGCCACGTCCGGCGCCAGCGTCAGGCCGAGCGTCGGCAGGCCGACGATCACCTCCGGCCGCAGCGCGCACGCCTCGCGCGCCATCGCCTCGGCCAGCCATTTGCTGACCGCGAAGGACGCGTGATTGACGAGCAGCGATGCGACCGCGCGGCTGCCGTCTCCGGGCAGCACGCGCAATGGCAGCATCAGGCAACGCGTGTCATCCACCATCACCGGATAGCGGTCGGTGTAAGGCGCTGTTCTGCGGTCAGATGCGTCGGTGAAGCTTTGCCAGAACGGCTCGGTCGCGGTCATCGCCGGGACTTATAGCATTCTCAGGGTCACGCGCGACTGCGTGTCCCTGAGTGTTGGTCCTGTGTGCCGAACGGGCTGGCGATCAGTTGGTGGCGAAGCAGTAGAGCAGGCCCGCGCCGCCGACACGGACCAGGTTCGGCTGTGCGCAGCCCGGCGTGGCGTGCGAGGAATTCCACGACTTGCCGGCTTCGGTATTGGACGGATTGCGGCGGTCGGTATGCCCGACCATCGCGGCGCCCGCGCCATCGGCGCTCGAGGTCCAGTTGCCGCAGGTGCGGTCTGGGTCTGCCGGGAACGCCGTTCCATCGGCCTGGGTGCCGGTGAGCATGTCGTGCTGGTTTGGCGTATCGCCGACGCCGTTGACGATCGCGCCCTTCTCGGTGAGTGCGGTCTCCTTGGCGATCTTGTTGCTGGCGCTGTGGAGATCGTCGACGCTCGTGGCGATCTGCTCGCCCTTGGCGTTGACCCACGGCCCGCGGCCGATCCGGTCGCGCGCGTTCACCGCCGGAGCGCCGCCCGCCGCGCTGGTGCTGAGATAGGCGCGCCAGGTGCGGGTGCCCGCGCCGGCCGCCTGCGCTAGCGCCTGGCAGTGACGGTCCGCACCCGCGAGCCCGCCGAGGTCGCCGCCCTTGTCGAGGCCCGCGCTGCTGACGAAGAAGGTCATGGTGTTCTGCTGCGCCTGCAGGCCGGCGCTCGAGGCCAAGGTCAGCGCAGCGGCAGCCAGCAACGGGGCGATTGTCGTGAATTTCATAGGTTGTCCTCCCGGGACAGGTTGCTCAGGCCCGAAAGCGGCCCGGTCCCCTTGGACATACACGCAAGCGGTCGCGAATTCGCTGCCGGAACCGCATGGCTGCTCACAACTTCGCGAGCGTCACTTCGGCTTGCCCTGGAACCATTCTATGGCAGAGATGGCCGTCCAAGTTTTGACTGGTGGCTGAGGAAGCAAAACGACATGGCGGACCGGAAGATATTGATCGCGGGCGCGGGGATCGGCGGGCTCGCCGCGGCCTCCAGCCTGATGAAGGCCGGTTTCGACGTCGAGGTCTATGAACAAGCGCCCGCGCTGGCGGAGGTCGGAGCCGGCATCCAGCTCAGCGCCAATGCGATGCATGTGCTGCGCCATCTCGGCCTTGGTGATGCGATCTCGAATGTCGGCGTCCGCCCAGGCGCCTATGTCTTCCGCCTGCATGATACCGGCGAGGTGATCCAGCGGTTTCCGCTCTCGGCCGAACACGAGCGTCAGCACGGCGCGCCCTATATCCAGCTGCATCGCGCGGACCTGCACGACCTGCTGGCGGCGAAGGCGCGCGAATTCAAGCCGAACATTGTATCGCTCAATCACAAGGTCACCGGCTTTACCGAGGACGCCGACGGCGTGACTTTGCATTTCGCTGATCGGTCCAACGCGCGCGGCGATATCCTGATCGGCGCCGACGGATTGAAGTCAGTGGTGGGCCACCAGATCGTCGGTGAGATTCCCGCGACCTATACCGGTGACGCCGCATGGCGCATCACTGTGCCGGTCGCGGAACTGCCGCCGGATTTCCTCGAACAAGTGATGTCGGTATTCATGGGGCCGGGCGGTCATGCCGTCTGCTACTACCTGCGCGGTGGCGAATTGCTGAATTTCGTCGGCATCGTTGAGACCGACGAGGTCTCGGAGGAATCCTGGACCCAGAAATTTCCCTGGGAGCAGCTCAAGGCCGACTTCGCCGGCTGGCATCCCGCGATCCAGACCGTGATCGACAAGGCCGACCGCAACCAGTGCTACCGCTGGTCGCTGTTCAATCATCCGGCGATCCGCACCTGGAGCACGCGCCGCGTCACGTTGCTCGGCGACTCCGCGCACGCCACCTTGCCCTATCTCGCGCAGGGCGCGGCAATGGCGATTGAGGATGGCGCGGTGCTGGCGCGCGCCCTGCGGCAGGAGAGCGATATCGCGGCCGCGCTCGATCTCTATCAACGCAACCGGGTCGACCGCACCGCGCGCATCGTCGAGCAGTCGACCGAGAACCGCAGGCTGTTTCATCTGCCGTCCGAAGCTGCGATCCGCGCGGAATTCTCCCGCCGCAATGAAGGTGAGGACCGCAACAAGTGGCTCTATTCTTATAACCCGCTCACGGTCCCACTGACTTAGGACAGGCGCTGTCCATTTCTGCCTAAAAAATAATCTAATGATGCGGTATTGTATGCAATGACAGATGAGCTGGTGCCTTCGGCGAATCTGCGACTTTCTGCCGTTCTTTAGCGCAATCAATCGTTTGGCGTGAAAGCAAGCTAGGCCGACGATCTGGCACGCCGTTTGCGGAATACCTCTCAGATCATTCACCGATCGGAGGGGTTGATGAAGCGTCGCGATTTCCTGAAATCCACCACAGCGTTGGCGGCGAGCACCATGGTGACGGCGCCGGCAATCTGGTCGGCAGCCAAGGCGCAGTCGCGCGCCGAGACCATTCTCGTCGTTTCCGAAAGCGGACCGAATAACGTCGACATCCATGGCGTCGGGACCAATGTCCCCGGCTATGAAGTCGCGTGGAATTGCTACGACCGGCTAATCAGCCACGAAATGAAGACGCTGCCGAACGGCACGCAATATTACGAGCGCGACAAGTTCAAGCCCGAACTCGCTGAGGACATGAATCCCGGCGACATGTCGGTGACCTTCAAGCTGCGCAAGGACGCGACCTTCCAGGACGGCACGCCGGTCAAGGCGCAGGACGTCAAATGGTCGCTCGACCGCGCGGTGTCGGTCGGCGGCTTCCCGACCTTCCAGATGGGCGCCGGCTCGATGGAGAAGCCGGAGCAGTTCGTGGTCGTCGACGACCACACCATCCGCGTCGATTATCTGCGCAAGGACCGGCTGACCATTCCCGATCTCGCGGTGATCGTGCCCTGCGTGATGAATTCCGGGCTGGTGAAGAAGAATGCCACCGAGAAAGATCCGTGGGGTCTCGAATACACCAAGCAGAACGTATCCGGCAGCGGCGCCTATCGCGTGGTGAGCTGGACGCCCGGCACCGAAGTCACGCTTGAGCGCAATGACAACTGGAAGCTCGGGCCGCTGCCGAAGACCAAGCGCATCGTGTGGCGCATGGTGCCGTCAGCCGGCAACCGGCGCGCGCTGCTTGAGCGCGGCGACGCCGACATCTCCTATGAATTGCCGAACAAGGACTTCGTCGAACTGAAGGAGCAGGGCAAGCTCAACGTCGTGTCGACGCCGTTCAGTAACGGCATCACCTATCTCGGCATGAACGTCACCAAGGCGCCGTTCGATAATCCGAAGGTGCGCCAGGCGGTGGCCTATGCCGTGCCGTATCAGAAGATCGTCGACGCGGTGCTCTACGGCCTTGCATCGCCGATGTTCGGCGCGCCGGCCGGCAAGGCGACCGACGTCGCTTGGCCGCAGCCGACCAAATACAACACCGATATCGCCAAGGCGAAGGCGCTGATGGCGGAGGCCGGCTATCCGAACGGCTTCGAGACCACGCTGTCGTTCGATCTCGGCTTCGGCACGGTGAACGAGCCGCTTGCGGTGCTGATCCAGGAATCGCTCGGGCAGATCGGCATCAAGACCACGATCAACAAGGTTCCCGGCGCCAATTTCCGCACCGAGCTGAACAAGAAGGTGATGCCGCTCTACATCAACGTGTTCTCGGGCTGGCTCGACTATCCGGAGTATTTCTTCATATGGTGCTACCACGGCAAAAATTCCGTGTTCAACACGATGAGCTACCAGTCGAAGGAAATGGACGCGATGATCGATGCCGCCGGCGCGGCGGCATCGGCCGGCGATACCGCGAACTACGAGAAGAACGTGAAGGGCTTTGTCGATCTCGCCTTCACCGATATGCCGCGCATCCCAATCTTCCAGCCTTACTCGAACGTCGCGATGCAGAAGAACGTGTCCGGCTATCAATACTGGTTCCATCGCCGGCTCGATTATCGCGCGCTGGTGAAGGCCTAACGAGGACCCGGCGGGGGCGGGGGGAGCAGACGCGATGATGAGCCTGGTCTTCAAGCGTCTGCTCGTCGCCCTGCCGAGTCTTGTCGGCGTGGTGATCGTCACCTTCCTGCTGACGCGTGCGCTGCCGGGCGATCCGGCGGCGTATTTCGCCGGACCGGCGGCGACCACCGAGGCGATCGAGCAGGTGCGGGTGAAGCTCGGCCTCGACAAGCCGCTGCTGACGCAATTCATGCTCTATTGCCGCGATCTGGTGCGCGGTGATCTTGGCGCGTCCCTGACCACCGGCCAGTCGGTGGTGAGCGACATCAAGGCACGGCTGCCCGCATCGGCCGAACTCACGCTGGTCGGGTTGATTGTGTCGATCGTGATCGCGCTGCCGCTCGGCATCCTTGCGGCCACCAAACCGAATTCGTGGATCGATCATGTCTGCCGCATCGTAACCACGGCGGGCGTGTCGCTGCCGGTGTTCTTCACCGGCCTGATCCTGGTCTATGTGTTTTATTATCTGCTCGGCTGGGCGCCGTCGCCGCTTGGGCGGCTCGATGTGTTCCTCACCCCGCCACGCAACATCACCGGCTTCTACCTGATCGACTCGGCGCTCACCGGCAATGGCGAGGCGTTTGTCGGGTCGGTGAAGCAGTTGTTCCTGCCGGCGATGACGATGGCGATCTTCTCGCTGGCGCCGATCGCGCGCATGACACGGGCCTCGATGCTCGCGGTGCTGTCGTCCGATTTCGTGCGCACCGCGCGCGCCAGCGGGCTCTCGACCTTCACCGTCGTGGTCACCTATGCCTTCCGCAACGCGATGCTGCCGGTGATCACCACGCTCGGCATGGTGTTCTCTTTCCTGCTCGGCGCCAATGTGCTGGTCGAGAAGGTATTCGCCTGGCCGGGCATCGGCTCCTACGCGGTCGAGGCACTGATCGCGTCGGACTTCGCGCCGGTGCAGGGCTTTGTCCTCACCATGGCGGTGATGTATGTGGCGCTGAATCTCGCAATCGACCTGCTTTATGGATTCATCGATCCGCGCGTGAGGCTTGAGGCATGACCGCAGCCGCCGCCACGCTGAAACACGCGCGCTATGTGATCGGCGAGAATCCGGTCACAGCGTTTGCCTTCGCGCTGTTCCTGCTGATCGCGCTGACCGCGTTCTTCGGACCGTTCCTGGTTCCCTACGATCCCTACATGAGCAACACCGCGCAGGCGCTGAAAGCGCCGTCGGCCGCGCATTGGTTCGGCACCGACCAGCTCGGCCGTGACATCTTCAGCCGCGTGGTGGTCGCGACCAGTCTCGACTTCGGCATCGCGGTCGCGTCGGTGGTGCTGGTGTTCCTGATGGGCGGCGTCGCCGGCGTCGCAGCCGGTTTCTTCGGCGGCTGGTCCGACCGCATCATCGGGCGGATCTCCGACACGATCATGGCATTCCCGCTCTTCGTGCTGGCGATGGGCATCGTCGCCGCGCTCGGCAATACGGTGCAGAACATCGTGCTGGCGACGGCGGTGGTGAATTTCCCGCTCTATGTGCGGGTCGCGCGCGCCGAAGCCAACGTGCGCCGCGACGCCGGCTTCGTCGAGGCGGCGCGGCTCTCCGGCAATAGCGAGTGGCGCATTCTCACCTTCCAGGTGCTGCCGAACGTCTTTCCGATCCTGGTGGTGCAGATGTCGCTCACCATGGGCTACGCCATCCTCAACGCCGCCGGCCTGTCCTTCATCGGACTCGGGGTGCGGCCGCCGACCGCGGAGTGGGGGATCATGGTCGCGGAAGGCGCGGCGTTCATGGTGTCGGGCGAATGGTGGATCGCGTTCTTTCCCGGCCTCGCGCTGATGATCGC
>CANKHJ010000170.1 GCA_947481635.1 Bradyrhizobiaceae bacterium
CTCAAATCAAAGCGTGCCTGGTGGTCGCTGAAGCACCGCGCGAAATACCGGCATCTTCTCGTCGATGAGGACCAGGACGTAAGCCGCGCAAGTTGCCCTGCACGAAACGATTTGCGTCGAGTTCCGCAGGTTGAGGTCGAAGCAACATAAGGAGCCTTAAGGGCGGTGGTCGCGTGCTGAGGCCCTGGGGAGCCAAATTGAGCCCTCGGAGCTCATTTGCCCTATGCAGCAAATGCATAGGCGGGACCCGGAACGCGGGAGCTGTTAGCCAAGCAGGCAGCAGCGGGCTTTAGCAGGCTGTTGAATTTGGTATCTCGGCAGAATCGTATTCTCGTTTGAGACGTCGCCCTTGGGTTCGGATCATCTTGATCTGGCGGTCCGGGCAGGAGTTGTCCGCCTCAAGCGGCGGTTGCGAGCAGTCTGGGCACGGGATTTCCGTCGTCATAAGAATTATCTCGCTCGTCGTCGCCCGTGTATCAAGACCGACCGAAGTGAGATCGAGCGTGAGTTGAGGCCGCATCGTCAGGAACGCGAATGGGGGGCGGTGAAATGTCGAGACGAACTGCGATAGCCGCGGTCTTCATCCTTGCCACGGTGGTCGGTGCGGATGCGATGGATTTCAGTTGGCGCAACCAATCTACCCTGCGTGCGTCTGGACCGATTAAAAAAGGTGATGCTGCTAACTTTGCTGCGCTTCCAAAGTTTGACACTCTAGAACTAGACAGTCCCGGCGGCTTAGTAAGCGAAGCTCTCGCTATGGCAGCAAATATGGATAAGCGCGGCGGCGTCCGGACAGTGGTGAAGCCGGGAGGGTCTTGCGCTTCCGCGTGCGCGATGCCGCTTTTCGTCTCAGGCGAGACACGTGTCGTTTACATGGGCGGGCGTCTGGGCATCCATTCATGTGCCATGCCGGACGGGACCCAATCTCCCGAATGTAACACGGCCATGGCCGCAAATGCTTTCGCGCACGGTGTGCCTTGGGGCGTAATAGAAGCCTTCGGCAACCAAACCAAACCCTCTGACATGCTCTGGCTTACTGCCGAAGACGCGGAGTGTTGGGGTCTGATGCGTTGGAGCCGCGATGACAGCTCACACAATGGGATTGCGTGTTTTCTGCAGACGCTTCTCACAAAAGACAAGCGCCGCCCGCCCGAGGTCACAGCGACAAATGCTGATTACCTACAATGCCGAATGAACGCACGCACGTCGCGCACTTATGTCACAACCGGTCTCAGCGAGCAGGGATTTTCGCATGCGTACCGCCAAGCTTGCGAAGCAGTTGTGGCCGATCTTAAAACGCCTAAGTATGCAGCCATCGACATCCTCATGTGGCTGACGCTTTCGGATCCAAACATAACTGCGCTAAAGCCAGGAACGCTAATGATCCGAATTTTGGGAGCGGACGAAGCCCAAGTCGTCAACTGCTGGAAATGCCTTACTGTAGGCGCGATGTCGCTACTGATGTCTGGGCACCCAAAAGATGCGGTTGGAATGTTTCAGAGAGCCGTGAACGTCGCCAAGCGCGAGACAAGCTCTGCGCCTTCTTGGCTTAAATCCAGACTTGATATAGCCAAGGCGGAAGCAGCAAAGCAACGCTAGTAATGCAGCGTCTAGTTTCTGTCCTCGAAGCGCCGATTCACAGGCTGGCAGTCGGCGAGATAGTCGTTGCAGCGCCGCGCCAGCGCTTTTGCCTTGACCTGATCACCGAAATTGACGCCGGGCGGCGAGATCGAATTCACCGCATAGCCGACATTGTTCTGCGCCATGAATTCAAACGCGAGTTCGGGCGTCCAGGCCGGATAACCGGCGCTGACCGACGCCACAAAGCCGGCCTCCTCGACCGCTTTCACGTAGAATGGCGGAACGACATGCACATACACGTCAATGCGACCATTGATGGTCTTCCTGGTCATGTTCAGGCCGCGCCGCGATGAGATTGCATGGATGTCACGTTCGAGAGCGGAGCCAGCATCGAGCCCGGCGACGGCGCCTGGTCCGGACCTCCATAGAGCCACTGAAATCCGTCATAGAATTCTCGCGGCGACTGCGACCGCAACACCGCGTTGCGCACATCCCGCTCCGCCCCATCGGGATGAAACAGATATCGGCCGATCAGCCGCGATCCCATCTGCACCCGCGCCGTCCGCACCAGCCGCGCCTTCTGGTAGGCCTGGAACGCCGCCGCCAGGTCGCCTTGCGCGGCATGGACCTTGTCAGCGATGCAGAGCGAATCCTCCAGCGCCATGCAGGCGCCTTGCGCGTAATATTGCAGCATCGGATGCGCGGCATCGCCGAGCAGCGTCACGCGCCCTTGGGTCCAGTTGGTCACCGGATCGCGGTCCATCAACACCCAGCGCCGCCATTCGCGCGGGACCTCCATGAGCTGACGGATCTTCGGCACGACGTTGGAGAATTGGGCCAGCACCTCGTCGCGATCGGCCGGCTCATTCGCACCTTGCGTGGTGCGACCGCTCTCGAAGGTCGCGACGATGTTGAACAGCTGCCAGCCACGCAGCGGATAATGCCCGATATGCGTCTTCGGACCGGCCCACAGCGTGGCGGCGTTCCAGCGCAGGTCTTCGGGGATTTCGCTCGGCGGCAGCACCGCGCGATAGGTGAGATGGCCGGAGACGATCGGCGGTCCGTCATTGACGATAGCCTGCCGCACCACCGAATTGATGCCATCCGCACCGATCAGGGCCGAGCCGCTCAAAGTCTCGCCGGATGCCGTCGTGACGACGACCCCATCGCCCTTCTCCTCGAAGGAGACCAGGCGCTGGCTGTTCTTGAGCGTGATCAGCGGGCTCGCTTCGCAGCCTTCCAGCAGTGAGAGATGCAGGTCGGTGCGGTGCGCCACCGCGTAGGGATTGCCGAAGCGCGCCCGGAATTCTTCACCGACCGGAAGCCGGACCAGCATCTCGCCGTCATGCGAATCCATCATCACCAGTTCGTCGATGAAGACGGAATTGTCGCGCGCCCGCTGTCCTACGCCCAATTGGTCGAGCACGCTGAAGGCATTCGGAGCCAACTGAATCCCCGCGCCGATTTCGCCGAACTTGGGGGCCTGTTCGAGCACGATCGATGGCAGGCCGAACTTGGCCAAAGCCAGCGCGGTCGCCAATCCACCGATTCCTCCGCCGCAAATGATGATCGGTTGCGTCACGCTATCCTCTCTTCAATCGGTCTTGAGATGCCTGTCATGTTGAGCTTCGTCTGTAGCGCTTCACTGGTCGCCGCGGCAATGGCCGGGCCCCGTCCGGGTACCTGGAAGTCCCACCGGCGCGCACGCGGCCGCAACGATACGACCACCTGCGCCAAAATGCTTCAATGGAAACTAAGTACGGCGCGCCACAACTGGCCGTTGATGGCGTTGACCGGATCATCGAGGCTCCCCATTGTGCGGATGGCGGCGCCGGGCGGAAAGACTGTCGCATTGTGGGCCGAACGCCTTGCGGACGAGGAGCGGAAGTTCTTCGACGCGTCCTGAGGATGGTGAGCAGATGAGACCACCGGCACCATCTCGAGCCCGACCGACAGCGCGCAAGTCCATCCAGGGTGCGGGTGCAGTGAGAGCGAAGCGTGGCTCGCATACCCTGCCGAGCTTCTCGGAAAAAGCCGGTGATCGGCAATTCGCGACCACGCTCGCGCGCGGCCTGGAAGTCTTGCGCTGCTTTACCGCCGATGACCCTTTGCTCGGCAACAAGGATCTGGCCGAGCGGACCGGCCTGCCGAAGGCCACTATTTCGCGGTTGGCCTATACCCTGACGAGCCTGGGTTACCTGCGCGCCGATTATCGCCTGGGCAAATATCAGCTCGGACCCGCGCTGATCTCGATGACCTATCCATTGCTGGCCAATATCGCGGTGCGTCAGATAGCGCGATCGGCGATGAAGAACCTCGCCGATCATGCCCGGGGCTCGGTCTCGCTCGGGATGCGCGACCGTACCAGCATCGTCTATGTCGAAACCAGCAGAAGCAGCGCGATCGTTGCACATCACATGTCGGACATTGGCCAGACCCAGCCGATGATTGGAAGCGCCATTGGCCGCGCTTATCTGTCTGCCTGCCCGCCCAGCGAGCGCGAGGCGATCCTGAATGAGATCAAGGTGAAACGGCCGGCCGAATGGAAGCGGTTTGGGCCGCGGGTCACCGAAGGCCTCGCCGACTATCAGCGGCTCGGCTTCTGCATGATGCGAAACGAGCGACGGCCGGATATTCACGCCGTCGCCGTCCCCTTTCGTCGTGGACCGGGCGGCGACATCTATGCGTTCAATTGCGTGGTTCATTCCTATTTGCTGAAGCCGGGAGAGCTCGAAAACGATATCGGTCCACGGCTCGCAGCAATGGCAAAGAGCCTTGAAGTGTGACAATCCATCAATGGCGCAACGAAATCATGTTTGGCATGATGGACCTGCACTTGCCCTTGGCAGATGAAATCGGCTGAGTTGATGAAATCGATCGTCCAAAGTCCTTGAACCTCCGGAACCTCCCAATGCTGCCATCGACCATGAACGCGGTATCGATCACCACGCCCGGCGGGCCGGAAGTGCTCGGAATCGAAAGCCTGCCGGTTCCCGTTCCGCAGCAGGGAGAGATCCTGGTTCGCGTCGCAGGAGCGGGACTCAATCGTGCCGACATTGTTCAGCGCGAGGGCAATTACAACGTGCCGGCCGGCGCGCCGAAGACGCTCGGTCTTGAGATATCCGGTGAGGTCGTTGCTCTTGGACCGCAGGTGGCGCGCTGGCGCGTCGGCGACAAGGTCGCGGCCTTGGTCGTGGGCGGCGGCTACGCTGAGTTCGCGACCGTCCACGAGTCTAATGCGATGCCGATACCGGCCGGCATGACCGAGATTGAAGCGGCTGCCCTCCCCGAGACCTTCATGACGGTGTGGCACAACGTATTCGAACGCGGCGGGCTCAAGCCAGGCGAAACGCTGCTGGTGCATGGCGGATCGAGCGGGATTGGCACCACCGCCATCATGCTCGCGAATGCGTTCGGCGCGAAGGTGCTCGCGACCGCGCGATCCAAGGCCAAATGCGACGCCTGCCTGTCGCTCGGCGCGACGCGGGCGATCGACTATCGCAACGAAGATTTCGTTGCGGCCGTCAAGGACGCGACCGGCGGCAAAGGCGCCGACGTCATCCTCGACATGGTCGGCGGCGCCTATGTCAGCAGGAATTATCAGGCCGCCGCGATGGATGGCCGGATCGTGCAGATCGCCACACTGGAGGGCGGCAAGCCCGAGGTGGATATCCGGACGCTGATGCAGAAACGTCTGACGCACACCGGTTCGACATTGCGCGGACGCTCGATCGAATTCAAAGCCGCGTTGGCCCGCGCGCTCGAACAGAAAGTATGGCCGATGTTCGCCGACAAGCGGATATGGCCACTGGTCGACAAGACCTTTCCGCTACGCGAAGCCGGAGCCGCCCACGCGCGGCTGCAAGCCAGCGATCATATCGGCAAGATCATCCTGGTGACCGGCCAGGCATAACGCGAGCTGTGTGCCCCGCCTTCGCGGGGGCTCAGCGTCCGTTATAAATCTTGTCGGCCTCGCGCATCCGCTCTTGCTGGCCTTCGAGCTTCTGCCGGCCGAGCAGCTTGGCGGTGGCAAGCCAACGGAATTTCTCCGGCGTCTGCGCTTCCATTCCGTTGGTGGAAACCCGGTAACCGGTCGTCGCGTAGACCA
The DNA here is from genome assembly GCA_947481635.1 of Bradyrhizobiaceae bacterium. Classification (GTDB taxonomy): domain Bacteria; phylum Pseudomonadota; class Alphaproteobacteria; order Rhizobiales; family Xanthobacteraceae; genus CANKHJ01. Next base: position 5,690 of record CANKHJ010000170.1, read on the forward strand.
GTTGCGCTTCATTATCGAGATAGAAGCTCATGTAGAGACGCGCCGCATTCGGATGCGGCGCGTTCTTGATCAGCGCGATCGTGATTGGTGTATAGGCAAGCCCTTCCGTCGGCACGATCGCCTTGAGCGGCAGGCCTTCGTTGTTCTTATGGTCGGCCATCGGATACGGGATGTACATCGCGAATTCCCGGCGCGCCACGCGCCGCGGACTCTCTCGAACATCACGCGCGTAGGTCAGCGCCTGCTTGGCCATGCGTTCGTGAAACTGGTTGCCGAAGGCGTCCTGCATGACGCCGTACCACGTCGCGCCGGTGCCTGACGTAGTCATCTCGTCGCTGAGGAACTTGCCCTTCCATTTCGGATCGAGCAGATCGAGCCAGCTCTTTGGCTCCTGATCCTGCGGCACCAGGATGGTGCTGACAGCGAGGCCGTAGGTGTTTACATAGACTGGCACTTCCTCGTCCATACCCGGCGTGATCGCGAGCCGGCCGAGGTTCGGAATACCGGGATGAACTTGCAGCAGTCCCTGATTTTTGTAGAGGAATTGCGTGGTGCCGCCGGTAAGCGACAAATCACCGACATTCCGTCCGGTGACCAATTCGGTTCTGACCCGTTCCTGGATTTCGGTGCCGCGCGCTTCGAGTACGTCCACCTTGATGCCGTATTTCGCCTCGAACAGCTTGGCGACGACCGGCGTTTCGCGAACCCCGGGAACGCCACTATAGAGAACCAGCGATCCTTCCTTCTTCGCGGCGGCGATCACCTGCTCCCAGTCCTGAGAGGATTGGGCATGCGACGATCCATGCACCGCCAGCAGCGCTACGGCGGCGCCGCATAATGCCTTGAGTCCCGTCATCTCAATTCCTCCCAGTGATTTCTATTTTTTTTAACGTCAGGATGGCGACGCAGCGGTTATTCGCCCGCGACCTGCAGGTCCCTCACACGGCCATGGATGTCGCCGAACCGGCCGACCATGACATCCGCCAGCGGAACGGATCGTGCCGCAACGCTGGCGCCGCCGCGAACCATGAAGGATTCGGGATTGGTCGCGGCTGAAGGTGCCTGCCCCTGGTCGAGCGCACGGGCAGCCTCCAGCACGAAACGGCGGAAGCGGACGATCCCCATATCCGTCGGTCCGAGATTCTCGCGCGTACGATCGTGAATGTATCCCTGGCTGTCCTGGATCGCCGCATCCTGTTCCGACAATCCTTTGATGCCGGTGAACGAGACATTCCTCTGCTCGTCGCGATCCATCAGATAATTATTGTCGCGATTGCGGATCGGCACATAGTCTTCACGCAGCGTTGCATGGATCGTATGGCCGCCGGCGAGGCGATTGCGCTCGACCTCGGTCAGCGGCCGGTCGGGCGACCACGTGTAGCAATAGATCCAGCATTCGGTGTCGCTCACCGGCACGCGCGTCTGGCCGTGATACAACTCGCCGGGAAACGTGCCGGGGGAAAAATTGATGCTCGGCAGCAGAAACTGCGTGATGCGCCAATAGAATTTGTCGTCATCCGCCTGCCGCGCGGCGCCGATCACCAACCCCGCCTCGTGTTCGAGGATGGTATATTTCGGAATTGAATCATTGAGCCAACGCATGCGATTGGGGTCGCCGCTCGCTGCCGCTTCCGATGCGCCCATGATCTTGAGATGGTCGGTCTTGTCGATCGCCTGATGCAGGAAGGAGAAATGCGCCGTGTCGAGGCCGCCTTCGACGGTCTGCGCCCAGTTGCATTGCTGGAATTTCTTGGACACGAAGCGGTGAGATGGCGGCACCGTCGTCATTTCCAGCATCGGCAGTTCGGGGACGTCCTGGGCCGGACCGAAATAGGCCCAGATGATGTCGGCCACTTCACGCGTCGGATAGCTCTTGATGCCGACACGCGCCCTCGTGCGTTCATAATTCTCGTCGCGCGGAATGACCGGCATTTCCATGCAGTGGCCACGGACATCGAATTTGAAGCCGTGGAACGCGCAGCGAATGCCGCCTTCCTCATTGCGCCCGAAGAACAGGTCGGCGCCCCGATGCGAACAGCGTGGTTCGATCAGCCCGACATTTCCGTCGCTATCGCGAAAGGCGAGCAGTTCCTCGTCCATCACCTTGATGCGGAACGGCGGTCCATCCCGTTCGGGCAATTCCTTCGACAACAGCACCGGCAGCCAGAACTGCTTGAACAGATTTCCCATCGCGGTGCCGGGGCCGGTACGGGTCAAAAGCTCGTTGTCGGAGGCTTGCAACATCGGAATGCCCTTGATTGACCGCGTCCTGCTGTGCAGGACGGTAGAAGGGCAGGCCCCCGCCGAACATCGTCAGTTTCATTATATCATACACAGTTTCGCAGTTTATTCTTGTTAAAAACCGTCCCGCGTGTGTGGTTCGTTCTCCTGAACAGGAGTCTCGGGCATGAGATCGGGAGAGCTGCGCGCGCCGCAGACGCCAAAGGAAAAGTCACTGCAACCCGACGCCTGCGTCGCTGACACCGTCGCGAACGCCCTCAAGCGGCACCAGGTGACGTCGATCTTCGGCCAGAGCATCCCCTCCGCGCTGATGCTCGCCTGCCAGGACATCGGCATTCGCCAGGTGGTCTATCGCACCGAAAATGCCGGCGCCGCGATGGCGGATGGTTTTGCCCGCTTGTCCGGCCGGATCGGCGTCGTCGCCGCGCAAAACGGACCGGCCGCGACCTTGCTGGTCCCCGGTTTGGCAGAGGCCTTGAAATCCTCGATCCCGATCCTCGCAATCGTTCAGGACGTCGCCCGCTCAGGCGTGGACCGCAACGCATTTCAGGAACTGGACCACATCGCCTTGTTCTTCGGCTGCGCCAAGTGGGTGCGCCGTGTCGCTTCGGCAGACCGGATCGACGACTACGTCGATATGGCGATTGCGGCCGCCACCACCGGACGTCCCGGGCCGGCGGTCATCATCATTCCAATGGATCTGTTTGTGGAGCGCGCGCCGCCTGCGACCGACCGCACCATGTCGCTTGGCACATTTCCGCTCGACCGGACCTGCGCTTCGTCCGCCGATATCGAGCGCGCCGCCGAATTGCTGCACAACGCGCGGCAACCGGTCATCATCGCCGGCGGCGGCATCCATCTCTCGCAGGCCCACGATGCGCTGGCACGCTTGCAGGAATTGTCCGGCATCCCGGTCGGCACCACCGTGATGGGCAAAGGATCGGTCGATGAAGGGCACCCGCTCTCGCTGGGGGTCGTCGGCTACATCATGGGCCACCGCAGCGCATCGCGGCATCTCCGCGACATCGTGGAGGACGCCGACGTCGTGTTGCTGGTCGGCACACGCACGGCGCAGAACGGGACAGATTCCTGGCGTCTCTATCCACGTAATGCGAAATACATCCATGTCGACATCGATGGACTTGAGGTCGGCCGCAATTATGAAGCCATCCGGCTGGTCGGCGACGCGAAGCTCACGCTGGAGGCGTTGACCCAATCGCTCGCGGCCCGCGACGTGCCAAAGACATCGCTGCGCCGATCGCGGATCGAAACGAAGATCGCCGGAGCACGGCAATTGCATCAGCAGGACGCAGCCGACGTCACCGCGAGCAGTCGCTCTCCGATCCGCCCGGAGCGGATCATGGCTGAGGTGCAAAAACATCTCTCCCCCGACGTCATCACGGTGGCCGACGCCAGCTACTCGAGCGTCTGGATTGCGAATTATCTGCGCGCAAGCCAGCCGGGCATGCGCTTCATCACGCCGCGCGGGCTGGCCGGCCTTGGTTGGGGATTGCCATTGGCACTCGGCGCAAAATGCGCCCGGCCCAACAATACCGTGCTTTGCTTTGTCGGCGATGGCGGATTCGGCCATGTCTGGTCGGAACTGGAGACCGCCGTCCGGGAGAAGCTCAAGGTGATCATCACTGTCTTCAACAATCAGGTCCTCGGCTATCAGAAGGATGCCGAAGACGAACGGCACGGGCGCCACACGGACGCCTGCTATTTCTCTCCCGTCGATCATGCGGCGATCGCGCGCGCCTGTGGCTGCGCAGGCATCCGGATCGAGACCGCCGATGCTTATGGCGTAGCGCTTGCGGCGGCGCTGAACCTGGACGGCCCGACGCTGCTGGATGTCGTGACCGATCCGGAGGCCTACCCTCCGCTCACGATTTTCGATGATCGTGTCGACGCGGTGCGAGCCGCGCGAAGCTAAAGCGCTACCGCAGCCGGCGCGAGGTCTGTACGAAGTGGCCGCGAAACTGGCCTTCCGAGTGATAGATCGGCGTGTCGTTCTGATCGTAGATCCAGCGCGTCACGATCGCGATGCAGGAGCCGAGCGGCACGTCGAGCAGATAGGCGACCTCCGCGTCCGCCGTCCCGAGCGTCAGCATCTGGTCGCCGCGCGTCGGCGTGCTGGCGCTCGACATTTCCAGGAAGCGATAAATCGACTGGGTTTTGAGGGTTTTCAGCCCGACCGAATCCACGATGCGCTGATCGAGATATGACGTGCCGACGATGTAGGGCAAACCCTCGCGCCGCAGCAGCCGGCGAATGACGTGATAATTCGGCGCGAGGTCACCGTCTTTGCGGTCCGGCGACTTCGGCAGCCGGATCGGCCGCGCCAGTTCGAGCATGTCGCTTTGCAGGCTGCCTGCGCTCTGTGTTTCGGCGTGCAATTTTGACCCCCTAACCGGGGGTATCGGCGTCCAAAATTGACCCCCTCCTGATTGGTCTGTTGCGCTGCTCGC
>CANKHJ010000171.1 GCA_947481635.1 Bradyrhizobiaceae bacterium
GGGCGACAAGCTTGCGCCCGAAGCGGAGTATTGGCTCGGCGAAAGTCTGTTCCAACGTCAGCGTTATCGCGAGGCCGCGGAAGCTTTCCTGAAGATGTCGACCAACCCCAAATACGAGAAAGAGGCGAAGGCACCTGACTCGCTGTTGCGGCTGGGACAATCGCTCGCCGCTTTGGGCGAGAAGGAAACCGCCTGTGCGGCGCTCGGCGAGGTCGCGCGCAAATATCCGCGCGCCGCGACCGGCGTGAAGCAGGGCGTCGAGCGAGAGCAAAAGCGTGTCAAATGCTGACCGCAACGCCACAGCTGTTTCTGCCGCTGAAGCCAAGGCGCTGTTCGCGCCCCTGATCGCCGCTTCCGCCGCCATCATCGCCGTTTCTGGCGGACCCGATTCAACTGCATTGCTGGTCCTGGCCGCGCGCTGGCGCCATGCGCGCAAGCACGGGCCGAAGCTCATTGCGGTCACGGTCGATCACGGCCTGCGGCCGGAAGCGGCAAGCGAGGCGCGCGCCGTGGCAAAGCTCGCGACGAGCCTCGGTGTCGCGCATCGCATCCTGCGCTGGACCGGCGAGAAGCCGAAAGCCGGCCTGCAGGAGGCGGCGCGCGACGCGCGCTATCGCTTGCTCGCGCGGGCGGCGCAGCGCGCCGGCGCGGCGCATGTTCTCACCGCGCATACGCTCGACGATCAGGCCGAGACGATCCTGTTTCGGCTGGCGCGCGGATCCGGGATGGTCGGCCTGAAGGGCATGGCCCGCGACCGGGTGTTGACCTCTACCGTGTCGATCATGCGTCCGCTGCTCGACATCCCCAAGGCACGGCTGGTCGCGACCGTGGCGCGGGCGGGCCTCGCTGTCGTCGACGATCCCTCGAACCACAATCCGCGTTTCGCGCGCACGCGGCTGCGCGGGATCGTCCCGTTGCTGGCGGCGGAGGGGTTGAGTTCGGAGCGTGTCGTGCTGCTGGCCAAACGGCTGGCGCGCGCCGACGCGGCGATCGAGCAGATGGTCGATGCGGCAGAGGCGGTTTCGGAGCAGGGGGGCGCGATGGCCCAATCGTCTTACCCGGACGAGGTGGCGTTGCGCCTGCTCGGGCGCGCCATCGCCCGGCAAGGCGACGGCTCGCCGGTCGAACTCGCCAAGCTCGAGGCGCTGTGGGACGCGCTGCGGTCGCCCGAAGGGGCTCGCCGCCGCACGCTGGCCGGGGCCATGATCACGGCCGATCGTCGCGCGATCACGGTCGAGCCGGCGCCGCCGCGGCGATCGGCCCATGCAACCAAGGCCTTAACCACAGGCCGACGAAGCCGCGCGGGGTCGTCCAAATCACGATAGGATGGGGAAAATCGCACGGCCTTTGCCTTGGCATGGCCGGTTGCGGCTCCTACATTGAGGCGGGATGGACGCTGCGCCGCCACTGTTTGCCGGTACTTTGAACGGATCGCCGGGCGGCCCGTCGGTCGTGAGGGACCTTTGAAATGAATGCCAATCTGCGCAATTTCGCCCTTTGGGTGATCATCGTCCTGCTGCTGCTGGCGCTGTTCACCCTGTTCCAGAATCCGGGCCAGCGCACCACCTCGCAGGAAATCTCCTTCTCGCAATTGCTCAACGAGGTCGATCAGGGACGCGTCCGCGATGTGCTGATCCAGGGGCCGGAGATTCACGGCACCTTCACCGACGGCCGCGCGTTCCAGACCTATGCGCCCAACGATCCGTCGCTGGTCCAGCGCCTCTATGGCAAGGGCGTCTCGATCACCGCCCGGTCGCAGCAGAATGACGTGCCGTGGTTCGTCTCGCTGCTGGTTTCATGGCTCCCGTTCATCGCGCTGATCGGCGTCTGGATCTTCCTGTCGCGCCAGATGCAGGGCGCGGGCGGCAAGGCGCTCGGCTTCGGCAAGTCACGCGCCAAGATGCTCACCGAAGCGCATGGCCGCATCACCTTCGATGACGTGGCCGGCGTGGATGAAGCCAAGCAGGACCTGCAGGAGATCGTCGAATTCCTGCGTGACCCCGGTAAATTCCAGCGCCTCGGCGGCAAGATTCCGCGCGGCGTGTTGCTGGTCGGCCCCCCCGGCACCGGTAAGACCTTGATCGCGCGCGCCGTGGCCGGCGAAGCCAATGTGCCGTTCTTCACGATCTCGGGCTCCGACTTCGTCGAGATGTTCGTCGGCGTCGGCGCTAGCCGCGTCCGCGACATGTTCGAGCAGGCCAAGAAGAACGCGCCTTGCATCATCTTCATCGACGAAATCGACGCGGTCGGCCGCCATCGCGGCGCCGGCCTCGGCGGCGGCAATGACGAGCGCGAGCAGACGCTGAACCAGTTGCTGGTCGAGATGGATGGCTTCGAGGCGAATGAGGGCATCATCCTGATCGCCGCGACCAACCGCCCCGACGTGCTCGATCCCGCGCTGCTGCGTCCGGGCCGCTTCGACCGTCAGGTCGTGGTGCCGAATCCGGACGTCGTTGGCCGCGAGCAGATCCTCAAGGTCCATGTCCGCAAGGTGCCGTTGGCGCCGGACGTCAACCTGCGCACCATCGCGCGCGGCACGCCCGGCTTCTCCGGCGCGGACCTCGCCAACCTGATCAACGAGGCGGCGCTGATGGCGGCCCGGCGCAACAAGCGCATGGTCACCCAGGCCGAGTTCGAGGACGCCAAGGACAAGGTGATGATGGGCGCCGAGCGCAAATCGCTCGTCATGACCGAAGAAGAGAAGATGCTGACCGCGTATCACGAAGGCGGCCACGCCATCGTCGCGCTCAACGTCAAGGCGACCGATCCGGTGCACAAGGCCACGATCATTCCGCGCGGCCGTGCGCTCGGCATGGTCATGCAATTGCCCGAGCGCGACAAGCTGTCGATGTCGCTCGAGCAGATGACCTCGCGCCTGGCGATCATGATGGGCGGCCGCGTCGCGGAAGAGCTGATCTTCGGCAAGGAGAAGGTGACCTCGGGCGCGTCGTCCGACATCGAGCAGGCGACCAAGCTCGCCCGCATGATGGTGACGCGCTGGGGCTTCTCCGACCAGCTCGGCCGGGTGGCTTATGGCGACAATGGCGACGAGGTGTTCCTCGGCTACCAGGTGTCGCGCCAGCAGAGCGTCTCGGAAGAGACCAGCCGCAAGATCGATTCCGAAGTGCGGCGCTTTGTCGACGCGGGCTATGACGAGGCCGAGAAGATCCTCACCGAGAAGCGTGATGCGCTTGAGATTCTGGCCAAGGGCCTGCTTGAGTTTGAGACGCTGACCGGCGACGAGATCAAGGACCTGATCAACGGCAAACGCCCGACGCGCGAATCCATCATCGAGCCGCAGAATCCGCGTGGCTCGGCGGTGCCGCCCGCCGGCAAGCCGCGCCCGCGTCCCGAGGCCGGCGGTCTCGAACCCGAGCCGCAGCCACAGGCGTAACTCAGTTACATCAAAGCGAAATCGCGATGCCCGGCCTCAGTGCCGGGCATTTGCGTTTTGAAGCCGTTCTGTGATCTTGAGGGCGGACTTTGATCGATCCGCTACGGCGTCGATCCGAGCTCCTGGAGCGCGGCTTCGATTTCACCCTTGCGGCGTGCGCTGGGATTGAGCGTGAGGGCTTTGCGCAAGTCCGCGACGGCGTCACTGTTGCGGTTGAGCGCGCGCATCACGGCGGCGCGGTTGGTATAGTTCACCGGGTCTCTGGGGTCGAGATCGACGGCCTGATCGGCGTCGCGTAGTGCGGCGATCGTGTCCCCTTTCTTCAACCAGGCTTCGGACCGCCGCATGTAGGCGACATCGGATTTAGCGTTGATGCGGATCGCTTCCCCGAAATCCACGATGGCACGATCCTGGTCGCCACGATCTTTGTGCACATTGCCGCGGTTGATGAACGCGAGCACGAATCGCGGGTCGGATCGGATCGCCTCGGAATAGTCGGCGAGTGCGCGATCGAGATCGTTGCGGCTGCGATGGATCACGCCGCGGATATTGTAAGCGTGCGCATAATTCGGATCGATGCGGATCGCCTCGGACAGGTCCGCGAGTGCGCGATCCTGATCACCTTTGTCGTCCCACACGTCGCCGCGGTTGGCGTAGGCGATCGCGGATCTCGGATCGTAGCGGATCGCCTCGGTGAAGTCTGCGAGGGCGCGGTCGAGATCGCCCTTCTTCTTCCACACCACGCCGCGCACGTTATAGGCGCGCGCATATTTCGGATCGAGCCGGATCGCCTGGTCAAGATCGGCGATGGCGCGTGTGTGATCGCCCCTGTCGTCCCAAGAGTCGCCGCGATTGACGAAGGCGAGCGCGAATTTGGGATCGAGCTTGATCGCGGTGTTGTAATCCGCCAAGGCGCGGTCGAAATCGTCCTTGTCCGTCCAGACATTGGCGCGGTTGTTATACGACAGCGCATGCTTCGGATTGATCCGGATCGCATCATTATAGTCTGACAACGCCCGGTCGTTGTCGTTCTTCTTACGGTAGGAGACGCCGCGATTATAATAGGCGATGGCGAGATCGTTGCCCTTGGTCCTGCCGGCTCCGATGATCCGCGTGCAGGCCGGGATCGCGCTGTCGGCGGGTGCGTTGTTGTCCTTGCAGACCGACCAGTCATCTGCGCGTGCGGGCGAGGGGGCGAAACCCCACGCTGAAATCAGCAGAGCAAAGGCGATGATGCGCAACATGGCGGATCCCCCGAAATGGCCGGTCGCGGCCGGTTCATGGTAGGGTCGGTTTGAGCCAGTGACAACAGGCTTTGCGAGCCGGATGGCTCCGGGGAACATCGAGTGACTCGACGTCATGCCGCTGCAAAATCGTGTCGATCCGTTCGGAAAACTCGTCGCGTCGCCGGCGCGCGGAACGCTGTTCGGTAACCGCGGCGGGCGCTTTCATCGCGACGACCGCACGCTGGGATCGCGCCGCTTCGCCTCGCGTCAATGGATCTGCTGCGTACTCGATTTCAAGGGCCGCCAGCGCGACGTGTGGGGCAGGAGCTACACCGAATTATTCTTCCTCGACGAGGTCACGGCGCTGTCGGCCGGGCATCGGCCCTGCTTCGAATGCCGGCGCGCGGCCGCGCAGGCGTTCGCCGCGGCATTTGCGATTGGAAATAATATCGCAACGATTCCGAGCGCGCCCACCATGGATCGCATTCTGCATCCAGAGCGGCTCGCTACACCTGTGACGCGCAAGATCGGCGATCTGCCGGATGGCGTCGTCATTGAGCAATCGGGGGAGGGGTTTGCGCTGCGCGGCGACCGTCTGCTGCGCTGGACGCCGGCGGGCTATGACCGCACGATGTCACGCCCGAACGGCATCGCTGTCGTGCTGACGCCGCCGTCCATCGTCGGCGCTCTTGCCGCGGGCTACGCTCCGCGCTGGCATCCGAGCGCGGATTAGAATTCGCAGGCGCTCTCCGGTGCCGGCTGAAGCCGGAACATTCGGTCGTCGGTGCCAAGCTTCGCCTTGAGCAGCGCCGCGAGACTGCCGAGCCGGTCGCGCAGCATCATGTCGGCGCCGGCGCGCGTCAGATGGAAGCTGCCGCGCTCGTCGACCTTCTCGTCATGGGTGCAGACATAGGAATACTGGTCCGGCCAGCACGAGGTGCGGCCCTGGAGTTTCTGGCCGTTGCGCAGTTCCGTGCGGAATATGAAATTGACGCTCGATGCCTGCCGATCCCCGTTGCTAGGCGCCTCGAGCACTGCGATGCGCTTCACGGTCTGTTTCGGATGCGCCGCGAGGTGTTTCGCGTCGTAGCTGCGGGTCATGCATAATGCGCCATCCTTGGCCAGTCGCTCGCGTAGCGGCGGGCCGAGCTTCGCCCAGACCGGGAGCTGCGCATCGCGCAACGCGGTGCATTGCGCCAGCGGCTGCTTGTCGAGGCGAAAGGTCTTGTCGTCGGTGCCCGGCTTGACGAAGACCGGATCGCTCTGCTCCTCGTCGCTTCCGCCGCAGCCGCCGATCACGACGAAGCCGCGATTCTCGACCGTCAGCGCGTCTCCCGCCGCGCGCAATCCGAAGCTGCCGCCGTCGCAATCGACCGCGCATTGCACGGTGCCATCCTTGCGTTTCTGGCAGGAGAAGCCGTTCGAATAGACACCCTTGCGGTCGCGCAGCCGGACATACGCGGTGACATTGATCGAGCCGTGTTCGCCGTCATTCTCGCGCATCTCGTCGGCCGAAGTATCCAAGCTCTCGGAATTCGAGTCCGGCGAGAGGTCGTGGAACAGGTGGAAGCTGGTTACGCGCTGGCGCGGATTCTTCGCGAGATGGGCGGCGTCGTAGCTGCGCCCGAAACAGGCATCGACGCCGAGCGGCAGTTGCGCGGGCAGGGGCGAAGCCTTGTCCTGTGCCCGAGCCGGGACAAGCGCCGTCAGCATGGCGAGGACAACCGTTCCAACCCGTATCGTGCTCAAGACATGGCGCATGCTGGCCTCCGCATGCGCGAATGATCCTTTGCACTCGCGGCAATTTCAAGGACAAGCTGACCGGCGATGACCCCGCCGAATCATCCAGACCCGCTCCCGCCTTTCAGCTTCGCTGCCTTCCGCGCGGGGGCGCGCGCGATGCTGCCGGCGCAGCCGGGGCTGATCGCCTTCGCGCTGGTGGTCGGGGCGCTGGCGGCACAGCAGGGTTTCAGTGCGATCGAGGCGCTCTGGATGAGCGCATTTGTTTACGCCGGCATGGCGCAGCTGATCACTTTGCAGATGTGGCCGGCGGACCTGACGGCCGCGGCCGCCGCTTCGCTGATCCTGGTCACGACGATCGTCAACCTGCGCTTTCTGCTGCTCAGCGCCGCGATGCGGCCCTGGTTCGGCGGCCTGCCGTCCTGGCAGAGCTATCCGATGCTCACCATCAACACCGACGCCGGGTACCTCGTGTCGATGCGTTACCGGGCCGCGGGCGGAAACGATTTCGGATTCTTTCTCGGCGGCGCGATGATCACCTGGTTGATCTGGGTGCTTGCCACCTTGCCCGGCTATCTGCTGGGAGCGGCGATCGGCGCGCCGCAACGCTTCGGTTTCGACGTCGTGATGCCGGCCTTCTTCGCGGCGATGCTGGTACCGATGTGGCGCGGCCGCAGCCGGGCGCTTCCCTGGGTGGTCTCCGGGCTGGTGGCGCTGGCGGTCGATTGGTTGATCGACGGTTACTGGTTCCTGATCGCCGGGGCGATCGCCGGCAGCATCGCGGGAGGGCTGCAGCATGAGCGGGAGTGACGGTCCGGTCGACGTCATGACCGTGCTGCTGGCGATGGCGGCGCTGACGCTGGTGCTGCGCCTCGCCGGCTTCTGGATGATGGCTCATGTGCCGCTCACCGGCCGGGTGCGGCGCATGCTGGAGGCGTTGCCGGGCTCGGTCATCATGGCGACGGTGCTGCCGGTCGCGGTCAAGGGCGGGCCGGTGACCATGCTCGCGGTTGCGGCGGCGCTCGCGGTCATGATCCTGCGGCGCAACGATTTCCTGGCGGTCGCCACCGGCATGGCCGTCGCGGCCGGGCTACGCGCCTTCGGTGTTGGTTGACGATCCGTAGCATCGCGCGGTTTCCGACAACCATTCGGCAACCTTATTTCCGGTTCACGCCGGGTTCGGTTGCATCGGGACCGCTTGATTAACGTGGCTTATAGCTCGCCCGTATATTCCTACCGCGCGAAGCTATCCCCGCCTAGAAAAGGCGGGTCGCAATGGGGGCGTATCGTGCTTGAGCGACTTTCCACGACCGGCGCAGCAAGCGCCATGGTGATCGGCAAGGTCCTGTCGGTCGAAGGGTCACAGGCCAGCGTCGGCCTGCTGACGCTCGGCCGCGATCATTGCGAAGACGTGCGCACCACCGTCGGCAAATTCCTCTCGGTGCGCAGCGGCACCTCCACGCTGATCGGCCTCATCACGCATATCTCGGTCGACACGCCGATCTCGGTACGCGAGCCGGGTTATTACGCCGCCGCGCGGCTCGATCTGATGGGCGAGATCAAGGCCGATGAGCGCGGCGTGGTGCGCTTCCAGCGCGGCATTACCGATTATCCGCTGATCGGCGATGCGGCCATCCCGCTTGGGCCCGCCGAATTGCGCATCATCTACGGCGTCGAAGGCAAGGACTCGATCGACGTCGGCGTATTGCAGCAGGACTCCTCGATCAGGGCGTATATCAACGTTGAACAGATGCTGAGCAAGCATTTCGCCGTGCTCGGCACCACCGGCGTCGGCAAGTCGAGCGGCGTCGCGCTGCTGCTCCAGCAGGTGCTCGCGGCCAAGCCGGATCTGCGCATCTTCCTGCTCGACGGCCACAACGAATACGCCAAGTGCTTCGGCGACAAGGCGCAGGTGCTCAACCCGCGCAATCTGCGGCTGCCGTTCTGGCTGTTCAATTTCGAGGAAATGGTCGACGTCATTCTCGGCGGCCGTCCGGGCGCCGAGGACGAGATGGAAATCCTCGCCGAGGTGATCCCACTCGCCAAGGGCGCCTATACCCAATATCGCGGCGCGAGCGACCGCATGGCGCTGAAGAAGAGCGACCCGAAAACCACCGGCTTCACCGCCGATACGCCGGTGCCCTATCGTCTTGCCGACATGATCGCGCTGATCGACGAGCGCATGGGCAAGCTCGAAAACCGTACCTCGCGCATGACCTATCACAAGCTGATGGCGCGCATCGAGATGGTCAGCAACGACCCGCGCTATACCTTCATGTTCGAAAACGCCAATGTCGGCGGCGACACAATGGCCGAGGTGTTGTGCCAGCTGTTCCGCCTGCCGCCGAACGGCAAGCCGATGACCATCATGCAGCTCGCCGGGTTCCCCGCCGAGGTGATCGACTCCGTAGTGTCGGTGCTCGGCCGCATGGCGTTCGATTTCGGCCTGTGGAGCGACGGCGCCTTCCCGATGCTGTTCGTGTGCGAGGAGGCGCATCGCTACGCGGCGGCCGACAAGAGCATCGGTTTCGGCCCGACGCGGCGATCCTTGTCACGCATCGCCAAGGAAGGGCGCAAATACGGCGTGTTCCTCGGTCTGGTCAGCCAGCGGCCGGCCGAGCTCGATGCCACCATCGTGTCCCAATGCTCGACGCTGTTCGCGATGCGCATGGCGAATGACCGCGACCAGGCGATCATCCGCTCGGCGGTCTCTGATGCGGCCGCCAATCTGCTCGGCTTCCTGCCGTCACTGAGCACGCGCGAAGTGCTGGCCTTCGGCGAAGGCGTGGCGCTGCCGGCGCGGATCAAATTCGGCGAGTTGCCAAAACATCTGATCCCGAACAGCGAAGCGCTCACCGCGCGTGCCTCGGCGGCTCAGATGGGCGACGAGCAGCTTGTGCACTCCGTGATTGCGCGCTGGCGCGGCGCGTCGCTGACCCAGAAACAGCGCTTCGACGAAGAGTTCAACAATGTCCCGCTGGCGCCGCAGCATGCCGGCCCGCAAGCGCCGAGCATTGCACCTGAGCGCTACAGCATCCTGAAGAAGCCGATCGAGGCACCGGCGACATCGCCGGCCCCGACGACGCTCCGCACACCGGGGGGTTACAAGTTCTAATATGCCGCCATTCCGGGCGGCGTTATCGCGCGCCCGGAACGACCAAGCATCTTAGTCTTTAGCTCTTCGGTCCCAGCAGCGAGAACATCGCACCCTGCGGGTCCATGCCCTGGACGATCCACATGCTGCCCGGCACTTCCATCGGTCCATTGATGACCTTGCCTCCGGCCTTGGTGAGGCGGCCGATTGCGGCATCGATCGAGGGTACGGTGAAGTAATAGGACCAGAACGACGCCGGCACTTCCTTGGGCTTGTTCATCATGCCGCCGGTGGCGAATTCGGCGCCGTCGCGCTTGAACATCTGGTAGGTGCCCATCGGGCCCATATCCATCGCGTCCGACTTCACCCAGCCGAACATCTTGCTGTAGAAATCGAATCCCTTCGACGCATCGGCGCTCATGAGTTCGTGCCAGCCGACGCGGGCCGGCGCGCTCATCGGGTATTCCTCCGGTTGCTGCGGCGCCTTGAACAGCGAGATCACCGCGCCCTGCGGATCGGCGATCATCGAAAAGCGGCCGACATTCGGAATATCCGTCGGCGGGACATGCACCTGGCCGCCGAGCTTCTTCGCCTGCTCGGCCGAAGCGTCGACATCATCGACCGCGACATAGCCGAACCAGGCCGGCGGCGTGTTCTTCGCCATTTCCGGGCGTGCCATCAAGCCCGCGACTTGCGTGCCGCCGATGCTGAGAATGGTGTAGGTCATGCCGGGCATCGGCATGTCCTGAACGTCCCACCCGACCACCGCCTTGTAGAACGCTTTCGCGCCCTCGGTATCGGTGGTCATGAGTTCGTACCAACCCGCAGTCCCCGGATGACGCTCTGATTTCCGCAACGCTCACGCCGATTCAGATATAGGCATCAGCATCTTATCCTGGAACGAGCGAGGCGATCATGGCGCACCCA
>CANKHJ010000172.1 GCA_947481635.1 Bradyrhizobiaceae bacterium
AACAGAAAAAAGTATTATTCATGAAAGCTGGCGCGGGTCCCATCGCAATTCTGGACGACGGACAGGTGCTGATGGAGCGCGACGGGCAGCTGGTGCATTTCGAGAACGCCGACGCGTTGCGCGACACCACCAATGACCGTGATCACTGGGACATCCTTGGCGACGAAGAAGCAAAGGGCCGGCTCGCGAAACTCATCGCGCCCCAAGTTCCCGGGATGACGTTGGGCTCCTAGTCCAGCTTCTCCAACTCCACGATCATCCCTTCGATGACGCGCAATCCGCCATTCCAGAAATTCTTGTCCTGGGCATCGAGGCCGAACGGCGCGAGCAATTCGGAATAATGCTTGGTGCCGCCGGCCGCGAGCATGGCGAGATAGCGCTCGGCAAAGCCCGTCGATGAATTCTCGTAGACCGCATAGAGCGAATTCACCAGGCAGTCGCCGAAGGCATAGGCGTAGACGTAAAACGGCGAATGCACGAAGTGCGGGATATAGGCCCAGAAGGTCTCGTAGCCCGGCTTCAATTCGATCGCCGGCCCGAGGCTCTCGCGCTGCACCTCCATCCACAATTCACAGATGCGCTCGGAGGTGAGCTCGCCGTTGCGCCGCTCGGTGTGGACCTTGCGCTCGAAGGTATAGAACGCGATCTGCCGCACCACGGTATTGATCATGTCCTCGACCTTGGACGCGAGCAGCGCCTTGCGCTGCTTCTTGTCGGTGGTCGTGGCGAGCAGCTTCTTGAAGGTCAGCATCTCGCCGAACACGCTGGCGGTCTCCGCCAGCGTCAGCGGCGTCGGCGCCATCAGCGCGCCGTTCGGCGCGGCAAGCATCTGAGGCACGCCGTGGCCGAGTTCATGCGCCAGCGTCATCACGTCGCGCGGCTTGCCCTGATAATTGAGCAGCACATAGGGATGCGCCGACGGCACGGTCGGATGCGAGAACGCGCCCGGCGACTTGCCCGGCCGCACCGACGCATCGATCCAGCTCTTGGTGAAGAACTCGCCGGCAATGTCGGCCATCTGCGGTGAGAAGGCGCCATAGGCGGTGAGCACCATGTCCTTCGCCTCGCGCCAGTCGATGCTGCGCATCGCGACCTTCGGCAGCGGCGCGTTGCGGTCCCAATGCGGCAATTTCTTCTTGCCGAACCAGTGCGCCTTGAGCGCGTAATATCGGTGCGAGAGCCGTGGATAGGCATCGCGCACCGACGCCACCAGCGCGGCGACCACTTCCGGTTCGATGCGGTTCGACAGATGCCGCGCATCCGCGACATCGGCGAAGCCGCGCCAGCGGTCGGAAATCTCCTTGTCCTTGGCGAGCGTGTTGGTGATCAGGCCGAAGCTGCGCAGGTTCGCCTTGAAGGTCTTGGCTAGCGCCTGCGACGCAGCCTTGCGCTTCCGCGCCAGCGGATCCTGCATCAGGTTCAACGTCGGCTCGATCGCAAGCTCCTTGCCGTCGACCTTGAAACGCAGGCTCGCCATGGTCTCGTCGAACAGCCGGTTCCAGGCGGAATAGCCGGTGACGGATTTCTCGTGGAACAGCTCCTCGATCCGATCCTCGAGCTGATAGGGCTTGTCCTTGCGGATATCCTCAAGCCAGGGCCGGTAATGGCTGAGTTGGGGATTGGCCATCGCCGCGTCGACGACTTTGTCATCGAGGCGATTGAGTTCGAGTTCGAAGAACAGCAGATGGGTGAAGGCCGCCGTCGTGCGCTCCCCCACATCGGCGGCAAATTTGCCGAGCACCGGATCGACCGTATCCCCCGCTCGCACCAGGCCGGCATATGAACCGAGCCGGCCGATCAGATCGCCCAGCGCCTCGTAGCGCTGCACCGCCTGCGCCAACACGTCGCCGCCATCGGGCCGCACCGCGATTTCGGCCAGCTTGCCTTTGTAGTCCTTCTCGAACGCCGCCGCCTCGCTGTCGGCACGATCGAGGTCGCGCTTCACCTCCGGCGCATCGAGCCCGGCATAGAGATCGGCCAGGTTCCACTCTGGCAAAAGGCTGGCCGCCGGCTTCTTCGACTTGGCGACGGTTTTTCGCGCGGCGGGTTTTCGAGCGGCAGATGTACGGGGGGCCATGGGCTCTCTCTAGCGACGTTCGACCGCCAATATGGGGCGAAAAACTCTTCGCCGACACCCCACCTGCCCGATATGTCGAGACCATGACGAAAAACCCCGCGGTCGAAGGACCGCGGGGTTGTCTTTTTCAGTATTCGCTGGCGCCGATCACATGATGCCGGCGATCCGCAGCAGGATCAGGATCGAGGCTCCGAGCAAGGTCAGGACCGTGATCCCGGCGCCGGACTGGCGGCCGAAGCTCTGCAACGGGTTGGTCAGCAGGCCATAGGCGCTGAGCACGCGTGCGACTATCAGCGCGATGCCGAGCACATGGATCAGGGCTTTCGACGTTCCGCCCATTTCCGCCCAGCCGATCAGGATCAGCGCGAGCGGCGCGTGCTGCACCAGATTCGCGTGCGTCCGGATCGCCATGATCATCACCAGATTGCCGCCGTCGCCGACGTCAATCTTGAGCGCGACGCGCTTGAGGATCACGTTGACGGTCAGCGCTGCGGCCAGGAGGCCGATCAGGGCCGCGTAGAATGCCGTCACATACGGTAAGGTGCTCACTTGGCACCTTCCTGCCAGAGGCCCAGCACCGCGCCGGTCGGGTCGACGATGATCGAGAGCGAGCCCATGCCCATGACTTCCATCGGCTCGCGCATCACCGTGGCGCCGAGCTTGCGTGCCTTCTCGGTCGAGGCCTTGAGGTCGTCGACGTTGACATAGGCGAGCCAGGCGGACGGAGCGCCCGAGACCGGGTGGGCCTGCATGCCGCCGCCGGTGCCATCGCCGACATCGACCATGGTGTAGCTGTTGCCGCCGCCCATCGGGACGTCCTTTTGCTTCCAGCCGAACAGCGCGCCGTAGAACGCCTTGGCCTTGGCAATATCGGTGGTGTTGAGTTCGACGTGAACGAACGGGTTAGCCATCGCTGTCTCCTATGTTGGACTGCACTGGCGCCGATCTTCGTTTCAGGCAAAATATGATCAAGAACATGTTTTGAATTCGCGCGAGAATGTTGCGCAACATAAGGATTGCCCCATGCCCTATGCGCCCGAACACAAGGTCGAGACGCGCACCCGGATCCTGGACAGCGCGCGAAAGCTGTTCAATCGCAACGGCCTGACCACGATTTCGATCGACGAGATCATGGCCGGCGCCGGCCTGACGCGCGGCGGCTTCTATCAATATTTCCAGAGCAAGGAGGAGCTCTACGCCGAGGCGATCACGCATTTCAGGGATTGCGAGCCGGCGCCCTGGCAGCGCGAGGCCTTTGCCGCGAACCCGCAAGGCCAGGCGTTGGCGAAGGCCATCCTCGACGCCTATCTCTCACGGACGCATCTCGACGACGTCGATGGAAGCTGCCCGATCATCGGCCTCGCGACCGACGTCGCGCGCGAGAACGGTGCGGCCAAGCGCGCCTATCACCAGATCATGGAGATGATGACCGGCGTGTTCGGCGCCAATCTCGGCCCGAACCCGATCGCCGGAATCGACCGCAGCGTCAATGACGCCGAGACGCAACGCGCGCTCGCCGTGGTGGCGCTCTGTGTCGGCGGCATGGTGCTCGCCCGCGCGGTCGGCGAGGAAGGTCCCGGCGACGAATTGCGCGTTGCGGCGCACCGCTACGCCACCGCGCTGGCTGGGTGGGACAACAAGCAGGCGCAGCATGCTTAGAGCATGGCGCGCGCTGCCGTGCGCTTAACAGCCCGTTAATCCGGCTCCGCCAGAGTGCCCCGAATTGACACACGGGGGTGGTAGCGTGGCCGAGCGTATCCTGATTGTGGACGATGACCCGGTGGCGCGACGGCTGGTCGAGCACATGGTCGGCCGCTTCGGTTATGAGACAGTGACGCTTGACGGCGGCGATGCCGCGGTCGCGCTGCTCACCGGACCCGAAGGCGCGCAATTCGACGCCGTGATCCTCGACCTGATGATGCCCGATCTCGACGGACTGGGCGTACTGGCCCGGATGCGCGAAGCGCGCGTCAACATTCCGGTGATCGTGCAGACCGCCCATGGCGGCATCGACAATGTGGTGAGCGCGATGCGCGCGGGCGCGGCGGATTTCGTGGTCAAGCCGGCCGGTCCGGAACGGCTTCAGGTGTCGCTGCGCAACGCGCTGTCGACCAGCGCGCTCGAAGGCGAACTCGCCCGCATCAAGCGCAGCCGCTCCGGCACGCTCACGTTCAAAGATATCATCACGCGTTCGCCGCGCATGACCGCAGTGTTGCGCAGCGCCGAAAAGGCCGCCCGTTCGCTGATCCCGGTTCTGATCGAGGGCGAGTCCGGCGTCGGCAAGGAAATGGTCGCCCGTGCGATCCACGGATCGGGCGATCGCCGCACCAAGCCGTTCGTTGCGCTCAATTGCGGCGCGATCCCCGACAACCTCGTCGAGTCGATCCTGTTCGGCCACGAGAAGGGCGCCTTCACCGGCGCAACCGAGCGCCACACCGGCAAGTTCCTGGAAGCCTCCGGCGGCACGCTGTTCCTCGACGAGATCGGCGAATTGCCGCTGTCGGCGCAGGTGAAGCTGCTGCGTGCGGTGCAGGAAGGCGAGGTCGAGCCGGTCGGCGCGCGCAAATCCGTCAAGGTCGACGTCCGCCTGGTGTCCGCGACCAACCGAGATCTGATCGCCGACGTGAAAAGCGGCCGCTTCCGCGAAGACCTGTTCTACCGCCTGCACGTGTTTCCGATCGCGGTGCCGCCTTTGGTTGGGCGGCGCGAAGACATTCCCGACCTGGTGCGGCATTTCGTTGCGCGATTCGCCGCCGAAGAGGGCAAGCGCATCACACGCGTCACCGGAGAAGCGCTGGCTTTGCTTGCGGCGTATCGCTGGCCCGGCAATGTGCGCCAGCTTGAAAACGCGGTGTTCCGCGCCGTCGTGCTGGCCGAGGGCGACGAAATCACCGCGGCCGAATTCCCGCAGATCTCAGTGCAGCACGGAACCGCCGATGCCGCACCCGCCTATGAACATTCCCCGGATATCGCCCCCACGATTGCCCCCCCGCTGCACGAACCGATGTCGATCGACGCCCTGGCGCCTGACACCGTGATGTCAGGTGCGACGCTCGCACTGCTCGACGCGGACGGTAACGTGCGACCACTCGAGCAAATCGAGTCTGAGGCCATTCGATTCGCGATCGCGCATTACGATGGGCAGATGTCGGAAGTTGCGCGACGGTTGAGCATCGGGCGGTCCACATTGTACCGGAAGCTCGAAAGTCTCGGGCTTGCGAGCGAAAACGGCGCCGCGGAGAGCGAGCCCGTTGTAGCCGAGTGACACCACGGGCAAATTCGCGTGAATAGCGGGACGTGCGGCTGCACGCCGCTGGCAATTTTCAGGATTTCCGGCAAAAGTCACAACTGGCTCATGGTCGGGAATCTTGCGGTTCCCGGCCATGTTTTGGCTAAGACATGCTGGCCACACTCTTTATTGGCTTAGCCGGTACACGTAGGAGCGACTCGATGCGCGGATTTCGCCTCACTCATCTTCTGATCGGCACGGCATTGGCCGCGGTCCTGGCTGCACCGGGATCCCAAGCCTGGGCCGAATCGGAAGCGGACGCCGCTATCTCGGCCCTGGTGCCGATGCCGGATCTCGCGGACGCCCCTCCGCCGACCATCAAGGACTTGGGCGCCGCGCCGGGTGCCAATGTAGAGGCCCCGGTGCCGACTATGGCCGAGACGCCGCCCCCCAGCCCGGTCGCACCCGTCCAGGCTGCCGCACCCATTGCCCCGCCCGCTCCGGTGGTCGCAGCGCCGGCAAGGCCGGTCGAAGCAGCTCCCGCGGCGACCACCGCCTCGGTTCCCGCGACGCCGCCGGCCGCGCCTGTCCTCACCACCGGACTCGATCCCGCCGACCAGGCGATCGCCGGCAAGCTGGGCGAGATCATCGCCGGCCGTCAGTTCGAGCGCATCATTCCGAACAAGAAAGAGCGCGGCGCGATCGAGGCGTTCTATCAGGGCCGCAGCTTCGCACCGCTCTGGACCGAGAAGGGCGCAGCCTCCACACGCGCCAACCAGGCGCGCGCGACCTTCGCCAAGGCCGAGATGATCGGCCTCGACCCGAAGGATTATCGCGCCCCGGATATCGCCGCCGGAGTAACTCCCGACGCGGCCGCCGAGGCCGAGCTGAAATTCACCTCGGTCGCGCTGACCTACGCGCGCCATGTGCAGTCGGGCCGCACCGACCCGTCGCGCATCAGCGCCAATATCGAATACAAGCTGCCGATGCCGGAGCCGACCGACGTTCTGGCCAAGATCACCGCCAGCAATGACCTCGAAAAGACTTTCGCCAGCTTCGAGCCGCCGCATGAGGGTTATCAGTTGCTGCGCAAGAAGCTCGCGGAGCTGCGCGGCACCAAGGACGAGGCGACGTCGGTCCAGATCCCGAACGGTAATGCGCTCAAGGTCGCGACCGGCAAGAAGCCGACGGAAGACGCCCGCGTTCCGGCGCTGCGCCAGCGTCTCGGCCTGACCGGCGACGACAAGGTCTATGATGCGACGCTCGCCGATGCGGTGAAGAAGTTCCAGGCGAGCAAGAAGCTCGCCGAGACCGGCATCCTCAATCAGGCGACCATCGATGCCATGAACGGCGTCCGCAAGGATCGCCAAGTCGACGCCGTCGTCGCCACCATGGAGCGCTGGCGCTGGCTGCCACGCGATCTCGGCAAAGCCTATGTGATGCTGAACATCCCGGACTTCACGCTCAAGGTCGTGAAGGACGAGGCGGTGATCTGGCGCACCCGCGTCGTGGTCGGCAAGCCGAACACCGCAACGCCGATCTTCAGCTCGGCGATCGAGAACATCCTGGTCAACCCGACCTGGCACGTTCCGGATTCGATCATCTACGGCGAATACCTGCCGGCGATGCAGCAGGACCCGGGCGTACTCTCGCGCATGGGCTTCAAGGTCTCACAGAACCGCGACGGCTCGACCAGCATCTCGCAGCCGCCCGGCCCGGGCAATGCGCTCGGCCGCATCAAGTTCAACTTCCAGAACAGATTCCAGGTCTACCTGCACGACACGCCGGACAAGCATCTGTTCGCGCATGACCGCCGCTCCTACAGCCATGGCTGCATGCGCGTGCAAAATCCGGATCAGTTCGGCGCGGTGCTCGCCTCGATCGCGTTGCCCGGTCAGGGCTACACCGCGGAGAAACTGACCTCGATGTTCGGCAAGGGCGAGACCTGGCTGAACTTCAAGGACAAGATCCCCGTGCACCTCACGTACCAGACCGCCTATGTCGACGACGCCGGCAGCCTGGTGGTCCGTGAGGACATCTACAGCCACGACGGCCGGGTGCTCGCCGCGCTCAAGGGCAACGACCGCGACTATGGCCAGGAAGAAGTGATGGCCCAGGTCAAGCGCACCCCGGTGCCGAAGCGCGTCGCGGCCCAGCAGGAGCCGTCGTCGCCGATCGAAAGTTTCTTCCGGATTTTCCGCTAGGCACACTCCGCGGATATCAATCTGAAAATGGCCGTGTCAAACCGGCCATTTTTCGTTTTGGCCTGGCGCGTCCATACAGTCCGGCGGTACCGAGGTATGGCTTCACCCTTCCGCCAGTCCAAGGCCACTTTTCGCCATACTCGGCCCCTAACCTGCCTGCTCGTTGGGGGGAAAAGGGGCGGTTAACACCGCATTAACCCTTCCCGACAAGACTGCGTTAGCCATGCCGTGGTTGTCCGCCGCGGCGGTGTAGCGTTTTTGCGGGAACAGCAGTGCCAAGTGATCGCGCGCGCAGAGTTGCCGGAAGACACCGCCAGGCGCGCGCCGGCTATCGCATCAGTCTCGCTGTCCTGATCTCGCTCTTCGCCGGCGAAAGCCTGCAGGATGCGGTCGCAAACGGCGACACCCGCACCATCTCGTTCCACCACATCCACACCAAGGAAAACCTCACCGTCACTTACAAGCGCGACGGGCGCTATGACGACGAGGCCTTGAAGAAGATCAATTGGGAGCTGCGCGACTGGCGCCGCGATGAAGCCACCACGATGGACCCACGGCTGATCGATGCCGTGTGGGAAGTCTATCGCGAGGTCGGCGGCAAAGAGCCGATCAACATCATCAGCGCCTACCGCTCGCCGGCCACCAACGCGATGTTGCGCGCGCGCTCCAACGGCGTCGCCGAGGCGAGCCAGCATATGCGCGGCAACGCCATGGATTTCATGATTCCCGGCGTGCCGCTGGAAGACCTGCGCGCCGCCGGGCTGCGCCTGGAGCGCGGCGGCGTTGGCTTCTATCCGACCTCGGGATCGCCGTTCGTCCATCTGGATGTCGGTAGCGTGCGCCACTGGCCGCGCATGACCCACGAACAGCTCGCGCGCGTGTTCCCGGATGGACGCACGGTGCATATCCCGTCCGATGGCCGGCCGCTTGCCGGCTATGCGCTTGCGATGGCCGACGTGCGGCGTCGCGGCAACAACCCGTCCGGGGTTTCGCTGGCCGCCGCGCGCAGCAATGGCGTGATCGCAAGCGAACAGTCACAGACCGCCGCGTCGCGCACCTTCCTCACCGCCCTGTTCGGCAAGGTGACCAAGGAAGAAGACGACGACGGTGCGCAGGCGACCACCGCCAGCGCGAAATCGGCCAGCACCAAGCCCGCCATTCTCGCGCTCGCCGCCGCAACACCCGACAAGCCTGCAGCGGTACGGCTGCCGCCACCGCGGCCCGCGACGTTGCAGGTCGCCAGTGCGGCGATGGTCCCGTCGCTGCCGCGTCCGGCGCAAGCGCGCGCCACGCCCGCCGCGCTCAGCGCGAATGACGTGATCAACACGCGCGGCTATTGGCAGGGCGTTCCGGATTCCGGCTCGCCGCTTGCGGCGATCGCGCTGGCGCGTGGCCGCAACGATCGCGCGCCGGCCGAACTCGCGCTCGCCTATGCCGGACAAGCCGAGATCGGTCCTGCCGAAAGACCGCTGCCGATGGGCGCCGCGCTGGCGCGCGTGACGGCGTCCAAGGACGGCACCGTCGCGACCAAGGGCGGCATCTTGCCGAACCACACGATCGATAATCCGTGGATGCGCGCGATGGTGCTGGCGCCGAGCGCCGCGCATTTCATGAGCGTGTCGCTATTCGGCGCGCCGGACTACACCCGGTTGACGCCAATGATGGCAAAACCGGCAACGGCCGTGATGATGACCTTCTCCGAAAACCCGCATCTCGGCATGACCGCCAAGCGCTTCAGCGGTGAGGCCGTGGTGTTCGTCGCCACCGTGACATTCGCCCCGCAACGCAGCGCCGCATTGCAGTAGCGGCGAGCTGGCCGCTTAGTTCAGCATCCCGAGCGCATGCAGGTAGGTCTCGAGGATCGCTTCCTGCTCCTTGCGCTCATCGACATCCTGCTTGCGCAGCTTCACGACGGTACGCAGCGCCTTCACGTCGAAACCATTGCCCTTGGCCTCCGCGTAGACGTCGCGGATATCGTCGGACAGCGCCTTTTTTTCCTCCTCAAGACGCTCGACGCGCTCGACGAAAGCCTTGAGCTGGTCCTTGGCGAACCGATGGGCGACTTCTTCTTGTTCGGCGGCTGCGGCCTGGGCCATGAATACTCCTGACAGGGACTCAACGCGATCTGGTCCACAGGTGTCGGAGCATGAGGCCCTGAGGTCAAGCCAAGAGGCCAGTGATCCACGTTACCCACAGTGGAACAATCACGGTCATGGCCGGGCTTGACCCGGCCATCCATCTCACGTCGCGAAATCGTCTTCGATGGACGCCGGTATTGTGATCAATGCTGCGGTTTGGACGCGTCGAATTTCGCGGCCTGCGCCGGCGACGCTTCCTTCTGGTGCTTTGCCTTCCACTCGTCATACGGCATGCCGTAGACCGCCTCGCGGCTTTGGTCCTTGGTCAGCGCGACGCCTGTGGCATCGGCGGCATCCTTCATCCAGTTCGACAGGCAATTTCGGCAGAAGCCCGCGAGATTCATCAGGTCGATATTCTGCACGTCGGTGCGGGTGCGCAGATGCTCGATCAGGCGCCGCAGCACGGCGGCTTCGAGCTCGATTTGGGTCTTGTCGTCGAGCGCCATGGCAACTCTCCTCAATCTGGGTCGGAGCTAATCTAGTGATCCCGACCCCGCAAAACAAATCCCGCCGCAGCCAGAGGCCGCGGCGGGATGACGGCAGCCCCGATCAGGCGAGCGCGGCCTTCACGCGATCCGGCGTGAACGGCATGTGGCGCAGCCGCTTGCCGGTCAGCGCCGCGATCGCGTTGCCCACCGCCGGCGCGACCAGCGGCAGCACGATCTCGCCGATGCCGGTCGGCTTGTCCTCGGTCGAGATCACGCGCGTATGGATT
>CANKHJ010000173.1 GCA_947481635.1 Bradyrhizobiaceae bacterium
CGGGTTCATGCCGGCGGCAACCGACTTGGCGCCTTCGCGCACGATCGCGGCAGCGAGCACGGTCGCGGTCGTGGTGCCGTCACCGGCGACGTCCGACGACTTCGATGCGACTTCGCGCACCATCTGCGCGCCCATGTTCTCGAACTTGTCTTCGAGCTCGATTTCCTTGGCGACGGTAACGCCGTCCTTGGTGATGCGCGGCGCGCCGAAGCTCTTGTCGAGCACGACGTTACGGCCCTTCGGGCCGAGCGTGACCTTCACCGCGTTGGCGAGGATGTCGACGCCGCGCAGCATCCGGTCGCGCGCGTCAACTGAGAATTTTACGTCTTTAGCAGCCATGTTTCAGTGTCCTTGGTTTTTTCGGTCTCCGTCATCCCGGATCAAAGCGCAGGCTTCTTCAGGATGATCGGCAGTGAATGTCGTTGTTTGCTTACGCGGCTTTCTTGCGCGCGATCTCGTCGGTGATCACGCCCATGATGTCGCTTTCCTTCATGATCAGCATGTCCTTGCCGTCGATCTTGACCTCGGTGCCGGACCACTTGCCGAACAACACGCGGTCGCCGACCTTGAGGTCGATCGGGATCAGCTTGCCGGACTCATCGCGGCCGCCCGGACCGATGGCGAGGATCTCGCCTTCCGAGGGCTTTTCCTGCGCAGTGTCAGGGATGATGATGCCGCCCTTGGTCTTCTCTTCGGCGTCGATACGGCGGACCACAACCCGGTCATGCAGCGGGCGAAATTTCATAGGTATCCTCCACGGTTTCTAACGAGATTCGATTTCTGAGGCTGACGGCGCCGGTTCACCTGTCGGTTTCCACGAGCGTCGTCAGGGCGCGACATAGGCCCTCTCGGGCCGGTCGCAAGAGGTGAGCGCCGGGTTTTTAGCACTCATCTCAGCGGAGTGCTAGCAACGATTCTGGACCAAATAACGGCAGGCCGATGCGCCGCGAGGTTTTGTCAGCACTCCTGCCCCTATGCTGCTAGCACATTGTTTTTGCTACTCTATCCTACATTTTGCGCTTGCGATGGGAACCGTGGAACTCGACACTTGTTGTCGGAAGCACGGAGATTCCCATGACTGGATTCCCAACTGAAAGACCCGTTTCTGACGACTTCCGCCGCCAGCTGCAGGGCTACGGCCTGACCACGGCGGAGATCCTGTACCGCCGGCCAGACCACCGATGGCTGCTACAGAGCTATGTCTGGCAGGACTACGACCTGTTTCCGGAATTTCCATCGCTCCAGAAATTCCTCACCTTCTGGCGCGAGCAGCTCGAAGGCCCGCTGCACTCGATCACGGTGGCGCATTCGCGCCTGATCCGGCCGGCCGAGCTCAAGGCGATCGGCAGCGAATTCCGGCTGCATTGAAGCTTGGTGATCGACTGGCCGCTTAGCCGGTCATCGCAAAGCCTGGATCGACGACCTTGAAGCTCTCGGGATGCGCCAGCCGCGCGGTGATTGCTTCGGCCGGACCAGGCCTGCCGAAGCGGTAGCCTTGCAGCGAATGGATGCCGGCGGCGCGCAGGAACAGATGCTGCTCCGCGGTCTCAACCCCTTCGGCGGTGACCTTCATGCCGAGGCCGCGGCCAAGTCCGATCACCGCATGCACGATCGCCGCGGCGTCGTGCGCCTTCTCGATATTATGCACGAAGCTTCGGTCGATCTTGAGCTTGTCGAACGGGAAGCGGCGCAGATAGAGCAGGCTGGAATAGCCGGTCCCGAAATCGTCGAGCGCAAGGCGCGCGCCGAGCGCCTTCAGGCGACGCATCGACAATTCGGCTGAATCGAGATTGCCGAGCAGCGTGCTTTCGGTGACTTCCAGTTCGAGCAAAGCCGCATCGAAACCGGTCTCGCTCAAAATCTGCTCGACGACGTCGACGAAATCCGAGCGGCGGAATTGCAGCGGCGAGACGTTGACGGCGACCGTGATGCCGGGCCACGCCTTGCCATCGAGGCAGGCGCGGCGCAGCACGAATTCGCCCAGCGCCACGATCAGCCCGCTATTCTCCGCGATCGGGATGAATTCCGCCGGCGGAATCTCGCCCAGCACCGGGTGCTGCCAGCGGCACAACGCCTCGACCCCGAGGATCTTCTCGCCGGAATTGTTGACCACCGGCTGATAGGCGACGCTGAGTTCGCCCTGTTCGATGGCAACACGCAGGTCGGCTTCGAGGAACTTGCGGTGGCTCAGGTCCTCGTCCATCGCGGTGTCGTAGATGCAGGCGCGATTGCGGCCTTCGTTCTTGGCGCGGTAGAGCGCCATGTCAGCATAGCGCATCACGTCGGCGGCGGATTCAATGCGGCCGTCGATGTGGGCGATGCCGATGCTCGCGCCGATCACGATGTTCTGTCCGTTGATCACGTAAGGGGCGCATAGGGTGTTGATCAGCCGGCCGGCCACCGTCTGCAATCCCGCCGCATCGCTGCCGGCCGTGAGCACCGCGAATTCGTCGCCGCCAAGCCGCGCGACCAGTTCCTGCTCGCGCACCGCGTGACTGAGCCGCAGCGTCACCGCGCAGAGCAGGTCGTCCCCGGTCGGATGGCCGAGCGTGTCGTTGACGTCCTTGAAATGGTCGAGGTCGATATAAAGAACCGCCGCCGGTTCACCGCCATTCGCGACATCGGCCATGGTGGCCTCGAGCCGATCGGCGAAGTAGATGCGGTTCGGCAGCCCGCAAAGCGGGTCATGCATCGCGAGGTGACGCAACTGATGCTCGCTGCGCGAAATCGTTGCGGTGGTGCGACGCATGTAGCGCAGCACCAAGGCAGCGAGCAGCGAAAAGCCGCCGATCGCGACCGCGATGAAGGGTGCGACGCTCTGCACGATCTGCGCGCCGGGGCGGTTCGGCGTCCAGGCGAAACGAGCGATCTGGTTTCCGCCCGGCCCGACCAGCGGCAGGAAGTGATCGTCGCCCGGCGCATCCTCCCCGGCAATGCGCAGGCTGCGCAGCTGCAGCCGAGTCCCGATCTCGGTCAGACTTTCGGCATCGATGAATTTGGCACTGATCACGATCGGCGACGCATGCTCCTGTGAATCCAAAGCGGCATCATTGGCGGTCATCTGGATTGCCGCGATGATCGCCGGAGCTCCGTCCAGCACATTCACGAAGATGCTGCGCCGCGCCGGCGTCGAATTGGCGAGCGGCACGTTAATCCCCGCGGCAGGGCGAATGCCGCGGCCCTGCACGTGATCGGAGATGGCAGCGAGGATCGACGCGGTTTGCGGATCGGCGGCGCCGGAGCGGAAGCCGCTTGCATGGACCACGCGCTGCTGTCCGTCGAGGACGAACAAGGCGTCGTGGCCGAAGGTCGCGCGCAGACGCGTGGCAACCCGGGCCTCGATCCAGGCCGGGTCGAGGTTGATCCGCATATTGAGATCGGCATTCGGCGCCGTCACGACCGCTTCTAGTTCCGCCAGCGCCTGTCGCGCATGGTCGGACAAAGCCTGGCCGAACAGCCGGCGCTCCTGCTCGAGCGCGACTTCATCCGCCTGGCGCGCCGACCACAGCACGGCGACGACTACCGAGACGATGGCAATGCCGACGATGACGCCGATCGCAACCACGCCTTTCCGGCGGGCGCGATGCCAGGCGGCCAGTTCCGCTCCTTCGTCGACCTGCTTCGTAGTGAACGCCAAAATACCATGCCCTTCCAAGGGGAAGCGGCCACGACCCTAGGTGAAAGAGATTGCAAATCGCTTGCTCGGCCGCGGAACGGCGCAGTCGCAAGGCCTTGTCCGGGCAAGTTTCCGCCGCCGCCGTTAACTGGAGGTAAAGATTTACGGCGGCTTTCAGCGTTGATTGCGGTAGGGCGGCGGCGGGATGGCGTTGTGGGCGGCGCGCAAAGCCGCCGACCAGCGCTCGCGCAGGTCGTGGAAATAGGGTTCGCCCGGCTCGATCCGGTAGTTGAGTTCGGCGGTGCAGGTGTCGCGCCGTGTGACCAGCAGGTCGAGCGGCATGCCGACCCCGAGATTGGAGCGCATGGTCGAGTCGACCGAGATCAGCCCGATCTTGAGCGCGTCGTAGAGGTCCATGTCGTAGGTGATGGCGCGGTCGAGCACCGGCTTGCCGTATTTGTGCTCACCGATCTGGAGATACGGCGTATCCACCGTGCACTCGATGAAGTTCCCGGCCGCATAGATCATGAACAGCCGCACCTTCTCGCCCTTGATCTGCCCGCCGAACAGGAAAGAGACGTCGAACTTGACGTCCGAGGCTTCCAGCGCCCCGCCTTCCATGTCGTGCACCGCGCGCACCGCGCGGCCGACGCGCTGTGCCGCCTGGAACATGGTGGGCGCGTTATGCAGCGTCTCGGGCTCGCTGTCGGGATCGCCGTCCGGAAGGCCTTCGTTCAGCGTGCTGAGCACGGCCTGACTGAGCGACAGGTTCCCGGCGCTGGCCAGCGCCATGATCCGCTGTCCGGGCTCCTCGAACACATGCAGCTTGCGGAAGGTCGAGATGTTGTCGAGACCGGCGTTGGTGCGGGTATCGGCCATGATCACAAGGCCGTCGCGAACCAGAATTCCGCAGCAATAGGTCATGGGCAGCTTTTACCGGGGATTCGATTGTGGTGGAGGTGGCGGATGATAACGAGATAGCGGGGGTGCGCAACAGGACCGCGATGCCGATCCTATGGACCTACGCTAGTTCTGTGACTGCCGCATAGCCTGATCCACATTCACCGCGACCGTCAGGGTCTCCTGCCCTCCCCCGGTGCGGGTGCCGCGCACCGGCGCCGCACCGAGATAATCGAGGCCGATAGCGACGCGCACATGCGCCTCGGTGGCGCTGATGCCGTTGGTCGGGTCGAACGCGACCCAGCCAAGATCGGGCACGAAGGCCTCGGCCCAGGCGTGGCCGGCTTCCTGGCTGGTGACGCCGTCGGAGCGATGGAAATGGCCCCCGACATAGCGCGCGGGAATCGCCAGCGAACGGCAGGCGGCAATGAAGATATGGGTCAGGTCCTGGCAGACGCCGCGCCGCAGGGAAAACGCCTCGGCGGCGGTGGTATTCGATCCGGTCGGATTGGTGTCGTAGGTGATGTCGCCGTTGAGCCGCACGGTCATTGCATGCAAGGCGGAGAGCGTGTCGGCATGCGCGGCACGGATTTCCTGGGCAAAGCTCAGGATCGCGTCGTCGGCGAGCGTCAGTGGCGTTTCGCGCAGGAACAGACTTGGTGGAAACCGCTCGACCGCCCCGGCCACCAGCCCCTGGGTGTCGCGGGTCTCGACCTCGCCCTCGACGAAGACCTTGAGCTCGTTCAGCGGGCCATCGGCGGTGAAGGCATGCGAGATGTTGCCGAAGGCATCTTCCTGCTGCGCCAGGCGGCAATCCGCCGACACGTCGATGCGCCAATACACGACATACTGGCCCGCATGGTTGCGCGGAGTCAGCCGCAGCGTCTGGATCACCGACTTGGGCGACGCCTCGTAGCGGTAGGTGGTGAGATGCGAGACACGGATGCGCATGGAGCTAGGCTATCACATCAAATACTGCTCCGTGACCGCCGATCCGAGCTTGTGATTGGCCAGGATGAAATCTTCGATGAATTCGTGCAGGCCTTCCTGGAAGATTTCTTCGACCCGGCTGTTTTCGAGCTTGGTGCGGATGTCGCGCGCGCCGCGTTGCGCCGGGCCCTGGCGGCCATAGGCCTTGGCGATCTTGTCGAGATTCTCGACGATATTGACATAACAGCTCGCCAGCGACCGCGGCATCTCGTCCTTGAGGATCAGCAGGTCCGCGATCAGCCAGGGCTGCACGTTCTCCTTGTAGACCCAGTGATACGCGGTCAGCGCCGACACCGAGCGCAGGATCGCCGCCCATTGGAAATAGTCGAGCGGCCCGCCGACGCGCTCCTTGTCCGGCAGCAGCAGGTGATACTTCACGTCGAGGATGCGCGCGGTGTTGTCGGCGCGCTCGAGGAACACGCCGAGGCGCGAGAACCAATAGGAGTCGTTGCGCAGCATGGTGCGATAGGCGGAACCGTCGAAGCGCAACGAGGATTCCTGCACCCAGCGCAGGAAGCGCATGAATTCCTCGCGCGAGCTCGGTCCGTTGCCGAAGCGCTTCAGCTCCAGCCAGGTGCCGTTGATCGCGTCCCACATTTCGACCGTGAGCGCGGTGCGCACTGCCCGCGCATTGGTGCGCGCCATTTCGATGCAGTTGCGGATCGAGGATGGATTGGCGGTCGAGAAGCAGAGGAATTCGGTGACATTCTCCTCGTTGGCCTCGTCATAGACCTCGGAGAAGGCATGCACGCAGCCGGCGGTCGCGACCGCGGATTCCCATTCGTTGGTTGCACCGGTGGCGATCGGCAGCGTCGACAGCCGCTGCGTCACTTCCAGGATGCGCGCGAGGCATTCGGCGCGCTCGACGTAGCGCGAAAGCCAATAGAGATTGTCGGCGGTGCGCGAGAGCATCAGCGGATCCTCGCCGTCGTGTTTTTTGCGCTCATCGGTCCAGCACCCAGGTGTCCTTGGTCCCGCCGCCCTGGCTCGAATTGACCACCAGCGACCCTTGCGACAGCGCCACGCGGGTCAGCCCGCCCGGGACGATGCGGATGCGGTCGCGGCCGGCGAGCACGAAGGGCCGCAGGTCGACGTGGCGCGGCGCGACGCCTTCATTGACGCAGGTGGGACAGGTCGACAGCGCCAGCGTCGGCTGCGCGATGAAATTCTTCGGCTGGGCTCTGAGCTTGGCGCGGAAGGTCGCGATGGTCGCCTTGTCGGCCATCGGCCCGATCAGCATGCCGTAGCCGCCAGAGCCGTGGACTTCCTTCACGACCAGCTCTTCGAGATGGTCGAGCACATAAGCGAGATGCTCCTCTTCCCGGCAGCGCCAGGTCGGCACGTTTTTCAGGAGCGGCTCCTCGCCGAGGTAGAATTTCACGATCTGCGGCATGTAGCTGTAGATCGCCTTGTCGTCGGCGACCCCGGTGCCGACTGCATTGGCCAGCGTGACATTGCCGGCCTGGTAGGCTGACATCAGGCCCGGCACGCCGAGCGTCGAATCCGGGCGGAACGCCAGCGGATCGAGGAAATCGTCGTCGACACGGCGATAGACCACGTCGACCCGCTTGGGGCCCTCGGTGGTGCGCATGAACACCGACTCGTTCTTGACGAACAGGTCGCGGCCCTCGACCAGCTCGATACCGAGCTTGTCGGCCAGGAACGAGTGTTCGTAATAGGCCGAATTGAACACGCCAGGCGTCAGCAGCACGGCGGTCGGATCGGACGACGCACTGGCCGGCGCGACCGATTTCAGCGTCGCGAGGAGCTCATCGGGATAACGCTCGACCGGCGCGACCCGGTGGCGCGCGAACAATTCCGGGAACAGGCGCAGCATGATCTCCCGGTTCTCCAGCATGTAGGAGACGCCGGAGGGCGTTCGCGCATTATCCTCGAGGACGTAGAAATCGTCCGCATCCACCCGCACGACATCGATCCCGGCGATGTGGACGTAAATGTCGTGGGGGACCTTCTGCCCGTTCATCTCCGGGCGGAAAGCCGGGTTCTGGAAGATCAGGTCTTCGGGGATATGACCGGCCTTGAGGATCTCCCGCTTGCCGTAAATGTCCTTGATGTAGAGGTTGAGCGCCTTCATGCGCTGTTCGAGGCCGACGGCGAGCCGGCTCCATTCAGCGGCCGAAATGATCCGGGGCAGCACGTCGAACGGAATCAGCCGCTCCTGCGCGGCAGCGTCCCCGTAGACGGCGAAAGTGATCCCTGAGCGGCGGAAGATGACCTCGGCCTCGCGGCGGCGATAGTCGAGGACATCGGGCGGGATCTCGGCCAGCCAGCGCGACAATTCGCCATAGGCCGGCCGCACACCGCCGTCGGCGCCTGTCATCTCATCGAACGCTGCTTGCATTCCCCGACCCCAAGCTCTTGCCGTTGGCTTTGCAAGCCGCGCGCCAGTTCAGAAGCCGCGATACGCGCCAAGGTTCCATGCCCCAGACCAACGATGCCTTATTTTTAGGCGGCGCTGTCTATTGGGTCGCCGCTGCCACTACGATCACGCCCTCATCCGGTGTAACCGCGAACAGCCGTTCCACGTCGGCTTTGCGGCGCTCCAGCGCGAGCCGCTGGTTCACATAGCCCTTGTCGGTGATCTCGTTGGCGTCGATCGAGGGCGTGTCGGCCAGCAGGATGACGCGGGCGATTTGCTGCGAGGAGCCCTTCTGTTCGGCGTTCCAGCGCGCCAGCCCGTCGCGGACATGCGCGCGGACCCGCGGATGGCGCGCGAGCGCCGCAAGGTCTGCCGGCGCCCCTGCCCCGATCAAGCCCTGGCAGGCGGCCAAGTTGAGCCAGGCCAGCAACCCGAGGCGGTCTCGGTTTTCCCCGGCCACCACGGCGTCCTGCAGCACCGGCGACGCCGCGCCCAACGCCCCCACCCGCAGCGCGCCGACCGTCACCCAGGTGCCGGTGGTGAGCTTGAAGTCCTCCGCCAGCCGTCCGTCGAACACCACGCCCTGGTTCAGGTCGTGGGGATCAATCAGGCGCAGCGCGTCGCCCATCTTGTAGAAGCCGTCAGCGTCATAGGCGGCGGCGGTGAGGTCGGCACGCTTCCAATAGCCGGGGGTGACATTCGGACCGCGGACGCGCGCCTCAAGCTTGTCGCCGGCCGGCGTCAGCTTCAAATCAACCCCGGGCACCGGTACGCCGATCGGCCCGGCGCGGTCGATCGGGAAATGCGCCGAGGTGACGATCGGCGCGGTCTCGGTCGAACCCCATGACGAGGTCATCGGCACGATCGCACCGCAGGCGCGCGACGACGCGGCCTCCAGCCGTTCCCAGATGTCCTTCGGCAAGGCCGCCGCCGCATAGAGGATCAGCCGAAGCCGCGAGAAGAAGGCGCGCGCGAAGTCCGCATCGCGTTCGAGAAACGGCAGCAGCGCCGCGAAGCCCGCCGGCACGTTGAAATAAACCGTCGGCGGCATGTCGGCGAGGTTGCGGATCGACTGCTCGACCAGCCCGGGCACCGGCTTGCCGCCGTCAATGACCAGCGTGCCGGCATGACGCAGCACCAGATTGAAATTGTGGTTGCCACCGAAGGTGTGATTCCAAGGCAGCCAGTCCACCAGCACGCAAGGCTGCTCATCCATCCACGGCCAGACCTGCGCCGCCTGCTGCTGGTTGGCGGTGAGCATGCCGTGGGTGTTGATGACGCCCTTGGGCAGGCTGGTCGAGCCCGAGGTGAACAGGAATTTGGCGATCGTCTCCGCGCCGGTCTCGCGCATCGCCTGTTCGACGGCGGGACCGGGCGTCGTGCGCAGCATGTCGTCGAGCGCGATCACGCTCTGAAGGTTCGCGCCGTTGCGGCCAGCGGCGACCGCGACGCCGTCGAGGTTCAACGCGCCGAGCGCCTTGGCGAAAGGCGCGGTGTCGGAGACATAGACGAGCCCCGGCGACATCAGTTCGGCGATGTATGTGAGCTTGGCAAAATCCTGGCTCTGCAGCGAATAGGCGACCGACACCGGCACCAGCGGAATGCCGGCGGTGTAGGCTGCCAGCGTCAGCAGGCCGTGGTCGATGCCATTGCCGGAGAGGATCATCAGCGGACGCTGCGCCGACAGCCCGCGGTCGATCAGGTTCTGCGCCAAGGCATCCGCGGCCACACGCGCTTCGGCATAGGTGACGCGCCGCCACCCGCCCTCTGCGTTGCGCTCCATGAAGAGATCGCGGGCGGGCGCGCGCTCGACCGCCGTACGGAACATCCGCGCGAGGCTCGGCTCATGATGTCGGAGCGCCTCGGTCGAGCGCAGCAACAGGCTGCCGTCGGCCAGCGTTTCGCCGACGATCCGCGGCTCGGCATAGCGGATCGTTCTCAAAGGCTGTGCTCGGCTCTTCGCCGTTTCCGTCATGCCGATCTCTTCATGCCACGCTTTGATCCGGGATTCGTCGACGACGTCGCGCCCGCGATGTCGTCGTTATCTTTGTCGATCGGTGTGGGCTCGGTCATTGGAAGTTTCCGGACGGCATGAATTGTTCTCGCGGCGCGGCGCGCCCGAGCTTTGCAATTTCCCCCCATGCTCGACAAGCGAGGGGGGAGCGGAGCGCCGGGAGGCGCAATCTTGGAAGCTACACCGGCGAAGGTGTAGCGCGCGTCTTGCGATCGACGCGCCCGCCTCTCGGCGCTCCACTTGCGGATTTATCGACCCGGCCGCGCGAACCTGACCGGCAACGCGCCGATCCAGTCCAGCGAGCTCCTCGCAGGCGGGTCGTAATGCCCGCCGGGCGGAGTCCCGGGGTCGCCCGAGTGCGTGGTTACGAGCCACGGCCGCAGGCACCGCACCCTGCTCCGCCTTCAGGACCGTCTCTAGAAGACGCCCCC
>CANKHJ010000174.1 GCA_947481635.1 Bradyrhizobiaceae bacterium
CCGCTCCACTTCCGCCATGTTGTGTGACGCCATCAGGATGGTCGCGCCGCGCTCGCGCCGGTAGGTGTCGAGCCGCGAACGGATCCAGTCCGCGGTGTCGGGATCGAGCGAGGCGGTCGGCTCGTCGAGCAGCAGCACGTCCGGACTGTTGATCAGCGCCTTGGCGAGCGCGACGCGGGTCTTCTGGCCGGACGAGAGCTTGCCGGTCGGCCGCTCCAGCAGGTCGGTGAGATCGAGCTGCTCGGCGAGATGCGCGATCCGCGCGGCGATGTCCTGCACGCCATAGATCATGCCGAACACCTTGAGATTCTGGCGGATGGTCAGCCGGTGCGGGAGGTCCACATAGGGGCTTTCGAAATTCATCCGGTGCAGCACCTGGAACCGCTGGCGCGGCATGTCGCAGCCAAGCACGCGCACCGTTCCGGAGGTCGGCGCTACCAGGCCCATGATCATGCCGATGGTGGTGGTCTTGCCGGCGCCGTTGCCGCCGAGCAGGCCGATGATCGACCCGCGCTCCAGCGCGAAAGAGATGCCGTCGACGGCGCGCGCGGTCTTGTAGACCTTTACCAGATGATCGACGGCGATGGCGGGTTCGGTGGATGACGGCATGGCGAAACATGTGCCGCCACCGGCGAGCCGACGCAAGGGCTTCGCCGCTATTGTGCGCCGGCTACTGCCCCGGCGCGCGCTTCACGGTCGGGTTGCCCTGCGGGCCGACCACGATCGAGGCGCGTTCTTTCGCCAGCGACACGGTGTCCCATTGGGTCGCGCTGATGGTCATGGCGCCGATCATGTTGGCGATGGTCAGCTTATAGGGCGCCGCGAGATGCGTGCCGGCGATCGGCGCGAGCCACAATTCCATGTCGCGCCCCTCGGAGAGATATTTCGTCAGCGTGCTCGACGGCCGATGCCCCGCGATCGGATGGAATGTCATGGTGCAGACCACCACCGGCCCCTGATAGCCGCGCTCGGTCTTGACCCGGTCGACGCGCTTATAGGCGAGGCGCAGGTCGAAGCGCCGCCGTCCGTCGAAGATCGGCAGCGCCTGTTTGCACACCGCATCGCTAAGCTGCTCGCCCAGGCTGATCACATCGCTCGATCCGCCCATCGGAATCACCAGCGCGGTGAGCGGGTCCATCACGCCCTTGCGATGCGCGTCGGTGACCGGCACGCGATCCAGCTGTGGCGGAGGCGCCGCGACCACGAGGTCCTTCACGTTGCGATCCTCGAACGTCACCTTGACGTCGGAGGCTTCGTCATCCGACGTCATCTTCGAGAGATAGCTCACCGGCACCGGAATGCCGTTCTGGATCAGGCCTTGCGCCGTGGCCTCGCCCTGGCCGCTGACCAGCACCTTGAGGAGACCGCTCGCGCCGCCATTGGCCGAGATCGTGTAGCGGTCCTGCCCGACATCGACCTTCCACACCGCCTGGCCGACCGAAATACCGGCGACCGCGATCGTGTAACGGGCGTCAAGCTTACCCTGCGCGCTGGCGTGATGCGCGCCGGGCACAAGGAATACGAGCGCTAGAAGTCCACACCAAACGCGCAGGCTGAGGAACATGTTTCCCTCCCGTCGACGTGGCGTCGCAGCCTCATGGGTAAGCTGCTTCGCGCGCCATCTCAAGCCGGACCTTGGCCGCCGGCGGTAAGAAGAGTGTGAATTTTGGTTGTGAAACAGCCGTGATCGGAGCAAGCGGAGAAACTCACTTCGGGCGGATTCCGTCGCGGATGGCGCGCAGCCGCGGATACACCGCATTCCAGACGTCGCCGCGCGCGATGCCGTAGAGTTGCAGGAAGGCGCCGTTGCCGAACATCACCCATTGCACCGCACGCAGCGGCGTGCCCTGCTTCTGGTCGATGGACTCGCCTTGAATCTCGTGGCCCTGCAGCGGGCCGACGCGCATCGCTTCGGACCGCGTGATCGTGACATTTTCCAGGCCGACCACAGCGCCGAGCGCGCGGCGTGCCAGGGCCTCGCGTTCCGCAGGCTGCGGCGTCGGCGCGATGCGCAGCGCAACCAGCAGGAATGGCTGCTCGACCGGCAGCGGGGTATCCGCGGGCCCGTCGGTGAGCATCGCGGTGCCGTCCGGGCTCGCAGTCAGCAGCCGGAAGCCGGCGAGATCGCTGAGGGTGTAAGGCAGCAAAGCCAGCAGATCCTGGGTCGGAAGCCGCGGCCGGATGATCAGGCTGGCGAACGCTGAGCGCATCGCCGCATCCGGATAGGTACCCTTGGCGCTGTCCGGAATGACCGCCACCAGCACCACGGTCACGTCCTTGACCAGCGCCAGCAGCGCCCAGCGCGTCGCGGCCGGCGATCCGGTCGCGGACCGGGCGGCGACCATCAACCCCCTGCCCTCTGCGAGCGCGAGATCTTCCCGCACCACTTCTTCCAGACCCTGGAGCTTGAACCTGTCCGGCGAGAATTCCCGCAGCGCCCGCTCATGGCTCTGCGCCGCCATTTCGGTGACCAGGATCGAGGCTTGCCGCTCCCGATCCTGGAAGCCGGGAAATTCATTGCTCACAATCATGCCGGGCGGGGGGACGAGGCCCGCCCGCGCGCCGGGGCCGAATACCGGCTCGGCCGCCGATGCGGAACGTCCAATCAGGGCCGCCAGCGTCATGATGACGACGACCATCAAGCCTCTCAGGGAATTAGCGGTGCGCAGGGTGTGTTACTCCTCTTGGCAGCACGGTCTGGATGATATGATGTTCCAGGGGAAGAGTCTGTCGAAGGTGGGGCGACCGAGTAGGAGCAATCGATGGCATCCGTAAGCGACTTCAGGATCGCGGCGGCCCTGCAACCAAAACCCGCGGATTATGGCTACGACCTCGATGCGGCGCTCAACGCCGTGGTCGGCCTGCGCGCGACGGTGCCGTCGGAGGCCTTCACCGCCGATATCCTCGGCACCGAACGCGGCGGCAACGGCGTGATCATCCGCGCCGATGGGCTGGTGCTGACCATCGGCTATCTCATCACCGAGGCGGATCAGGTCTGGCTGACGCTGAATGACGGCCGCACCATCCCCGGCCATGTGCTGGCTTACGACCAGGAAACCGGCTTCGGCC
The DNA here is from genome assembly GCA_947481635.1 of Bradyrhizobiaceae bacterium. GTDB lineage: Bacteria > Pseudomonadota > Alphaproteobacteria > Rhizobiales > Xanthobacteraceae > CANKHJ01. The sequence goes on from CANKHJ010000174.1 coordinate 3,070, forward strand.
TGGTGCAGGCGCTGTCGCGGCTGGAATTTCCGGTGCTGCCGCTCGGCGATTCCAGCATGAGTCAGGTCAGCGAGCGCGTCGTGGTCGGCGGCTCCGGCGGACGGCAGCGCTCGGTCGCCGCGCGCATCGCCGCGAAGCAGGAATTCGCCGGCAATTGGGAATACGTCGTCGACGAGGCAATCTTCACCGCGCCGGCGCATCCGAACTGGGGCGGCACCGCTCTGATCAATTCGGCCGGCGAATTGATCGGCATCGGCTCGCTGCAACTTGAGCAGGCGAAGGAGAAGGGGCGCAGCGAACATCTCAACATGGTCGTCCCCACCGACCTGCTGAAGCCGATCTTGAACGACCTGACCAAGTTCGGTCAGCGCAACCGCCCGCCGCGCCCGTGGCTCGGCTGTTATGCCGCGGAGGTCGAGAACCGGATCGTGCTGGTGGGCCTGACCAATAACGGCCCGGCCCAGCGCGCCAATCTGAATACCGGCGACATCGTGCTGGCGGTCGCGGGCAAGGATGTGTCCGACCTCGCACAATTTTTCCGCAGCATCTGGGCGCTCGGCGATTCCGGCGTCGAGGTACCGCTGACGATCTACCGCGACGGCCGCACCCTCGAGCAGCGCATCACGTCGGGCGACCGCGCCAAGATGTTGTGGAAGCCGAAATTTCATTGAGCTGAGACCCAACTCTCACTGTCATTCCGGAGCGCACGAAGCGCGAACCCGGAATCCAGACCCACAATAACTTTGGCCCAACCACCTCTGCCGCCTTCTCTGGATTCCCGGTTCGCGAACTTCGTTCGCGCCCCGGAATGAGGGAGAGAGTTTAATTCCGCGCCAGACGCCGGCTTTGGACATGCGCGAAAGATACAAGAGGGTTTCCTGCGCAACCTCCGGTCGCTAGAGTGACGCCAGCCCGGTAACGGGCGGGATGGAATCCGCTCGATCGGATCGCACTAGGGAGGACGTCATGACAAAAAGCCTGAAGACGTTTGCGTTGCTCGCTGCCACGGCCAGCCTTGCGCTGATCGCTGCTGGTCCTGCGCAAGCACAAGACAAGCCGATCGAGCTCAAGATCGCGCATTGGGTGCCGCCGTCGCACCCGTTGCACAAGGCGCTGGAAGAATGGGGCGCCGGGGTCGAGAAGGCATCTGGCGGCACGATCAAGTCCAAGGTTTTCCCGTCCGAACAGCTCGGTAAAGCCTTCGATCACTACGACATGGCGCGCGACGGCATTGCCGATCTTACCTATGTGAGCCCCGGCTATCAGCCCGGCCGCTTCCCGCTGATCGACGCCGGCGCTCTCCCCTTCATGATGAGCAACAAGAACGGCATCGTCGCGATCGACGAGTGGTACCGCAAATACGCGGCCGCCGAGATGAAAGATGTGAAGTTCTGCCTCGCCTTCATCCACGACACCGGCACCTTCCATATGCGGAACAAGAAGGTGCAGACACCGGCCGACCTCAGGGGCCTCAAGATCCGTCCCGCGCATGCGATGATGGCTGCGTTCGTCACCTCGCTCGGCGGGAACAACGTGCAGTCGAGCGCGCCGGAAGTGCGCGACATCATCGAGAAGGGCGTCGCGGAAGGCGTCACCTTCCCGTGGGGCTCGATCCTGCTATTCGGCATCGACAAGGTCACGAAGTACCATATGGAAGCGGGCCTCTATACGACCCCATTCGTGATGGTGATGAACAAGGCCAAGTATGACGGCATGTCGCCGACGCAGAAGAAGGCGGTCGACGAGCATTGCAGCAACGACTACGCGATGAAGTTTGCCGGCCCCTGGGCCGACTTCGAGCATGCCGGCATCGAGAAGATCCGCGCGCTGCCGGACCACGAAGTCTACAAGCTCACCGACGCGCAACTCGGTGAATGGAAGAAAGCCGCCGAGCCGCTGGTGGTTCAATACGTCGCCAACGTGAAGAAGGCGAATGTCGACGGCGACGCCGCGCTGAAGGAATTCCAGGCGGCGATCGCCAAGCACAAGGCCAACGATTAAGGGCCGCTGCCGGTCGTTCCGGCTGGACTGAAATGTGATGACGGCGGCGAATGATTTCGCCGCCGTCATCGTCAAATAATCGGGGGAATTCCGTGTCGCGCAGCTACATGGACCATTTCATCGACACGATCGAGCTGATCGCTGCGATCTTTGTCGGGCTGGTCGCAGGCATCACCTTCCTCACCGTCATGCTGCGGTACTTTTTCAGCATCCCGATTCCCGACGCCTATGATCTTGGCCGGATGCTGCTCGGCATCCTGATCTTCTGGGGCATTGCCGCGACCTCCTATCGCGGCAACCACATCACCGTCGATGTCGTATGGGCGAATGTCAGCCCGCGCTGGCAGCGCGTGATCGACGTCTTCGCCACGCTGGTGCTGCTATTCGTCGTCGCGGTGCAGACCTACACGCTGTTCGATAAAGTCTCAGGCACCTACAACGACAATGTTCAGTCCTTCGATCTCAGGCTGCCGATCTGGCCATTCTTCCTGATTGCCTGGATCGGCGACGTCGCCGCGGTCTTCCTGATTGCGGTCCGCACCTTCCGGCTGATCTTCCAGCCCGAGAAGTTCGGCGAGAGTTACCAGATTCAGCCGGTCGATTGAGGCAAGCGCGATGAGCAGCGATGCGGTTGCCATCATTGGCTTCATTTCTCTCTTTGTGCTGATGCTGTTGCGCGTGCCTGTCGGCATGGCGATGGGCCTCGTCGGCGTGACCGGTTTCGGCTATCTGGTCGGCGGCAATCCTGCGCTCAAGATGGTCGGCCAGACCTCGATGCGCACGGTGACGGATTTCAACTTCGCCGTCGTGCCGATGTTCCTGCTGATGGGATCTTTTGCGACGACGTCCGGCATGAGCCGCGAGCTGTTCCGCGCGGCGAACGCCTTTCTCGGCCACCTGCGCGGCGGCCTCGGCATCGCCACGATCGCCGCTTGCGGCGGCTTCGCCGCGATCTGCGGCTCATCGGTCGCGACCGCCGCGACATTCTCGCGCGTCGCGTATCCGGAGATGATCCGCTTCAAGTATCCGCAGGCCTTCGCGACCGGCGTCATCGCGGCCGGCGGCACGCTCGGCATCATGATCCCGCCGTCAACGGTGTTTGCGGTCTATGGCCTGATCACGGAGCAGGACGTCGGCAAGCTGTTCGTCGCCGGCATTCTTCCTGGCCTGCTCGCCGTGTCGATGTATATGATCACCATCACGATCATCGGCTATTCACGGCCGGGCTACCTGCCCGCAGGATCACGCGCGCCCTGGAGCGAGCGTTTGGCGGCGCTCAAGAATGTCTGGGCGACTTTGCTGCTGTTCGCGTTCGTGATCGGCGGCATCTATGGCGGCTGGTTCACGGCGACCGAGGCTGCCGGCATGGGTGCGGCCGGCGCGTTTATCATCGGCGTTGCCCGCGGGCGCCTCTCCCGCACCGACATTCGTCGCTCCCTGCTCGAAGCGACCCGAACCACCGCGGCGGTGTTCACCGTCCTGATCGGCGCCATCCTGTTCGGTTATTTCCTCACCGTCACGCAGACGCCCCAAAAGGTGACCGAACTGCTCACCGGCCTTGGCATCGGCCGCTACGGCATCCTGACGCTGATCCTGTTCATGTACCTGGTGCTGGGCTGCCTGATGGATGCCCTGGCGATGATCATCCTCACCATTCCGGTGATCTTTCCGCTGGTCAAATCGCTCGGCTTCGACCCGATCTGGTTCGGCGTCATCGTCGTAATGGTGGTGGAGCTTGGGCTCATTCACCCGCCGGTCGGGATGAATATCTTCGTCATCAAAAGCGTGATCGAGGACGTGAAGATATCGACCATCTTCTATGGCGTGTTCCCGTTCATCATCACCGACCTGATCCGGCTTTTCATCCTTGTCGTTTTCCCGGAAATCGCCACCTACCTGCCATCCAAGATGTGATCATCGAGCGGCCGTCATTCTCGACCGGCGCCGACGCTCTTTATGACTGCGCCGGACGCCAGCTCTGGAAGTGCTGCTCGACACGCTGCAGGATCGCCGAGATGCCGAGGCCGGCGACCGCGATCACGATCACGCAGGCGAATAGCAGATCGGTCGCGAAAGTCGTGCCGGCCTGGCCGATCAGATAGCCGATCCCCTTCGAGCCCGCGAAGAACTCACCGACCACCACCCCGATCAGCCCATGCGCCAGGCCCTGGCGCAGGCCGACGATGATGAACGGCACGGTCGCCGGCAGCACGATGGTGCGGAACAGGTCGCCCTGGGTCGCGCAGAACGACTTGGCGGCGCCGAGCAACTGATCGTCGGTGGTGCGCACGCCGGCCATCACGTTCAGCAGGATCGGAAAGAACGCCGACAGGAACACGATCACCATCTTCGACAGGAAGCCGAGCCCGAACCACATCACGAACAGCGGCACGAACACGATGCGCGGCGTCGAATAGAGCACGGTGATGAACGGATCGAGGATCATGCGCGGCGTGCGATACCAGCCGAGCGCGATGCCGAGCGGGATCGCGACGATCGCGGCGCAGGTGAATCCCACCGCGAAATTCTGCGCCGAGAAGATGATGTGCGGGATCATGTCGCCGGTGGTCCAGAGACCACGATACAGCCGTGCCAGCGTCGCCGACGGACCGGAGAAGAAGAGCGGGTCGATGAAGCCGGCCTGCCACATGATCTCCCAGAACACGATCGCGACGATCGCTGAGACTGTGCCAACGATGAAACCATCGTTGCGCTGATAATAGCTCTTGGTCGGACGCTCCGGCAGTGCACCCGTCTTGGGTGCTGGGGCGGCGATCTCGTCGAAGGATGTCACGGTCATGAGCGACTCTCCGCTGGGGCCGGCTGCATGAAGCCGGCACGCGATGCCTCTTCCTCGATCAGGGACCAGATCTGATCGGTCAGGGCGAGGAATTCGGGACTGCGCTTGATCGACAGGCGGCGCGGGCGTTCGAACGGCACCTCGAATTCGGCGCGCAGGCGCCCCGGCCGGGTGCCGAACACGAACACCCGATCGGCGAGGAAGATCGCCTCGTCGATCTGGTGGGTGACGAACATCACGGTCTTGCCGGCTTCCTGCCAGATGCGAAGCAATTCGGCCTGCATGAACTCGCGCGTCTGCGCATCGAGCGCCGCGAAGGGCTCGTCCATCAGCAGGATTTCGGGATCGGTGGCGAGCGCGCGTGCGAGGTTGACGCGCTGCTGCATGCCGCCGGAAAGCTGCGCCGGATGGCGCCGCTCGGAGCCGTGCAAGCCTACCAGATCGATATAATCCTGAGCGCGCTTTTGCATCTCCGCTTCGGAGAAGCGGCGATGCAACTGCATCCCATAGAGCACGTTGTCGAACGTCGTCCGCCATGGCAGCAGGCGCGACTGCTGGAACACCACCGCGCGATCGCGACCGGGGCCGTTGACGCGCTTGCCGCTGATCTCGATGCTGCCCTCGTCATACGGAAGCAAGCCGGCCACCAGATTGAGGAAGGTGGTCTTGCCGCATCCGGACGGGCCGACGATGCAGACGAACTCGCCTTCGTCGATGGTCAGCGAGACGTTTTGCAGCGCGATGGTCGGATCCTGCTCGCCCTCGACCCAGAACGCCTTGCTGACATGGCGCGCGGTGAGGCGCGCCTGCGAGGAGGTACCGGCCGCCGCGCGATCGGCGGCGGCCGTATCAGTCGCGGTCGTCACGCTCAACGGAACGCTCCCGCGCGGTTCTTGGCGATCTCATCCTTCACCGAGGGGCCGAACAGCTGCTCGACGAAGCCGGAATCGACCAGCTTGTCGATCACGGCGTTGTTGATCGGCTTGCGCAGATCGGCGGTCGCGATTTCCGGCGTGTCCTTCTTGTTGCGCTCGACGATGGCGGCCACGGCAGCGGTCGGAATATAGGGCACGCGCTCGAAGATGTTGCCCTCCTTAGTCTCGTCATACAGGCGCGACAGGATCGCATCGTCTTCGATCTTGGTATATTTCTTGATGACGCCGACCGACCAAGCCTTGTCGTCATAGAAGCGCTTCACCGCTTCGAGATGCGCCTTCATGGTGTTCTCGATCAGCTGCGGCTGCTCGACCAGCGTCTTCCTGCGGAACATGTAGCTGGTCGCGATCGGGATCGAGCGTTGCTCCTGTAGCCGGCCGAGCACGGTGAAGCCTTCGTCTACCATCTTGTAATAATCCGGCGGGGTCAGCATCGCGGCATCGGCGAGATTGTTGCGCACCGAGAGCGCGCGCTGCGGCGGCGCGCCGGCCGAGACCCAATCGATATTCTTGGTGTCGACGCCCAGCGCTTCGAGCAGCGCGAGACCGTAGAAATACGGCGGGTCGCCGACCCGGCCGACCGCGACGCGTTTGCCGGCGAGATCCTTGGCGGACTTGATCTCCTTGCGGCCCAGCAGCACGAACTGGCCGACATAGAGCGGCGCGCCGACCAGGATCAACTGCTCGCCCTTGATGGCGGCGAGCATCGCGGTGTCGAGGCCGAGGTTGTGGGTCAGCGCTTCACCAGAGACCACCGCGGCCGGGCCCGCCGGATGCATGCCGAACTCGACCGTAGCGTTAATGCCGTATTTATCGAAATAGCCGCCCTCCTTGGCCAGCCAGAGCGGCCAGCTGGTGCTCGAGGGCGCGCCGTAAATGATTGTGGTGTTGACCTTTTGCGCCGCAGCGGGGGCAGCAAAGCCCGCGAGCGCCAGCACCGTGGCGATCAGAAGTGGCCTGAATTGCATGGTTATCGATCCTCCCTTTGGTGCCGGTTTAGAGCAAATTCCGGCCAAAGTCATGGGCTCGACGGAGCGGAGGGCCCCCGCGGGTCCGGTTCCGGACATCCGCGGCTGCACCATAGGGTTGATGAAAATTGCGCCGATTGGATTAGCGGAACTGAAGCGGGGTGGGCCTATACCGGCATGCATTGGAATGGACGAATGTGTACCCCATGGCGGCTATTGCGCTCGGAAACCTGATCGAAAATATCGGCATCCTGATCGCCGACGACAACGCCTACATGCGCCGCCTGACGCGGACCATGCTGATGAATGTCGGCGCGCGCTCGATCTACGAGGCCGCGGACGGGGTTGCCGCGCTCGACTTGGTGCGCACCGCCAATCCGGACATCATGCTGCTCGACTGGGACCTGCCGGTGCTCAACGGCCCCGAGGTGATCAATATCGTGCGCTCGCCGGGCGTGTTTCCGAAGCCGAACCTGCCGATCATCATGCTGACCGCGCTCGGCCAGCGCTCGCGGGTCAACG
>CANKHJ010000175.1 GCA_947481635.1 Bradyrhizobiaceae bacterium
CATGTCGAAATAATTCGAGACGTGCCGCCAGGGTATCACGAGCACGTGCCCGGGACTCAGACTGTTATTGTCGTAGCGGACGTAGCCGTGCTCATCGGCGAACAAAAGCATGTCCGGCGCGCAGAGTTCGCACCTGTCGGCTTCGGTGGTCATGACGATGACAGCGAAAAATGTCAGGCGTGAACGTGATCTGCGCGCGCGTGTTCGGCTTCGCCGCTCTCCAAAGCCGCAAGGATCTTCGCGACCATTTCACGTGCCGAATCGGCGCTCAATTCGACCGCGACGCGCTCACGCGCGCCATTCGCGACGTTGACGAAGTCGATCATGAGCGCGTGGTCGAGCGGCGCGTGAAAAGGATGATCGAAATAGACATTCGCGGTGTCGATCTGCATCCAGCCATTCGCGCCCTTGGCGCTGCCGACCAGATTGGCCTTCTCGACGATATAGGAACACATGGCGCGTTCTCCTGAGTGTTAGAGCGTGCGGGTGCCGAACCGGGTGCCGAAATCGATCGCCATGACTTCGCCGGTGATCAGGTCCGGCCCGTCTATGAACCAGCAGATCATCTCGGCGATATCCTCGGCGAAGGCGGTCTTGCCGACCGGATTGGTCTTGGCGGTCTCGACGATGCGTTGGTTGAAGCGCTCCTCGCCGAGGACATTCTTCATCCAGCGCGTCGCGACGAAGCCCGGGCACACCGCGTTGACGCGGATGGCCGGCGCGAGGTTGCGCGCCATGTTGAGCGTCATCGCATTGAGCGCGCCTTTCGACGCGCCATAAGCGACCGAACTGCCTTCGCCGGTCAGCGCGCCGAGCGCCGAGACGTTGACGATCGCGCCGTTGCCCTGGCTTTTCATGTGCGGCACCACCGCGCGGATCATCTGGTAGGTGCCGATCACGTTCACCGCATAGATGTCGAGGAAGTCCTGCGCGTTGACCGAATCCAGATCGCCCGGCTTTGCTGGCTTGGTGCGCCCGGCATTATTCACCAGCACGTCGACGCGGCCCCATTTGGCGATCGCGGCGGCGACCATGCCCTTGCACTGGTCGTCGTCGGCGATATTCGCCTGATGCAAAATGACGTCCGCGCCGATGTCGCGGCATTCCTTGACCACGGCGTCGGCTTCGTCGCGGCTCTTGCTGTAGTTGATGACGACATTCGCGCCCTTCGATGCCAGCAACTTCGCCGTTGCCGCGCCGATGCCCGAAGCCGAGCCGGTCACGATCGCCACGCCACCCTTGATGTCCAAGCTGCCGCCCCTCACGCCCCGAGATGTTTTTGGTAGAAGGCGAATACTTTCTTCCAGGCGTCGGTCGCCTGTTCGGCGCGATAATTCGGACGGTCGACCGCGAAGAAGCCATGGCCCGCGCCGTCATAGCGATGGAATTCGTAGGTCTTGCCGTGCTTCTTGAGCTCGGCCTCCATCCGGTTCACCGCGGCAGGCGAGGGGCTGGTGTCGTCATTGCCGAAGATGCCGAGCAGCGGCGCCATCATCTTGTCGGTGATGTCGATGCCGACCACCGGCCGTTTCTCGCTGACGTCGTCGGGCCGTTCCGGCACCACGCGTCCGCCCCAGCAATCGACCGCGGCGTCGATGCCGGGAACCAGGCAGCCGGCGAGATACACATGCCGTCCGCCAGAGCAGAAGCCGATCACGCCGACCTTGCCATTCGCATAAGGCTGCGCGCGCAGATGCGCCATCGCGCCGACGATATCACCCATCACCTGGTGATCGGAAACCCCACCGGCTGCGCGCACCCGCGCCGCCACGTCATCGGGACTTCCGGGTCCCTCGCGGAAGAACAGGTGCGGCGCGATCGCGGCATAGCCGTGATGCGCGATCTTGCGGGTCGCCTCGCGCGTCCACTCGTCCCATCCGGGCATGTGGTGGATGACGACGACGCCCGGAAACGGACCGGGGCCGAGCGGCCGCGCGTAATAGCCTTCAGCCTGATCGCCGTTGTGCCCGCGGAAGAACACCGTCTCCGCGAGCATGCCCTCATACAGCATGCAGTTCCTCGCGCGCCTTGGCGCCGGTTTGCTGGATGGTGCCCTTCGCCCGCCAGGTCGCGAAGCCGAGGCCGGTGCCGGTGAGGGCAGGGGTGCGGTAGCCGGGGTTATACGACACCCATTCCATGTCGAAATCCTTCCCGACGCAGCCCGCGAGCACCAGCCAGTTGCGGATTTCCGAGCTGCCCGCCTGCAGCCGCTTCACGCTGAGCTTGGAGAGGAAGTCGGTATCGCCGCGCTTGAGCGCATCGATCACGTCGCCGTCGAGGTCTTCTTCCGCCTGGAAGTGGCTCAGGCCTCCGGAGGCCATGAACCCGACGCGCAGGTCGCCGGGGAAGCTCTCGATCAACTCACGCATCGCCTTGCCAATCGCGACGCAGCGCGCCGGCGTCGGCGGATTCGGCGGGTAATAGGTGTTGAGCATGATCGGCACCACCGGCACCGGGCTGCCTTGCTCCATGTAGAAGCGGTGGATGAAGGAGAATGCGTGCCCTTCATATTGATCGGGCGGGGTCTTGCGCATCGAGGTGACGTCGAAGCCCTTGTCGGTCAGCCCGGTGATGAGATGCAGCGCGAGGTCCTTGTTCACCGGATAATGCACGTCGCCATGCTCTTCCTGGCGCAGGCTCTGGGCCCGCTTGTACCAATGCTCTGGTCCCGGAGGCACTTCCTTGCGCTTCGGATTGAGGATGCTGTCGCCGTAATAGATCACGAAGGGCGGCATCAGGTCGTCGGAGAAGAATTCATGCTGGTCGTCGCCGCAGATCAGCAGCACGTCGAGCTTGGCGGCGATGACGTCGGCGCGCATCCGCGCGATCGCGTCGCGCACCGCATGGTAACGCTTGGCGATCGCCTCGTCAGTGATCAGGTCATTGGCATTCGACGGCGCGAGCGCCAGCAGCTCGTCATAGGACACCGGGTCGCCCTGGCGGTCGAAATAGCGGCCCTTGAGGTCGAAGACCTTGAAGCCTTTCTGCCAGTCTTCCAGCGTGCAGGTGAGCATCACGCTGTGCGAGGAACCGAAGGCGGCGGTCAGCTTCGACATGTCGGGGGTCTCCTTTAGACGATAGTGCCTGCCAAACAATTGCGGCCAATGTAGAATTGATGCCAATAGCGGACAAGCGCGTTGGCGGCCAAGGGGGAATGCAGGTTTGAGACAGAAGCGTGTTCTGGTGATCGGCGCGGGGATCGGCGGCCTCGCAGCCGCCGGCGCCCTGCATCGGCAGGGTGTCGAGGTCGCGGTCTATGAGCGCTCGTCGGAACTGGGCGAAGTCGGCGCCGGGCTGCAGTTGGGCCCCAACGCTGTGAAGGTGCTGAACGCGCTCGGGCTCGAGGAGAAGCTGCGGCCGCTGGCGGCCGAGCCGGTCGACATCCTGTCGCTGGCTTGGGACGACGCCCATCTGCGGATGCGCGAACCGCTCAAAGCGACCTCCGTCGCCCGCTACGGGGCACGCTATCTCACGGCCCACCGCGCTGACGTGCACCGGCTGCTGCAGGATCTGGTGCCGGAAGCCGGCATCCATCTCGGCGCCCGCTGCCTGCGGGTCGCCGCTTCGGGCAAGGGCGCGGTCGCGCATTTCGCCGACGGCCGCGAAATCGAGGCGGACGCGATCATCGGCGCCGATGGCATCCATTCGGTGGTGCGCGAAAGCCTGTTCGGCCCGAGCCCGGCCCGCTTCACCCAGCAGGTCGCGTGGCGGGCGATGGTGCCGATCGACTGCGTGCCGCGTCGGGTCGGTCCGGGCGGCTCGGTCGCGCTGGATCCGCAGGATTATGTCGGCTGGATCGGCCCGAATGGGCACGTCATCTGCTATCCGATCCGCGGCGGCGCGGTCTACAACCTGTTCATCGGGCACGTGTCGGAGCAATGGGTCGAGGAATCCTGGACCGCCCCGAGCACGCTCGCCGACATCCTCGAGGCTCATGCCGGCTGGAACGAAGCGCTGCTCGAGATGCTCAGCCACGTCAAAGACACCTACAAATGGGGCATCTACGACCGCGATCCGTTGCCGCAATGGACCCGCGGCGCGATCACGCTGGCCGGCGACGCCGCCCATCCGATGATGCCGACACTGGCCCAGGGCGCTGCGATCACGCTGGAGGATTCCTACGCCGTGGCGCGCCACCTGGCCGGCGCCGCCGATCCCCAGGTCGCGCTGAAGGCCTATGAGGCCGAGCGCCTGACGCGGGCGCGCAAGGTGCAGCTCCAGGCGCGCCAGCAGTTCCAGAATAATCGCATGGTGCCGCCGCCGCCGCCGTTGAGCCGCGACTGGATTTTCGAGCATGACGCGACCCGGGAGCCAGCGGCGGTTTGATCGCGCTCATCACGTCGCGGTCACTTCCGCTTCATTCGTGCTCCGGTTTGGCGTGAAGCTCTGGCCGCGAATCCGGACGCGTGATAATCGCGGGCCATGCTGAATTCTTTCGCACTCTGGCGCGACGGCCGCGGACGCATCTCGCCGCTGCGGATCGTCGCGCTGTTGCTGCTGCTCGCGCCGATCGCGATCTTCGCATTCGACTGGTGGAGCATGGGGCGTCCGGCGCGTCTGCTGAACGACGTGATCCACCGCACCGGCTATTGGGCGCTGCTCTTTATCCTGATCTCGCTGGCAATCACGCCTTTGCGCCGGGTCGGGCGCTACCCGCAACTGCTCGACGTGCGCCGCATGATCGGCGTCGGCGCCTTCTGCTACGCGTTCACCCACCTGCTGCTGTATATCGCGGATCAGTCCTACGACCTGCTCAAGGTCGGCAGCGAGATCGTGCTGCGGCTTTATCTCACCATCGGATTCACCGCGCTGCTTGGCCTCGGCGTGCTCGCCGCCACCTCGACCGACGCCATGGTACGCCGGCTCGGCGGCAAACGCTGGCAGCGGCTGCATCAACTGGTTTACGGGATCGCGCTGCTGGCGATCATCCATTTCTTCCAGCAGACCAAGCTCGACGCCACCATTCCAGCCTTCATCGCCGCGCTGTTCGCGTGGCTGATCGGCTACCGGTTGCTGGTCCGGAACAAGAAGCCGCGCGAGGAATTATCGACGCTCGGACTGCTGCTGCTGACGCTGACCGTGACGATCCTGACCTTTGCGATCGAGGCGGTCGCGCTCGGCTGGGCGTTCCGGATCTCGCCGCTGCGGGTGCTGCAGACCGCTCTCGATTTCGACATCGCGATCCGGCCCGGCTGGGTCGTGCTCGGAGCCGGCCTCGCGGTGGTGCTGCTGGATATCGGACGGCTATGGTGGGGCAGGGCGTTTCCGGCCCAAGGCAAAACGTCGCGGGCCAGAGCACGGCCGCAACAGGCGTTGTAAAATCAGTCTAATCTTAAGCGAGCTGCGCTATACTCAGCGCAATCAAGGAGCATGCGCATGGCGATCGACGGCACCTGGAACGTGACGATGGAAACCCCGCTGGGCGAGCGGCAGGCCTCCCTGACGGTGTCGAGCGCCGGCAATACGCTCACCGGCACCCAATCGGCCGAGGGCGCCACCGGCACGATCTACGACGGCACCGTGACCGGCGATGAGGCATCGTGGAAGGTCGACATCACCAGCCCGATGTCGATGACGCTGGAATTCACCGGCAAGGTCGCCGGTGACGAACTGACCGGCAGCATGCAGGCCGGGATGTACGGCTCCTGGCCGTTCACCGGGAAGCGGGCTTAGCCCGCTCCCGTCACGCGTGATCAGTCGAGCGTAATCAGTCCAACGTGATTCCTGCGTCGCGGATCACCGTCGTCCATTTGTCGAATTCGGTTTTGACGAACGGCGCGAGCTTGTCGGCCGGCATCTCCATGATCTCGCCGCCGCTATTCTCGAAGGGCTGTTTCATCGCCGGCATTGCCTGTGCGATTTCCTGCTGGAGTTTCGCGATCACGGCCGGCGGCGTTCCGGCCGGTGCGAACAGCCCGAGCCAGGAATCGATCTCGAGGCCCGGCACGCCCATTTCGGTCATGGTCGGCACATCGGGCATTTTCGGATTGCGTTTCGCGGCGAGGATGCCGATGCCTTTGACTTGGCCCGAGGTGACATAGGGCATCGCGGCCGGCGTCGAATCGAAGAACAGGTCGACGCGTCCGGTCAGCAGGTCGGGAAACGCGACCGCCGAGCCGCGATACGGAATTTCCTGCATCGACGTGCCGGTGATTTTCTGGAATGCGGCCCCGACCACGTGCTGGCCGCTGCCGACGCCGACATGGGCGAGCTTCAGGCTATTGGGATTTTTCTTGGCGGCCTCGATGATCGCCTTGGGCGACGTATGCGCCAACTCGTTGGAGCCGACCAGCGTGTAGGAAATGTTGAACACCAGCGCGACCGGCACCAGGTCCTTGAGCGGATCATAGGACAGCTTCTTGTAGAGCCCGGAATTGAACACGACGTTGCTGAGCCCGCCGACCAGGAGCGTATAGCCGTCAGCCGGTGCGGTGGTGACCGCCTGGGTGCCGAGGATCGACCCGGCGCCGGGCTTGTTCTCGACCACGAAGGATTGCCCCAGGCGCTTCGATAATTGATCCGCCAGCACGCGGCCGACGATGTCGTAGCTGCCGGCTGGTCCGAACGGCACGACGATCTTCACCGGCCGGTCCGGATAGGTTTGCGCGCGCGTTGTCGACGGCGCGAGCGTGATTGAAATGAGGACGAGCGCGAGCGATGCGACGAGGCGCGGTGACGGCATGGGTTCCTCCCTTGGCCGGCGGCCGTCTTTGCGGTCCTGTCCGGTATTCAGGTCGGAATGATACACGAAGCCGGTTGCCGCGATAGCGCGGCTTAATGCCCGCGGAATGCCTTCGCGATGGCTTCGAGGCGGGGGCTGACCGAGGGGCGGATATTGGCGCTGCACAAGGCGGCGGCGTCGCATGACACCGTGCCGTGGTCCCAGATCCTGCCGGTCAGGTTGTCGAGATAGCGCTGCCAGCAATCGTCGCCGCGCGGCGGCGTGATCACGATCGAGCCGGTATAGATGTCGTCATCGGCCGTGGCGGAGAGGACGGCCTCGCGTTGCGGCGCCATCATCGACATGCGTCCGGCCCATAGCGAGCCCGCGACCGCCGCGGCGAAAATCGCCGTCGCCAGCACCACGCGTCTGCCCTCGCCAAAACCGGCCATGCCACCCCTCCGAAGGAGGGGCAGCTTAAGCCGGCTTGGTTAAGGCTCCGCTGCGGCTCAGCCGCGCGGAATCCGCTTCATGATCATGTCGCGGACCTGTTCGATCTGGTCTTCCCACCAGCGGCGCGGCGGGATCGCAGCGGCGGCCTCGGCCATCCGCGCCTGGGCTGCGGGGACCATGTCGTCACGCCAGTGGCGCGCGGTGGGGAGCACGTCCTCGGACCAGCGCCGGGAGGCCATGGCCAGCAGCGGCGTCACCGCCTCAGCCACGCGTCTGGCATCCGGGCGGGCCACGATGGCCGAAACTGCCATTCCGGCGCCCACGACCAGCGCCAGCGTCATGAAGGGGTGCCGGCCAGCCAGGTCGAGCAGCCCGCCGGACGATCTGGCGCCTGCCACGCGTCGAGGCGCCCGGCGGCGGGCCGGCTGCTTGCGGGCAGCGGATCTTGCGACGGACTGGCGGGTTTTGGGACGTGCGGCCATGGGACCTCTTCGCTCACGATTGGGGAGCCGCAACGTGGCGGCGTGTTCCATGAACGATCCGGGCGCTCGCGGGTTCCATCTCGGGTTCCGCCGGGGCGCCTTTACGCTTCCGGGCCGCAGGCGTAGAATTGCCCAATATTCAGCCGACTCTCTCGCGACCGCGCGGATAAGGCCAAGGCAGGAGCTTCCTCGCCATGCACATCATCGATTCCCATTTTCACTGGTGGCCGCGGGCGGTGTTCGAGAAGCTGTGCAAGCGCTCGGAATACCCGCGCGCGCTGGTCAATGACCGGGGCGGCTACACCTACATGCGCCATGCCGGGGTGAAGGACTCGCCGCTGCAAAGCTGGGCTGAGTGGTTCGACCTCGACGACCAGTTCGAGCACATGGACAAGCTCGGCCATCAGGTCGACGTGGTCTGTTCGATCGGTCCGTTCTCGGTGCATTTCTCCGACCTGCCGCCCGAGGAAGGGCGCGACGCCGCGATGCATTGGAACGAGGAGATGGCGGCGGCGCAGCGCAAATATCCCGGCCGGCTCTGGGCCAGCGCCGCGGTGCCGCTGGTCGATACCAAAATCGCGATCGAGGTGCTCGATCACGCGGTGAATAAGCTCGGCCTGATGGGCGTCAACATTCCCGGCAGCGTCGGCGCCGACGCGCGCATCGATGCCGAGCGGCTCTGGCCGTTCTATGCCCGGGTCGAACAGCTCGGCGTGCCGATGTTCCTGCATCCGACCGACGCGGTGTTTGCCGACATGCTCGACGGCTATGACGGCGCGCTGCATCTCAGCCTCGGCCGAGTCATCGAGGTCAGCGTCGCGGCGTCGCGGCTGGTGCTGTCCGGCCTGATGGAAAAATATCCCGGCCTCAAGGCGGTGCTGTCGCATACCGGCGGCGCGCTGCCGTATCAGTCCGGCCGCATGGACAAGAACACCAAGGCGGCCAAGCTGCCGCGCCCGGTGAGCGAATATCTGCACCGGATGTATACCGATACGGTGTCGCCGCATTCGATGGGGATGAAATTCGCCATCGAGTATTACGGCATCGACAACGTGATGTATGGCACCGACTACCCGTGCTGGGATCCGGCGACCTGCCTGCGGCTGCTCGACGAACTCAACCTCTCGGATGCCGACAAGCAGAAGCTCTTCTACGACAATGCCCGCCGGATTTTGAACCTGCGCGATCCCGCGCCGAAGGCGCAGCCGGTGCGCGAACTGGCGCTGGCGAAGTAAGCCAGCGCGCTTTGCGCTATTTCACCGTGCGCCGGCGTTTGTGAACGCTGCGCTTGCGCCAGTCGGTCTTCGGCGGCGGCGGGCGGGTCTCGGCATAACGCGCCAGCAGCTTGTCGAAGCTGGCGTGCAACACGGCCTCGATTTCCGGTTTCTTCTCCAGCCGCCCGAGCAGCAAGGCTGCGGCCTCGATGGTCGAGAGCCCATCGCTGCGCGGCTCCTTGCGCAGCTTGCCGTAGCGTGAGGGGCGCGCCGGGCCGAGCACGATGCGCTTGCACTTGAGCATCCAGGCATTGCGCCACCACAGCGCCTTGGCCTGGCTCCAGGTGCCGTCGAGCAGGATGATGCCCTCGATGTCCTTCAGTTCTGAGTCCTGATACGGCTCCGGCTGGCCCTGACGGTTCACCACCACGATGTCGCGGTCGGGCGCGATCTGCGCCGCCTTGACCGAGCCGAGATAGAGGATCGCCCAGCGGCTCGGATCGACCTCGCGGCCGAGGATCTTGTTCAGGCTCGACCACGACAGGCCGATCTTCAGGATCGCGTTCGTGAAATGCAAGGTCGTGAGCCGGGCGGTGCCGAGCTCGCGATCCTGCTCCTGCGGATGCTGCAGGATCACCAGCGGGAAGCGGTTGGCGATCGGCGCGATATCCTCGCAGACGCAGAGCGCGGGCGGCTTGTGGCAGCGCGGGCAATCGGGAGCCTCCGGCGCGCCGGTCGGTTGTTCGGGTGAGGTGGGGGTCATGCGCCCGCCTATACGCGTCCGGCGCCGATCACGCCAGCAGGTCGAGGAATTCCGGATGGCGCGCGATATATTGCCCGACGAACGGGCAGCGCGCCGCGACCTTGACGCCCATGGCGCGGGCCTGCTCCAGCGCGCCGCGCACCACCTGCGAGCCAATACCGCGCTCGCGCAGCTGCGGCGGCACCTCGGTATGGGTGAAGGTCATCACCCCGTCCGCAAGGCGGTAGACCGCGATGGCGGTATGGCCGCCGATATCGAGCTCGAAGCGGTGCAGGGCGGGATTATGACGGACGGCTGACGACATGATGGCTCATATGTAGGATAAGCCGCGCAAAGCGGAAGGTATCGATTCCCGATCTGGAGACTGTCATGCCCGGTAATGAAAAAGGCCCGAACATCAAGAAGAAGCAGAAGTGCAAGAATTGCGAAGGCAAGGGCCTGCTGAAGAAGGGCGACAAGGTGGTGACCTGCCAGCGCTGCAAGGGCACCGGGGTCCGTTAGGTTTTCTACTCTTACCTCGCCCCGCTTGCGGGGAGAGGTCGGCGCGCCAACGGGTCCGGCCTTTGGCCGGCCCGATGACAGGCTCCGCGCGACGGGTGAGGGGGACTCTCACCATGCACGCTGCGAAACGTCAGGTATCTGAGCGCTCAAAGGCGTGGATGCGAAGTTGCAACAGCGCGGCCGCGGAGAGTCCCCCTCACCCGGATC
>CANKHJ010000176.1 GCA_947481635.1 Bradyrhizobiaceae bacterium
ACCTCATATCTTATTACCCGCTCCCCAGCTCCAGAAGTCGCGGCCTTCGTCGCGCATGAAGCGCGCCAGCACCATCTTGTGCACCTCGTCCGCCCCGTCGACGAGGCGGGCTTCACGGGCGTAGCGGTAGACCCATTCCAGGATGGTATCCTTGGAGAAGCCGCGCGCGCCGTTGAGCTGGATCGAGACGTCGGCCGCCTGGTGCAGCGTGTTGGCGACATGCACCTTGGCCATCGAGACTTCCTTGCGCGCGAGATCGCCCTGATCGAGCTTCCACGCCGCATGCATCACCAGCAGCCGGCCGATCTGGATCTGGTGCGCCACTTCGCCGAGCTTGATCTGGACGCTTTCGCGGTCGGCCAGCCGGACGCCGAAGCCTTCGCGGCGGCCGACATATTCCTGTGCGATCTCGAGGCAGCGCTTGGAGAGCCCGAGCCAGCGCATGCAGTGGGTCAGGCGCGCCGGCCCGAGCCTGATCTGGGTGATGCGCAGGCCGTCGCCCTGCTTCATCAGGATGTTCTCGTCCGGGATTTCCAGCCCGTCGAATTCCAGCTCGCAATGGCCGCCATGTTCTTCCGGCCCCATGATCGGGATGCGGCGGATGATGCGCCAGCCGGGCTGATCCTTGTGGAACATGAAGCCGGTGAGGTGGCGGCGCGGCTCATCCGAGGTGCGCGCCATCAGAATGAAATGCGATGCGACGCCGGCGCCGGTGATGAACCACTTGCGGCCGGTGACCACCCACTTGTCGCCCTTGCGCTCGGCGCGGGTGCGGATCATGCCGGGATCGGAGCCGCCGCCGGGGGCCGGCTCGGTCATCACGAAAGCCGAGCGCACGTCACCGTTGACGATCGGGCGCAGCCATTTCTCCTTCTGCGCGGGCGTGCCGACCTTGGCCAACACGTTCATGTTGCCGTCGTCGGGGGCGCAGCAATTCAGCGCGACCGGGCCGAAGATCGAGCGGTTCGCCTCTTCATACATCGCGGCCCAGCCGACCGCTGGGAGGCCGAGTCCGCCGAATTCCTTCGGCGCCTGCGGCGCCCAGAGCCCTGCCGCCTTGGCTTTGTCCCAGACCTTGGTCAGCAGGTCGAAGCGGATATTCTCGTGGTCGTCGTAATTGCCCCGGTCGGCTTCGAGAGGAAGAACATGCTCCTCGATGAAGGCGCGGGTGCGCAGACGGATGTTTTCGATTTCCGGCGACAGCGTGAAATCCATCGGGCTTGCCTCTCCCTGACCGCGGGTGTTGTTTGATGCCTTATCGCACCTCTTCCCCGGTTTCGGGAGGGGGCGCGCAAGATTGCCGGAGGGATTGCATGAACCACTTCACGCCGCTGTCCGCCGCCATCGGCGGCGCCCTGATCGGCCTCTCGGCGGCGCTGCTTATGCTGGTCGCCGGACGGGTCGCCGGCATCACCGGCATCTTCTCCGGCGCGCTGACGGGCACCGCAGGCGAGCGCGGCTGGCGCTGGGCCTTCGTCGGCGGGCTGATCCTCGCGCCGCTGAGCGGCGCGCTCGTCGGCTATCCGCTGACTGTGCCGGCGATGCCCGGCAACTGGGCGCTGATCATCGTCGCAGGCGTGCTGGTCGGTTTCGGCACCCGCATGAGCAACGGCTGCACCTCGGGCCACGGCGTCTGCGGCATCGCGCGCATCTCGCCGCGCTCGATCACCGCGACCGCAATCTTCATGGCAGTCGCGATCGGCGTGGTCGCGGTGATGCGCCACGGGATGGGAGGCTGACATGCCGATGATCCTGGCCGGCCTCGCCTGCGGCTTCATCTTCGGATGGGGGCTGCTGGTGTCGCAGATGACCGATCCGCTCAAGATCCTCAATTTCCTCGACGTGCTGGCAATTCCGGCCGGCCGCTGGGACCCGAGCCTGATCATCGTGATGGGCGTGGCGCTGGCGGTGTCGGGCATCGGCTTCGCGTTCGCGGGGCGGCGCGGCCGGCCGATCCTCGCGCCACGCTTCGAATGGGCGACGGCGACCGGCATCGATCGCGACCTGGTGATCGGTTCGGCGCTGTTCGGACTTGGCTGGGGAATGGTGGGGCTGTGCCCGGGACCGGCGCTGGAGAATCTCGCGACGCTGTCGCCGCAGATCATCGGCTTCGTGCTGGCGATGATCGCCGGGATGGCGCTGCACCGGCTGTGGCTGCGGCGGCGCGCATTGCCACCCAGCATTCTCGCACCGCTCGGCGACGGCTAGCACCGGCAGGCCATCGGTATCGACCACGCATGAATCTTGCTGGTCAGTCCGCCGCGTGATCGTCCCATGAACTGTCGCCTGTTCCGCGTGATGCGGGCGACGTGCTGATGCACGCGGATAATCCTTGTGTCGATCATCTGCACGGCTGCGTCATGCGTGGCGGCGAGCGCGTTCAGTATCCCACCCCAGACGCCCGCCCGTCGCCAGCACTACGCAATTGTAGCAGGTGGTGTACGGGCCAAAATTGTCCGGCAGATCGCGCCACGGCGCTCCGGAACGCAGGTCCCAGAAGTTGCCGTCAGCACACGCCGGTCACTACGCGCCGCCCCTCCCATGCCACGACGGCACGGATAGCGAAGCCAACTGGCTGCGCCGCGCAAATATCGTTTTGGAAGACTCGCGACCCAAGAGGGTGCGCCCGGCGGTCATCGTTACCCGGGGGCACGTCAGCACGGGAAGGTAACCGTGAAGCAAGCTCCCTTACCGGCGGGGTTTGAGCCCGCTTCGAACGATCCGCCGAGCTGCTTGGCGAGGACGTCGGCGATTTTCATGCCGAGCCCGTTTGCGTTGGTAGCTGGGTCAAACCCAGGCGGAAGACCGGAGCCCTCGTCGCACACAGTTATCTTTCTGGCTCCGTTGCAACGGTAAACGACGTTGACCTTGCCGGCACCATGCTTCGCGGCGTTGATGACGAGCTCGTTTACGATCAGGCCGACAGGTTGGATTGACGTTGTCGGCAGCAAGCCGTTCTCGCCATCTACCTCCACCGTAACGCCTAGAATTCCGGAAAGATCTTCGCACAGCCGGCGTAGATAGGTAAGCGCGGGCACGGTGGCGGTATCGTCTTCGATATGAAAATGACGGTGCACACGCGCGACAGCGGCGACGCGGTTGGCGGCAGCCTCAATCTCTGCGGCTGCTTCCGCTCCGGAGGCCTTCTTCCCCTGAAGGCGCAGCATTGATGTCACGAATTGCAGGCTGTTCATGACGCGGTGGTCGATCTCGCGAGCAAGCAGGTTTGCCTGCGTAAGCGATTTGTCCGCCTTTGCCAAAGCTCGAAGGGCGGATAAACGGAATTCGAGTTGATCCATAACAAGGGACGCAAGATCCTTCAGGTCTTCGATCTGGTCCTCTGTGATAGGCCTCGGTTCCTTGTCGATGACGCAGAGCGTTCCAAGGTTGAAGCCGTCGCTAGTCTGGAGAGGGACGCCGGCATAGAAGCGCAGCCCGAAATCGCCAGCGACCAGGGGATTAGCGAGCGAACGAACGTCTTTGGTCGCGTCAGTAAGAATATGCGCGTCGGGCCGCAAGATCGCCGACGCACAGAGCCCGGGCAGGCGGTCGATCTGCCTGACCCCCTCCAATCCGTGATGCGATTTGAACCAGATACGGTCGTGATCAACGATGCTGATGATCGAAATCGGGACGCCGAATCGGCGCGCAGCTATAGCGGTCACCCGATCAAATGCCCCATCCGCCGGCGTATCGAGAATTTCATAGCGTTTCACCGCAGCCATACGCTGAGGTTCATTCATTGGAACGATGGTCGCGGGAACTGACACGCAGGCTCCTTTGCAGAAGATTGTAAGATTCGGCGCCTGATCAACAAGAATTCAAGGCCGGATCATAGGCGCTACAACCTCGGCCAATTGCGGGTGCGAGAAGGGCTTTTTCAGTATGGGAAATCCGGGACGTCCTACCACCTTTCCGGACATCATGATGATGGCCATGTCGGGCCGCTTCTCGCGCGCCCGGTCGGCCAATTCGAAGCCGTCCATGATCGGCATTTGAACATCAGTGATGAGCATGGCTATTCGCTTGTCCGCTGCGATCTTCTCCAAGCCTTTCACGGGGCAGTCAACGCCGACAGCCTCACAGCCCAATTCGGCCAACATCTCGCACAGCATGTCGAGAAGAAGCGGTTCATCGTCAACCACAAGGACTACAGGCATGGTCGCGCCTTCCGGGCGGGCGACACGCCCCCATTACTCGACCTCGAGGGGGCAACAGGAAGAGGGGCTTTAGGTTCCAAGCCCCAGCCTAGAAGGTGGTCAATTTAAACCACCTTCTTGCCCCGCCGACCCGTTGGCGGGGGCGGCCACCTGAGATTGTAGGGGCTTCCGCGGCTTACGTTTCAATCCAATTGGAAGGCGCGCTAGCCGCGCAGCGCGACCATCTGGCCGCCGTCGACGACGATGGTCGCTCCGGTGATGTAGCTCCCGGCCTGCGACGCCAGCAGCAGCAGTGGGCCATCGAGATCGCCGTCCGCGCCGAAGCGGCCGACCGGCACCTCGCGCTTGAGCGTCGCGCCGTGGGGGCCGGCGAGATAATCGTGGTTGATCTCGGTGTCGAACCAGCCCGGCGCCAGCGCGTTGACGCGGATGCCCTTGAACGCGAGCTCCAGCGCGAGCGCCTTGGTCATCTGGATCACGCCGGCCTTGGCGACCGAATAGGCCGCGACGCCCTTCGCGACGCCGAAACCCAGCACCGACGCGATGTTGACGATCGCGCCGGGCTTGTTCGCGGCCAGCATGCGCCGCGACGCCTCCTGCGCGCAGAAGAACACCGCATCGAGATTGGTGTCGAGCACGCGCCGCCAGTCCGCTTCGGTCAGGTCGATCGCGCGGTTCGCATGCGCCACGCCGGCATTGTTGACCAGCAGGTCGACGATGCCGAAGGCTTTCTCGGCCGCATCGAAGGCCCGCTTCATCGAAGCACGGTCGGTCACGTCGCCCTCAATCGCGACGGCGCGCGGGCCGATGCGCTGCTGCAATTGCTGAATGCGTTCCAGGCGGCGCGCCACCAGCGCGACCGACGCGCCGTTCGCGGCCAGCACCTGCGCGAAACGTGCGCCGAGCCCGCTCGATGCGCCCGTGACCAGGGCGACGCGGCCGGTGAGATCGAAAATCTGTGCGGCGTTCATAATGCCATCCTCTCAATTCTTTTTTTCCACGCGTTTTCTTCACGCGAACCGGTATCCACTTCGCTCGAAAACGCTTTAGCGATAGAGCGCATGCGGGAGCCAGGTCGCGAGCGCCGGCAGGAACCAGAGCACGACCAGCGCCACAAGCTGGATCAAGACGAAGGGAATGACGCCGACATAGATATGCAGCGTCGTGATCTGCGGCGGCGCGACGCCGCGCAGATAGAACAAGGTCGGGCCGAGCGGCGGATGCATATACGAGGTCTGCAGGTTCAGCGCGATCATGATGCCGAGCCAGACCGGATCGATGCCCGGCATCGCCAGCAACGCCGGCGCGACGATCGGCACCACGACGAAGATGATCTCGAACGCATCCATCACGAAGCCGAGCAGGAACAGCGCCAGCATCGTCACCAGGATCGCGCCGGCGGCGCCGCCCGGCAGATCGGCCAGCGCGCGGTGCACCAGGTCGTCGCCGCCGAGGCCGCGAAACACCAGGCTGAACAGCGTCGCGCCGATCAGGATGGCGAAGATCATGCTGACGATATGCGCGGTCGAATCCAGCGCCTGACGCAACACGCCGGTGCGATGCACGGTCTGCAGCGCGCGCATTGTGGAAACGGCCAACACGGCGAACAACGCGAGCGCGACGACGATCCACAGCGTCGAACCGCCCAGCCGCGGACCGGTGACGCCGCGCAGCACCAGCACGCCGATGATCGCGCCGACCGCCAGCGTGGCCGCCCAGCCATGGCCGGGGTCGATCTTGCGCGCCGTGAGCAGGATCGCGCCGAATGCGCCGACGGCTGCCGCTTCCGTGGGGCTCGCCAGCCCTGCCAGAATCGATCCGAGCACGACGACGATCAACGCCACCGGCGCCACCAGCGCCTCGATGACGCGGCGCGCCAGCGCGGCGCCACGCGGCGCGTTCGGCTCGGGCGGAATTGGCGGGCAGGCCTTCGGATAGAAGATCGCCACCGCGATCTGGAACAGCAGATAGAGCCCGACCAGCATCAGCGCGGGGAAGATCGCGCCCGCGAACAGGTCGCCGACCGTCACGGTATCCGGTGCGAACTTGCCGGCGGCGAGCTGCGCCGACTGGTATGAGATGTTGAGCTGATCGCCGAGCAGCACCAGCACGGTGGCCGGCGGCAGGATCTGCGCCAGGGTCGCAACCGCGGCCACCGTGCCGGCTGCGAGACGCGGATCATAGCCATAGCGCAGCATGGTGGGCAGCGTGATCAGCCCCATGGTGACGGTGGTCGCGCCGACCACGCCCTTGGCGGCGGCGAGCAGCACGCCGACCAGCGTCACCGAGATGGCAAGCCCGCCGTGAAACGCACCGAACAGGCGGCCCATGGTTTCCAGCAGATCCTCGGCGATGCGCGAGCGCTCCAGCATCACGCCCATGAAGACGAAGAGCGGGATCGCAACCAGCACATCGTTGGTCATGACGCCGAAGATGCGCTGCGGCAGCGCGCCGAGCAGGCCGATATTCATCGCGCCGGTGATGTCGCCGAGCAACGCGAAAGCCAGCGAGACGCCGCCGAGCGTGAGCGCGACCGGATAGCCCGCCATCAGCAAGACGCAGACGGCAACGACCATGCCGATGGCGAGGACTTCAGCGATCACGCCGAATCCTTTTCTCTTCGGTTCTCATCTCGGCCAGCATCGTCCCGGCGCGGATCGCCTGTGCGACGCCTTGCAGGCCGAGCAACACTGCGAAAGCCGGGATCAGCATCTTGAGCAGATAGACCAGCGGCAATCCGCTGGTCTCGCGCGAGCCTTCGAGGATCACCACCGAGCGCGCCACATAGGGCAGCGAGAAATACAGGATCAAGGCCATGAACGGCAGCAGCAGCAGCAGCGCGCCGAACAGATCGACCAGCGCTTTGGTGCGCGGCGACGCGTCGCTGTAGAACACATCCACCCGCACATGCTTGTCGGCATGCAGGGTCCAGGCCGCGGCGAGCATGAACAAAGCCGCATGGCCGTAGATCGCCGATTCCTGCAGCCACAGCGAGCCGACGCCGAACACGTGGCGGATCAGGATCACCGCGCATTCGATCAGCACCACCGCGAGCACCAGCCACGCGGCGGCGCGGCCGATCGTCCGGTTGAAGCGGTCGATACCGTCGGCGAGGCGGGTAAGCCGCAACATGGTCAAACGCGAAGTCATTGGCCGGTTTATACACGGCCCGAGCGACGGCGGCTAAAACCCGAGCCGCTCGTTGGCGATATAGCCCGCCAGCAGCGCGAGGCCGAAGCCGAGCACCAGCAGCGCGGCAAGAACCTCGAGCCCGCGGACCGCGATGGCGCCGGTACCGCCTTCATGGCCAGCGATGCGGTTCGCGAGCGATTTCGCGCCCACCGCGAGGGTGGCAATCGCGGCGACGGTGATGGCCGTGCCGAGCCCCATGATGAAGGTCGCGGCGACGCCGGCCCAGAACAGCCCCTGCGCCAGCGCGAAGACCAGGACCAGGATCGCGCCGGAACAGGGACGCAGTCCGACCGCGACGATCGCGGTCAGCCCGCGCTTCCAGCCGCCCGGACCGGCGAGCTCCTGCGGCTCGGGTCCGTGGGAATGGCCGGCATGATCGTCGTGGTCATGATGATCGTGATGCGCATGGCCGTGACCATGATCATGCGCGTGATGGTCGTGGTGGTGGTGATCGTGATGCGCATGCGCGTCGTGTCCACGCAACGCGGCGATCAGGCCTCGGCCCTTCACCCAGACCAGCCGCGCGCCCATCAGCGCGATCAGCGCGTAGCTCACGATCTCGATCCATTGCACCGCGCGGTTCATTTCGCCCGCGGTGACGCCCAGCAATGCCGCCGCGATGCCAACCACGGCCACCGCGACCAACGCCTGCAGCATCGCCGACACGAAGGAAAGAATGACGCCACGCCGCCAGGTTTCGTCGTTGGCGACCATGTAGGAAGAGATCACCGCCTTGCCGTGGCCGGGCCCTGCGGCGTGGAAGACGCCGTAGAGAAACGACACGCCGAACAGCGCCCACAGCGCGCTGCCGTCGGTCTTGGCCTGGCGCACCAGGCCGGAGAGGCTGCGATAGAATTCGGCCTGCTTCGTGAGGATCCAGCCGGTGATGCCGTCGGCCGGAGGCGGCGCGGGCCCGCGTGGCGCGCCGAATGGACCGGCCTGCGCCAGCGCATCATGCGTTCCCGCAGCAATCGCAACCGCAACAACACAGACGGCAAGCGCAAGCAGCGCCGTGCGCCGGCCGGCGGATCGGCTCACTAGAGCGCGATACACCATCGCGCTCTAGTCTCTGGTTGGAGCATGATCCTTTCGGAAAACCGGCGTCCACTTTTCCGGATCATGCTCAGCACTTCACCGCGATCTTGCTGGAAAATTCCGCGCCCCAATTCTGCGAAGAATTGGGCTGGTTGAACAGCGACTCGCTGAGAGTCTTGCCCTGCGCCATCGACATGTCCTTGGGACCCGCCACCGACGCCTTGCAGCCGGCCGGTGCGCCGGTGAGCGTCACCGCGTCCTTGTCCGCGAACTTGAAGTCGACGAAATAGCTCGGATCGTAAACTTCAAGATCGAGCGCCTTGGTCTTGACCGGCTTCTTGAACACCAGCGTGAAATGCAGAATCAGCGCTTCGTTCTTGTATTCCAGCCAGTAATCCGCCGCGTCCTTGAAATCCGGCTTGTTGCCGTCGGCCTGCGCATAGGTGAAGTAGTCGTATTCCTTCAGCGAGGTGACATTGACCTCGGCCAGCGGCGCCAGTTCTTCGCGCGAGAACTTGCCCTTCTCTTTCTGCTCCAGGCCCTGCAGCGCGAAGGTCGAGAACATGTCGTCGAAGGTCCAGGCGTGGCGTATGCCGGTGACCGACCCATCCGGCGCATAGATCAGCTCGCTGACCATCGTCACATAGACGTGGGGATGCGCGGCCACGGGGGCGGCCCAGGCGATCAACCCGAGGATTCCGACAAGCAGGGATTTCAGGAGCGATTCCATGCTGGCACAATAGCACGAACTGGGGCGGAACGGGGGCGTGGAACTCCGCTGTCGTCATTCCGGGGCGGCCCAGAGGGCCGAACCCGGAATCCAGATACGAGCGCGGTCTTGATTCCATCCAACGCTGCCGTAGCGTCTGGATTCCGGGTTCGATGCTGCGCATCGCCCCGGAATGACGGCCTGCCTTAAACCCCCGCCGCGCCGCCGTCGCTGCGCGGATCATGCGCCGCTTCCAGCGTGCGATCGGGGTGAAACACCGCGGCGCCGGCATGGCCGACGACATCGTCATACGCCCCCGGCAATACACGCACGTCGTGGCCGGCCGACATCAGCCGGTCGATCAGGTGGCCGTCGAAACGCGCCTCGACGCGCAGGTCGTCGCGCTCCGAGCCGGTGGTGCGGCCGAGCACCCAGCGCGGCGCATCGATCGCGACGTCGAGCGGCTGGCGAAACATCACGTGGCGCGTGTAGACCGCGGCGAGCGTCTGCGGCTGGCCGTCACCGCCGCGCGTGCCATAAGCCATCACGCGGCCGTCCTTCAGCACCGCAAGGCCGGGATTGAGCGTGTGGAATGGCAGCCGCCCCGGCTCCAGCGGGTTCACCGCCTTGGGTTCGAGCGAGAAGCTGGTGCCGCGGTTCTGCATCAGCACGCCAGTCTTCGGCAGCACCACGCCGGAGCCGAATTCCCAATAGAGCGACTGGATGTAGGACACCACCAGCCCGGACGAATCCGCTGCCCCCATCCAGATGGTGTCGGCATCGCCCCTGGCGGTTTGCCCGCGCCACGCCTTCTTGCGATCGATCTTCGCCGCCTCGCCGTTAAGAAAGGTGGGCGTGAGATAATGGTCGAGCGGCTGCTCCAGATGCGCGGGGTCGGTCACCGCACGGTCGCGAATGCGGAACGCGCGCTTGGTCGCTTCGATCAATCCATGCAGGTAATCAAATCCGTCAGCCTCCTGGACCTGCAACCGTTCGTAGAGCCCGAGGATGATGAGCGAGGCGAGCCCCTGCGTCGGCGCGCCGGTGTTGTATACGGTGCTGGATTGCATTTTCACCGAAATCGGCTCGGCGATGGTGGCGCGGCATTGCTCGAGGTCGGCGCGCGTCACCGGGCTGCCGATGCGTTCGAGGTCGGCGGCGATTTCG
>CANKHJ010000177.1 GCA_947481635.1 Bradyrhizobiaceae bacterium
GGCAACGGCGCAGCTATAACGATCCAGCGCACCCCGCTATACTGACATGAGGCGGCGCCCGGGAGCGCTGCCGATCCGAGGCCTATTGTGAGCATTCCCAATCTGATTACGCTGGCGCGCATTTTGCTGGTGCCGGTGGTCGTCTGGGCGATCACGTCCGATGCGATGCTGTTTGCCTTCGTCCTGTTCGTCGTCGCCGGGTTGAGTGACGCGATCGATGGCTTCCTGGCCAAGCGGTTCGGCATGGCGACCGAACTCGGGGCCTATCTCGATCCGCTCGCCGATAAAGTGCTGGTGGTTTCGATTTACATCTCGCTCGGGATCGTCGAGGCGATCCCGCGCTGGCTGGTCATCCTGGTAGTGTCGCGCGACCTGCTGATCGTCGGGGGGATCATCCTGTCCTGGCTGGTGGGCAATCCGGTGGTGGTCAAGCCGTTGCTTGTCTCCAAGCTGAACACGGTGGCGCAGATCTTCTTCGCCGGGCTGGTGCTGGCCAATCTGGGCTTTGGATGGAATGCGGGGATAGCGGTCACATTGACCGCGGCTATCGTCGCGGTCTTGACCCTGCTCTCGGTCGGCTTCTACGTCAGGGAATGGGTGCGCCACATGAACGGGGGGACGGTGCACGAATGACGGTCGCCAAGCGAGTACCGGCACGCGCGAGTGCCGATCTCACCCGACAGGCGACGCTGTGGGGCCTCGCGCTGATCGTTGTGGTGGGGCTGCTCTGGCTGCTCGGCGGCGTGTTGTTGCCGTTCGTCGCCGGTTCGGCGCTGGCCTATCTGCTCAACCCGCTCACCAACCGGCTGGAGCGGCTCGGGATACCCCGGCTGGTCGCCGCGCTGGTGGTCATCAGTCTGTTCGTGATGGCCTTCGTGCTGCTGATCCTGATCATCGCGCCGATCCTGGGCGGCCAGCTCGCGGCGTTCATCGAGAATATCCCCGGTTATGTCGGGCGCGTGCAGACCTTGCTGGCCGATCCGAGCCGGCCCTGGCTCAGCCGCTTCGTCGGCGAAGGCTTTACCGGCGCGGATAAATCGGTCGGTGACCTGCTCACCCAAGGGGCCGGCTGGCTGTCCGCCTTCCTGCGCTCGCTGTGGTCCGGGGGGCAGGCGCTGTTGTCGATCTTCTCGCTGGTCGTGGTGACGCCGGTCGTCGCCTTCTACCTGATCCTCGACTGGCATCGCATGGTCACCGTGGTCGACCGGGCCGTGCCACGGCAGCACGTCTCGTCGGTGCGCGAGATCGCGCGTGAGATCGACGCCGCGATTGCCGGATTCGTGCGCGGACAGACCGCGGTGTGTCTGCTGCTCGGATCGTTTTATGCGGTGGCGCTGTCGCTCACCGGGTTGAATTTCGGTCTGCTGATCGGTCTGATTTCCGGGCTGATCACCTTCATCCCCTATGTCGGATCGATGACCGGCCTGGTGCTTGCGCTCGGCGTCGCGGTCGCCCAATTCGCGCCCGAGTGGACCATGATCGTGACGGTGCTCGGCATCTTCCTGTTCGGCCAGTTCGTCGAAGGCAACATCCTGGCACCGAAGCTGGTCGGCGACAGCACCGGCCTGCATCCGGTGTGGTTGATGTTCGCGCTGTTTGCCTTCGGCTATCTGTTCGGCTTCGTCGGGCTGCTGCTCGCGGTGCCGCTGGCGGCTGCGATCGGCGTGATCGTGCGCTTCGCGTTGCGGCAATACATGGAGAGCACGCTCTATACCGGCGAGGCCGCGGACTGATCATGACCGGCACGCCCGCACCACGTCAGCTCGCGCTCGCGCTCGACCATAACGAGAGTTTCGCCCGCGAGGATTTTCTCGCCGCTCCGTCGAACGCCGTGGCGATCAAGTTGATCGAGAATTATCCCGACTGGCCGACCCGCGCCGTCATCCTCGCCGGGCCGGAGGGATCGGGCAAAAGCCACCTGGCGGCGATCTGGGCGGCGGCGGCCGGTGCGCGCTTTCTCGCCGCACGCGCGTTGACCCGATCCAACCTGCTCGAAGCGCTCGCGACCGGCGCGCTGGTGCTCGAAGACATCAGTGCGGATTCCATCGATGAGAATGCGCTGTTTCATCTGCTCAATCTGGTGCGCGAGGAGGAGGCCTTTCTGCTGTTGACCGCGCGCACGCCACCCGCGTCCTGGAAGCTCGCGGTGCGCGATCTCGCCTCGCGCCTCAAGGCGTTGCCGGTGGTGACACTCGCACCGCCGGACGATGCGATGTTGCGCGCCGTGATGCTGAAACTGTTCGCTGACCGTCAGATCGCCGCGGATGTCGCGCTGGTCGACTTCCTCGCCAACCGGATCGAGCGTTCATACGCCGCCGCCCACGCTGCCGTTGAGCGGCTCGACCAGGAGGCGCTCCGCCTCAAGCGGCCGCCGACCCGGGCGCTCGCAGCCGAGCTGTTCCGGACCGACGGCTAGCGTCCGTCAGCCCCTGCGGAACGTTCAGGCGGCCATTGCCTTGTCATGGAAGTTTCACATCTGGCGGCCATGATGCCGGCCTGATAGATTCCGGACATGATGGCCGATCAAGCTCAAGCTACTGTTGGCAAAGAGAAATTTCCAGCCGCCGCGGCTTTGCCGCCGGAGGCGGTCGCTGACGATCTGGTATCGAGCCCGTCCCGTTTCATCAATCGCGAGCTCTCCTGGCTGCAATTCAACCGCCGCGTTCTGGGCGAGGCGGAGAACGAGAGCCACCCACTGCTTGAGCGGGTCCGCTTCCTGTCGATCTCAGCGAATAACCTGGATGAGTTTTTTTCCGTGCGCGTCGCGGGCCTGAAAGGTCAGGTGCGAGAGGGTATCGTGACCCGCAGTCCGGACGGGCTGACGCCGGCCGAGCAACTCTTACGCATCTCTGAAGCGGTCACGTCGCTCGCCAGCGATCAGCAGGCACGCTTTCGCGAACTGCGTGACGATCTCAAGGCCGAAGGCATCGTTCTGATCGATGCGCCCGACGTCACCAAAACCGAAAAGAGCTGGCTCGAAGATTACTTCCTGCGCCACATCTTTCCTTTGTTGACGCCGCTCGCGATCGACCCCGCGCATCCGTTCCCGTTCATTACCAGTCTTGGTTTCACGCTGGCGCTGGCGCTGTCGCGCGCCAGCGACGGACGCGCGATGAACGCGCTGATCCGCATGCCGAGCAAGATCGAGCGCTTTATCCGCCTGCCGACCGCGGAAGGCGCGAGCTCGGCGCGCCTGATCACCGTGGAACAGGCGACGGTGCTGTTCATCGGCCGTCTCTTTCCCGGCTATATTTTGAAGGGGCAGGGCGCGTTTCGTGTGATCCGCGATTCCGATCTGGAAATCGAGGAAGAGGCCGAAGATCTGGTCCGCCTGTTTGAATCGGCGCTGAAGCGTCGCCGGCGTGGGTCGGTGATCCGGCTCGAGCTCGAGGCCGCGATGCCGACGGAACTGCGCCAATTCGTTCAACGCGCGCTGGCTTGCGGCGATGACGAAGTCTTCCTGGTGGATGGTGTGCTGGCGCTCAATGAGCTGTCGCAGCTATCCAGCCTGGACCGGCCGGATCTGGAATTCGTGCCGTATAATCCGCGCTATCCGGAGCGGATCCGCGACCAGGGTGGCGATTGCTTCGCGGCGATCCGCCAGAAGGATCTGGTGGTCCATCATCCCTACGAGTCGTTCGACGTGGTGGTGCAGTTCCTGCAGCAGGCGGCGCGCGATCCGGATGTGGTTGCGATCAAGCAGACGCTGTACCGGACCTCGCGCGAATCCCCGATAGTGCGCGCGCTGGTCGAGGCGGCCGAGGCCGGCAAGTCGGTCACGGCTTTGGTCGAGCTCAAAGCGCGGTTTGACGAAGAGGCGAATATCCGCTGGGCCCGCGACCTGGAACGCGCCGGCGCGCAGGTGGTGTTCGGCTTCCTCGAATTGAAGACCCATGCCAAGCTGTCGATGGTGGTGCGGCGCGAAGGCGGGGCGCTTGCGACCTATGTCCATGTCGGCACCGGCAATTATCATCCGGTGACGGCGCGCGTTTATACCGACCTGTCCTACTTCACCGCCGATCCGGCGACCGCGCGCGATGTCGGTCTCATCTTCAACTACATCACCGGATATGCCGAGCCGGTCGAGCTGACCAAGATGTCGGTGTCGCCGCTGACCTTGCGGCAGCGCATTCTCGACCACATTGCGCAAGAGGCGGCCAATGCCAAGGCCGGCAAGCCCGCCGGTATCTGGATGAAGATGAATTCGCTGGTCGATCCCGACATCATCGATGCGCTCTACGACGCGTCGCGCGCCGGTGTATCGATCGAACTGGTGGTGCGCGGGATCTGTTGCCTGCGGCCCGAAGTTCCGGGCTTGTCCGAGACCATCCGCGTCAAGTCGATCATCGGCCGGTTCCTCGAACACGGCCGGATCTATTGTTTCGGCAGCGGGCATGCGCTGCCGCATGCGAAGGCCGCGCTCTACATCTCGTCAGCGGACATGATGCCACGCAACCTGGACCGGCGTGTCGAGGTGCTGTGCCCGATTACCAATCCGACCGTGCATGAACAGGTGATCGACCAGATCATGGTCGCGAATCTCAAAGACAATGAGCAGAGTTGGAAGGTCTTGCCTGACGGAAGCGCGACGCGCATAAAGCCCGCAGCGGGCGAAGAATCGTTCAACGCCCACAAATATTTCATGACAAATCCGAGCCTTTCCGGACGTGGCAAATCGCTCAAGGAATCCTCGCCGAAAAGTCTCGCGAGCACTCTCGCGCGGCGCCACGCGCAAAGCTAAGCGCGGCGAAGTCGCGCCCGCACAGGGGCGGCTCGATCACGGCCCTCCGATCGCGGTCATCGATATCGGTTCCAACTCGGTGCGTCTCGTGGTCTACGAGGGGCTGACCCGCAGCCCGACGCCGATCTTCAACGAAAAAGTTCTGTGCGGCCTCGGCCGCGAAGTGCAGTCCACCGGCCTGCTCGCGCGGGATGCGATGGAAAAGGCGCTGGCCTCGCTGCGACGTTTCAGCGCGCTCTGCGATACGTTGCAGGTGCGCCGCCGCTGGGCGGTTGCAACGGCGGCGTGCCGCGAAGCGTCCAACGGCAAGGTGTTTCTCGCCGAGGCGGAGCGCATCTGCGGCGTGAAAATCGATGTGCTGCCGGGCAAGCGCGAAGCGAAATTGAGCGCGCTTGGCATCGTCTCGGGCATCTACCGGCCGGACGGGATCGCGGGCGATCTCGGCGGCGGCTCGCTGGAACTGATCGACATTCACCGCGCTCAGGTCATGCATGGCATGACGCTGCCGCTTGGTGGCCTCGCGTTGCAGGATATCTCGGGCAAATCGATCAAGAAGGCCGAGCGGCTGGTCAAGTCGGCTTTGACCAAGCTGCCGATCCTGAAAGACGCCGCGGGGCGGGACTTCTACGCAATTGGCGGCACCTGGCGTTCGCTCGCGCGGCTGCATATGTGGCAGACCGGTTATCCGCTGCATGTGATGCACGGCTATACCTTGCCGGCCAAGGAAGCGTTCGAGTTCTCGCGGCTGGTGCATCGCGTCAATCCGGAAATGCTGTCGCATATCGAAGTCGTGACCGGCGCGCGGCGATCGTTGCTGCCCTATGCGGCGCTGGTGCTCGAACACCTGGTCCGGATCGCCAAGCCAAAACGTGTTGTGTTCTCCGCGCTTGGCGTCCGCGAGGGCCTGTTGCACTCGCTGCTCGATGCCGACGAGCGCAAGAAGGACGCGCTGATCTCGGCCTCGGAAGAACTCAACATCCTGCGCTCGCGCTCGCCGGCGCATGGCCATGAGTTGATCGACTGGACTGACAGCTTCATGTCGTCGTCCGGCCTCGAGGAAACCGCGGAAGAAAAGCGGCTGCGGCACGCTGCGTGCCTGCTCGCCGACATCGGCTGGCGCGCCCATCCGGATTATCGCGGCGAGCAGTCGCTCAACATCATCGCCAACGCCGCCTTTGTTGCGATCGATCACCCCGGACGTGCGTTTCTCGCGCTCGCAGTGTTCTTCCGGCATGTCGGCCTGGTCGACGAAGAATTGTCGCCACGGCTGCGCGAACTGGCATCGACGCGCCTGCTTGATCGCGCGCGCGTTCTCGGCGCGGCGATGCGTGTCGCCTATCTGGTCTCGGCCTCAATGCCGGGGGTATTGCCGAAGACGCCGATGGCGGTGGAGCGCGGCAAGCTCGTGCTGCATCTGCCGAATAAATTCAGGGCGCTCGGCAGCGAGCGGCTGTTCAACCGGCTGCGTCAGTTGGCGCGGCTGGTCGGCCGCGACCCGGTGATGCTGCCGGAGTAGTCTAACCGTCCGCGGCGCGGGTGCCGCGTACATCTTGCGGCCGGGAATTCTCGATCGCGACGACGCGGTTCTTGTGCATCGAGAGCGCGAGCTGGCCGTGCTTGAGCGCCAGCGCCTTGTCGCCGAATAATTCGCGCCGCCAGCCATGCAAAGCAGGGACGTCGGCATTGTCGTCGCCGGCGATGCTGTCGAGATCCTCGACCGTCGCGATCACCTTGGCGGCGACGCCGTGGCGTTCCGCGGTCATCCGCAGCAGCACTTTCAGGAGCTCGACCGTGGCCTGTCCGTTGATCGCCGCTTTCGGGCGATCGATCCGCGGCAGCAGCTTGTGATCGCGTGCGAGGCCGCGCGCGACCGCCTCTAGGATCGCGTCGCCCCATTTGGAACGCTCGAATCCTTTGGGTAGCGACCGCAGCCCGGCCAGTCGCTCCAGCGTGGTCGGCGCCTGAACCGCGATATCGCCGACGACGTCATCCTTGAGCACGCGGCCACGCGGTACGTCACGCGACTGCGCCTCCTGCTCGCGCCAGGCCGCGATCTCCATCAGGATCGCGAGCTCCTTCGGCTTGCGGACGCGGCTGCGCAGACGTTCCCACGCATGTTCCGGCTCGGCGCGATACGTCTCCGGCGACGTCAGGATTTCCATTTCCTCGCTGACCCACTCGCTGCGTCCGCGCTTCGCAAGTTCGGCATCGAGCGTGAGGAACACGTCGCGCAGATGCGTCACGTCGGAAACCGCGTAGGTGAGCTGCGCTTCCGTTAGCGGGCGGCGGGTCCAGTCGGTGAAGCGGTTCGACTTGTCGAGCACATCGCCGGTGATGCGCTGCACCAGCTGATCGTAGGCAATCGAGTCGCCATAGCCCAGCACCATGGCCGCGACCTGGGTGTCGAAGATCGGATGCGGAATGATCCCCGCCTCATGCCAGACGATTTCGATGTCCTGGCGTGCGGCATGGAAGACCTTCAGCACCTCGTCGTTCGCCATCAGGTCGTAGAACGGCTTCAGGTCGAGCCCGGTCGCGAGCGTATCGATCACGACGGCCTCGTCGGCCGACGCCACCTGCGCGACGCAGAGGATCGGGTAATAGGTGGACTCGCGCAAGAACTCGGTGTCGACCGTGATGAAACGGTGTTTCGCGAAGCGCTCGCAGGCGGCGGTGAGTTCGTCAGTCGTGGTGATCGGTTGCATGGAGGGGTCGGGCTAGCACACTTTCGGGGTCGGATTGAAGGCTTAACCCCGCACCTTCGGCATATGGATGAAATCCCAGGGGCTGGGCAGCGGTCCCACCGGGACTTCGATCAGGGTCGGCGTATCGCGCCGGGCGAAGGCGCGCTTGAGCGCGGCGCGCAAGGCCTTGGGGTCCTTGGCGCGCTCGGCCGCGGCGCCGAAGCTCTCCGCGAATTTGACGAAGTCCGGGTTGGCGAGGTCGCTCGCGATCACGCGATTGCCGAACATCTCCTCCTGGATGCGCCGCACATTGCCGAACGCGCCATCGTTGAACACTATTGCGGTCAGCGGAATGCGGTGGCGGATCGCGGTGGCCATTTCGTTCGCGGTGAACATGAAGCCGCCGTCACCGTTGATCGACACCACAGGCACATCCGGCCGTGCATGCTGCGCGCCGAGCGCGGTGGCGAAGCCCCAGCCGAGATTGTCCTGATAGCCGGGCGAGAGATAGGTGCGCGGCTTGTAGACCGGGAAGGCGACGCGCGCGGCGAAACCCATCTGGGTGATCTCTTCGACCAGCAGGCCGTCTTCCGGCAGCTCGGCACGGATCGCTTCGAGGAAACCGAGCTGCGGCGGAATCTGCTTCGCCACGCGGGCCTGCAGCTTCGCCTTGCGTTCGCTCATCGCCTCGCTGCGCGAGGCGCGCTTGGCGTTATGCGCCGGCAGGACGTCGAGCAGGCGGCGCAGAATGGTGGCGGAATCGCCGACCATCGCGACCGCCGACTTGTGCACGCGATCGGGCTCTTCCGCGTCGATGTCGATGCGCAAGATCGCCAGGTCCTTGTCCACGCCCCATTGCTGGAACGGATAGAACAGGTGCGTACCGATGCCGATCACGACGTCGGCCTCGCCCCACAATTCGCGCCCGAGCGCGGTGTTGACGCTGAGCGGATCGCGCGCGTCGAGCACACCGCGGCCGCGCCGGAAGCTGATCACCGGTGCCTGCAACATATGCGCGAGCCGGGTGACCTCGGGGGAGGCGCCTTGCGCGCCGCCGCCGACATAGATCAGCGGCGCTTTGGCCGCGCCGAGCCGTTTGGCGGCTGCGAGTACGGCATCCTCGTCAACCGGCGGGGGCGCCGCCCAGTCCGGCGCGAGGATCGGCGGCATCGCGGCCGACTTGCCCCAGATATCCATCGGGCATTCGAGCACCGCCGGGCCCGGACGGCCGGTCCCCATCTTGCGCAGCAGGTCGGCGACGATGCGCGGCGCCTCGGCCGGCCCTTTGATCTGCGCGGCGTGGTCGACCAGCCGCTGGATGATGCCGAACTGGTCCCGGATCTCGTGCAGCCAGCCGATGCCGCGCCCGATCATCGGCTGCGGGATGTGGCCGATCAGCCCGACAACCGGGGAATTGGTGCCGTAGGCGGTGAGGAGGGCGGCGCTGGAATTCAACAGACCGGGGCCCGGCACCGCGGCATAGGCCTGCGGCTTGCCTGTCGCCATCGCGGCGCCGAGCGCCATATAGGCCCCACCTTGCTCGTGGCGGGCGTGGATCGTCCGGGTGGTGTCGGAGGCCTTGGCCAGCGCGTCGAACAGATGGTCGTTATGGACCCCCGGCACGCCGTAGACGGTATCGATGCCGCCGGCCTTGAGCGCCGCGATGGTCGCCTGGGCGGTAGTCATCGTGGTGGAGGCGGCCGCGGCCGGCTTCTTCTTGCTGGGCATGACTGAGGCAAATCCTTGAAGGGACGCCGAGTGTGCAGATCGGCGCGCTGATGTCGAGCGGATGTATCGGTCGAGGGGCGGTCGGGGCAGTCCGGGTTCTTGGGCCTGTCCTTGACATCGGGGGCGTCACATGGCCTGTCCGGCCTCTTACCTCAGTCAGGATCGACCTATGCATCGCTACCGCTCCCACACCTGCGGCGCATTGCGCGACAGCGACATTGGCCAGTCGGTCCGTATCTCGGGCTGGTGCCATCGCATCCGCGACCATGGCGGCGTGCTGTTCATCGATCTACGCGACCATTATGGCCTGACCCAGGTGGTGGCGGACCCGGATTCGCCGGCCTTCAAGCTGGCCGAGACGCTGCGCTCGGAATGGGTGGTGCGGATCGACGGCAAGGTGCGGGCGCGGCCGGCGGGGACCGAGAATCCCGACCTGCCCACCGGCAATATCGAGGTCTATGTCACCGAGATCGAGGTGCTGGGTCCGGCCGGCGAATTGCCGATGCCGGTGTTCGGCGAGCAGGAATACCCGGAAGAGATCCGGCTCAAATACCGCTTCCTCGACCTGCGGCGCGAGCGGCTGCACAACAACATCATGAAGCGCGGCGCGATCATCGACTCGCTGCGCGCGCGCATGAAGGCGCAGGGCTTCTTCGAATTCCAGACACCGATCCTCACCGCCTCGTCGCCGGAAGGCGCGCGCGACTTCCTGGTGCCGTCGCGGCTGCATCCCGGAAAATTCTACGCGCTGCCGCAGGCCCCGCAGCAATTCAAGCAGCTGACGATGATCGCGGGCTTCGACCGCTATTTCCAGATCGCGCCGTGTTTTCGCGACGAGGATGCGCGCGCCGACCGTTCGCCGGGCGAGTTTTATCAGCTCGATATCGAGATGAGCTTCGTCACCCAGGAGGACGTGTTCTCGTCGGTCGAACCGGTGCTGCGCGGCGTGTTCGAGGAATTCGGCGGCGGCAAGAAAGTGACCCAGGCTTTCCC
>CANKHJ010000178.1 GCA_947481635.1 Bradyrhizobiaceae bacterium
GGTCACGAACTGGACATTGCTGGGGCGTTCGCCCGACAAGACGCTGAGTTGGCTCGCAATGGAGCCCGTCACCGGTCGAACCCACCAGTTGCGGCTCCATGCGGCCGAGAATGGCTGGCCGATCATCGGCGACGCGATCTACGGCGCCGCGCCACGGTCCGGCGGACCGATTCTGCATCTGCATTCGCGCGAGATCGTGGTGCCGATCTCTAAGAACAAGGATCCGGTCCGGGTTATCGCACCGGTGCCCGCACATATGCGTGATCGGCTGATGGCATGCGGATGGCCAGGGAACGAGCCATGACAAGGTGTCTACCGGTGGCTAAGCAGCCAGCAAATGCCGACCGTCGTGACCGGTCACCCGGACGTCAGCGACGTCACCTTGCGCGTATTCCGCACCGATCCGTATCGGCGTGAAATAATTCGTACGTCCGAGTCCGATGGACTCCACCAGCACGCGGCGTGTCCGCCCGACTTCACCGTCGAGGTGCCTGAGTAACGCCGCCCGGCCGTGTTCGCGCAAACGCTTGGCGCGCTCCTTCACCACCTCGTGGCGCACCTGCGGCATCCGCGCGGCCGGCGTTCCGTTACGCGGCGAGAATGGAAACACGTGCAGGTGCGTGAGCCCGCATTCGTCGACGAGATCCAGAGACCGGGCAAACATCGCCTCACTCTCGGTCGGGAAGCCCGCGATGATATCGGCGCCGAACACCACGTCCGGCCGCAACCGACGCATCCGGTCGCAGAATGCGATCGCATCGGCGCGCAGGTGGCGGCGCTTCATCCGCTTGAGGATCATGTCATCGCCTGCCTGCAGCGAGAGATGCAGGTGGGGCATCAATCTTCCGTCGTTGGCAAAAGCATCGAGCAATTCCTCGTCCACCTCGACTGAATCAATCGAGGAAATGCGCAGCCGCTCGAGTTCGGGCACATGCTTGAGGATCTGCTGCACCAGCCGGCCGAGCGATGGCGTGCCGGGAATATCCTCGCCATAGCTCGTGACGTCGACGCCGGTGAGCACCACCTCGCGCGCACCGTGTTCGATCACGCGGCGCACCTGCGCCACCGCCTCGCCCATCGGCACCGAGCGCGAATTGCCGCGTCCATAGGGAATGATGCAGAACGTGCAGCGGTGATCGCAGCCGTTCTGCACCTGCACGAAAGCGCGCGGGCGACCATCGACGCCGTCGGCGGGATGCGCCGTCGTCTGCGTCACCGCCATGATGTTGGAGACCGCGACCTTCGTGTCACCGGCAATCCACGTCGCCGGATCGAGCTTGCCTGCATTGCCGATGACGCGCGCGACCTCCGGCATGTCGGCAAACATTGTCGGCTCGGTCTGCGCCGCGCATCCGGTGACGATGATGCGCGCGCCCGGCCGCTCGCGCCCCAGCCGTCGGATCGCCTGACGCGCCTGGCGGGTGGCTTCGGCGGTGACGGCGCAGGTGTTGATGAGAATGGTGTCGTTCAGCCCGGCGCCTTCAGCGGCGCGGCGCATCGCTTCAGATTCCACGGCATTGAGGCGGCAGCCAAAGGTGACGACCTCGAGGGTCATCGCGTCACGCCCCGGCGAACAAGGCCGGCGCGAACTGGCCCTCGAACTCCAGCGCGACCGGACCGGTCATCAGCACGTGATCGTCGGTGTCGCGCCATTCGATCTGCAGGTCACCGCCGGGCAACGTGATCGTCACGTTGCGCTCGGTGCGCTTGAGCCGCGCCGCCGCAACCACCACCGCGCAGGCCGCCGAGCCGCAGGCCTTGGTCAACCCAGCGCCGCGCTCCCAGGTCCGCGCGACGATGCGCGTGCGCGAGGCGACATGCGCGACTGAGATATTGGCGCGCTCAGGAAATATCGGATGATTCTCGAGCAGCGGGCCGATCTTGCTGAGGTCATAGGCGTTGACGTCGTCGACCCAGAACACCGCATGCGGATTACCCATGTTCACCACCGAGGGTGAATGCAGGATCGGATTGTCGATCGGCCCGATCTGCAGCTCGATGGCGCGGGTGTCGCGGAACTCCTCCGCGAGCGGAATCTCATTCCAGGCAAAGCGCGGCTTGCCCATGTCGACCGTGATCAGGCCGCCGGGCGCCTTCCAGCAATTCAACAGGCCGGCCTTGGTCTCGAAGGTCGCGTCGTCCTCACCGGTTTCCTTGAACACCAGCGAGGCGATGCAGCGCATGCCGTTGCCGCAGGCGCCGGCCTCCGAGCCGTCATTATTGTAGATGCGCACAAACGCCGCGGTGCCATTGATGCGCGGCGCGTGCAGCGCCATGAGTTGGTCGTAGGGCGCGCCGGCCGGCTGCGCCACCGCGCGCGCCTCGGCCTCCCCGATCATGCCCTTCTCACGGCGCAGATCGACAACGACGATCTCGTTGCCGAGGCCGTTCATCTTGGTGAAGCGATGATTAGCGAGGACGCTCATAATGCGATTTCTGGCGCAATTTGGTCGCTTTATATGGGCAAGAGCCTGCAATTAGCCAGTCTTTGTCAGTTCACGCAAATCGGGGTCCGCCATGATACAAGCGCGCCGCGACCGGCCTGAGTCGGGAGGCCTGCGCCGCCAATGACGGAGACGTCGATGCTCCCCCGCCTTGCTGCGCTGGTTCTGCTGGCACTGGCCTCCGGCCTTCCCGCCCTGGCGCAAAGTGCTCCCCCGCCATCGACGTCGCGCGCCGGTGACGCCTTCGGCGAGCCCACCACGCTCACTTCCCACCCAATGATCGTCAAGAAAGGCGAGGGAAACTGGGACAATGCCTTCGAAACCCTGGTGGAAGCGTTCAAGGCCGTGAAAACCCAGCTCGACCGGCAAGGCATCAAGCCGTCAGGCCCGGCGATGACGGTGTTCACCACCAGCGATCCCACCGGCTTCGAATTCGAGGCGGGCTATCCGGTCGCCGCGGCGCCGCAGACCGTGCCTGGCGATTTGGCCATGCGCCGCTCGCCCGACGGCAAGACCCTCAAATTCGTGCATCGCGGCTCCTACGATTCGATGACCACGACCGACGAAGCGATCATGAATCACCTCGACGAGAAGCGGCTCGATCAGCGCGACCTGGTGATCGAGGAATACGTCACCGATCCGACCATCACGGCGGATGATCAGCTCATCATCAACCTCTACGTCCCGATCAAGTGAGGCATTGCCGAATGACCTTCCCGTTTCGCGCAGTCGCGGCCGCCATCATCGTCACATGCTCCGCGCTGCCCGCGCTGACGCAGGATCTGTCCAAGACCCCAACCATCACGCTGGCCGGCGAAGGCAGCGTCACCACAACGCCGGACTACGCGGTGCTGCGCGCCGGCGTGACGACGCAGGGCAAGACCATGCGCGAAGCCGGCGAAGCCAATGCCAAGGCCATGACGGCGGTGGTGGCGGCCCTGTCGTCGGTCGCGGATCGCGACATCAAGACCACACGGCTTGCCACGCAACCGATCTACGAGCAGGAAAATCCGCCGCGAACGACACGCGGACGGATCACCGGCTTCCAGATGGTCAATCAGGTGGTGATCAATCTCCGCGAGCCTGCCCGTGCCGGTGACCTGATCGATGCGCTGATCGCAGCCGGCGCCAATGAGATCGGCGGCATTGAATTCGCGGTGTCCGACGTATCGAAAAAGCTCGACGAAGCCCGCGTCGCCGCGGTGGCCGATGCCCGGCGCAAGGCCGAGCTTTACGCCAAGGCCGCCGGGGTGGGGTTGGGTCGCGTCGTCGGCCTGAGCGAGCAGGGCGTCCAGTCGCCGATGCAGTATCGGATGGCGGCCCCATCCGCCAGCGGGGGGGGCGGCGAGACGCCGGTGATGCAGGGCGAGAGCACGCTGCGCGCCAGCGTCAGCATGACCTTCCAGATCATCCCGTAACTAAAGTTCGAGCACGCCGCCCGGCTGCAGCGCGACGAATTGCTGCGCGGTGAGGCCGGCCTTGTCGCGTGCCTCGGCCAGTGCCTGGAGCGGCGCGTCGAACGCCTCGTCGGTGAGTTGGAACGTGCCGTAGTGATGGGCCAGCGCTTGCTGCGCGCCGAGATCGCGGAAAGCCTGCACGGCCTCTTCCGGATTCATGTGCTGGTCCTTCATGAACCAGCGCGGCTCATAGGCGCCGATCGGCAGGATCGCGAGGCGGAACGGGCCGTAGCGCTCGCCCGCGTCGCGGAAGTGAAACCCGTCGCCATAGCCGGTGTCGGTCGCGTGATAGATGCGCCCGGCCGGCGTTTCGATCACGAAGCCGGCCCACAGCGCCTTGTTGCGGTCGAGCACGCCGCGCGCCGACCAATGCCGCATCGGCACCAGCGTCACAGCGATGCCGTTGCCGAGTTCGACACGCTCGCCCCAGTCATGCGCGGTCGCGCCGATCGAGGAATCGGCCGCGCGCATGATGGCGTCATTGCCGAGCGGTGTGACCACACGCGGCCGGTCGCGCGTCGCAATACTCGACAGCGTCGGCATATCGAGATGATCGTAATGGCAATGCGACACCAGCACCGCGTCGATCTTCGGCAGCAGGTCGAACGTGACGCCGGGGTCGTTGACACGCTTCGGCCCGGCGAAGCTGACCGGCGAAACGCGCGACGACCACACCGGGTCGACCAGGATATTCACCCCGCCCGCCTGGATCAGCAGGCTCGCATGGCCGATGAAGGACACGCGGCAATCGCGCGCGGAATCCACCAGGCGCGGCGGCCGGTCGCTCAGCGGGCTCGGCACCCAGTCCGGCCAATCGTTGCGGTCGTTGGAGAATTGCCAGCGCAGGAAGTCGCCGAACCCCTTCGGCTGCGCCCCTCGCGCATCGAAGAAACGCACGCCGTCGAAATGATCCGACACCGGGCCTTCATAATAGCGCGCAAAACCCGATCGGGTGGTAATGCCGGCGCCGGTCGCGGTGGCGAGTCCCAGTGATGCGAACAGAGTGCGGCGGGTCATCACGCTTATTGTCCAATCGACAAGGCAACGCCCTCGCGCTGGGCCGCGCCCGCAAGCGCGCGATCGAGCGTCGCAAGTGGCAGCCCCTCGCGCAACGCGAGCGCGAGATACAGCGCGTCATAGAATGTCAGCCGGTGTCGGCGAGCGAGCATCATCGTCTCGATGTCAGAGGGAGCAGCGGCGACTGAAATTGGAAGCAAGTCGAGCCAGTTCAAGAGCTCCGTCGTCTCATTTGAGGACGAACGTCCCCGACGCTCTGCACCGAGCGTGACGTTGCAGATTTCATATCGCCAGTGAGGCGGTACGATTGCCGAGTCGCGCCACAATCCGTCGAGGAGCTTGTCACACTCCTCATTATGCTCATCCGGAAAGTGCCAGCTCAGTGTCACCGACGCATCGAGGACAAGCGGCACTATTTTCGGCCTTCGTCACGCCACGCCAGGAGTTCCTCGACGGAGACCGGCTTGGTGCGCTTGCGCAGTTCCTTGATGCCGGCAATCGCCGCCTCGACGTCTTCCCGCCGCCGGATCGCAGGAGGGCCGATATGCGCTATGGGTTTGCCATGGCGGGTAATCACGATGGTCTCGCCGCGCTCGACATCATCGAGCAGCTCAGAAAATCGGGCTTTGGCTGCCGCGGATTGTATAGTTTTCATGGTTTGACCGGTCGATTTGACTAGTTAAAATAGGCCGACTCAGGTCGTCCCGCAAGCCCCCGTGCTTGACTTGCCTAGCGCCCCACCCGATAACCCCGGCAATCTCGCAAGAGAGCCTTATCTGAAGCCCACCGGTCCTGGAGGCCGGAGGCCAACGCCCGACAGCGCGATGCGCCCTCGGGCGACAACGTGTTTTGTCGGCGGCCGATCCGGCCGCCAGGGTGCAAACGGACGATGTTCGAAAGCCTGTCGGACAAGCTTGGCGGCATTCTCGACCGCCTGACTCGGCGCGGCGCGCTGTCGGCCGCCGACGTCGATACCGCTTTGCGGGAGGTCCGCCGCGCGCTGCTCGAGGCCGACGTGGCGCTCGATGTCACAACCGCCTTCGTCGCCAAGGTGCGCGAGCGCGCCGTCGGCGT
Source organism: Bradyrhizobiaceae bacterium (assembly GCA_947481635.1). Lineage (GTDB taxonomy): Bacteria > Pseudomonadota > Alphaproteobacteria > Rhizobiales > Xanthobacteraceae > CANKHJ01. The sequence goes on from CANKHJ010000178.1 coordinate 5,993, forward strand.
CGACGTCATCAAGTCGGTGACGCCTGGCCAGATGGTCGTGAAGATCGTCCACGACACGCTGGTCGACACGCTCGGCGAAGGCATCGGCATCGATCTCAATGCGCCGACCCCGGTCCCGATCATGATGGTCGGCCTCCAGGGCTCGGGCAAAACCACCACCACCGCCAAACTCGGCAAGCGCCTCACCGAGCGTAACACGCTCAAGGTGCTGATGGCGTCGCTCGACGTGCGCCGCCCCGCCGCAATGGAACAACTCGCGGTGCTCGGCCGCCAGGTCGGCGTCGATACATTGCCGGTCGTCGAGGGCCAGCAGCCGGCGCAGATCGCGCAACGCGCGATCCAGGCCGGCAAGCTCGGCGGCTATGATGTCGTGCTGCTCGACACCGCCGGCCGCATCACGCTCGACGACGCGATGATGGCGGAAGCGGCCGAGGTGAAGCGCGCCGCCGATCCGCATGAAGTTCTGCTGGTCGCCGACGCGCTGACCGGCCAGGACGCGGTTAATCTCGCGCGCTCGTTCGACGAGCGCGTCGGCCTGACCGGCATTGTGCTCACCCGCGCGGACGGAGACGGCCGCGGTGGCGCGGCGCTCTCGATGCGCGCGGTCACCGGCAAGCCTATCAAGCTGATCGGCACCGGCGAACAGATGGACGCGCTGGATGACTTTCATCCCTCGCGCATTGCCGACCGCATCCTCGGCATGGGCGACATCGTCTCGCTGGTCGAGAAGGCCGCCGCGACGATCGACGCCGAAAAGGCGATGCGCGCCGCCGAGAAGATGCGCCGCGGCGCCTTCGATCTCGCCGATCTGCGCGACCAGCTGACACAGATGCAGGCGATGGGCGGCATGAGCGGCCTGATGGGCATGCTGCCCGGCGTCGCCAAGATGAAGAGCCAGCTCGCCGAACGGAATCTCGACGACAAGGTGTTGAAGCGGCAGATGGCGATCATCGACTCGATGACGCCGAAGGAGCGCCGCAATCCCGATCTGCTCAAGGCGAGCCGCAAGCGCCGCATCGCAGCGGGCTCCGGCACCTCACCTGAAGAAATCAACAAGCTGCTGAAGATGCACCGCACCATGGCCGACATGATGAAGGCGATGGGTAGCGGCAAGCGCGGCGGCCCGATGGCCGGCATTGCCAATATGCTCGGCATGGGCGGCATGGGTGGTGGCGGCGCGATGCCGAGCCCCGAGCAGATGGCCGAACTTGCGAAGAAGATGCCGGGCGGAATGCCCAATATGCCGGGACTGCCGAGCGGTGGCGGATTGCCGAAGCTGCCTGGATTGGGTGGCGGCGGTGGATTGCCTGGCTTACCCGGCCTTGGCGGCCCGAAGCTGCCGCACGGATTCCCCGGATTGGGGAAGAAGAAATGACCGCGCAAAAACCCGACTGGTTCGGCTCTTCGCTGACCCCCGCCGATCGCAAAGACCTGTTGCTCGGCGCTGCGCAAGGCGCGGCGGTGATGGCGGCAATCGCGGCCGGCGGCTGGTACCTGACCAAGATCGTGACCAGCAACGACGAGCCGCTATGGCACGGCGCGTTTTTTGTCGTGGTGGTGTTCGTCGCGGCGTTCGTCTGGAACTGGCGTCGGGTGCTGACACAGGCGCAGGCGATGCTGGACCACACCGACAAGCGAAACTGAGATTTTTCTTAACAACCCGAACTCAACGTAAAGCTCGAAAGGAAATTGAATGTCCCTGAAACTCCGGCTCGCGCGCGCGGGCACCAAGAAGCGCCCGTTCTATCATATCGTTGCGGCCGACAGCCGCTCGCCGCGTGACGGCCGTTTCATCGAGCGCCTTGGCTTTTTCAATCCGCTGCTCGCCAAGGACAATACAGAGCGTCTCAAGATCGACCTTGAGAAGGTCAAGGCCTGGATCGCCAAGGGCGCACTGCCGACCGATCGCGTCGCGCGCTTTCTGGATGACGCCGGCGTCATGAAGCGCGAGAAGCGAAACAATCCCGAGCGCGCGCTGCCGCGCAAGGAGCGCAAGGTTCTGGCTGAGGAAAAGGCAAAGAACATCGCCGCGGCCGCCAAGCCGAAGCCGGCGGCGTAATTGCCGGCGGACGCGAAGCGGGTTCACGTCGCGCGCATCGGTGCGCCGCATGGTGTGCGTGGCGACGTGAAATTGTGGTCCTTCACCCAGGACCCCGCCGCTATCGCGGACTATGCGCCGCTTGAGACGCAGGATGGCGTACGACAATTCGAGATCGAGACGATGCGCGCGACGAAGGATTTTTTCGTCGTGCGCTTCAAGGGGATCGCCGACCGCGACGCCGCCGAACGGCTGACCAACGTCGATCTCTACGTGCCCCGCGAACGCCTGCCCGAGACCGACGACGACACCGAATTCTATATCGCCGACCTGATCGGCCTCGCCGCTCTGGATAAAAATGGCGCGCCGCTCGGCATTGTGATCGCGATCCATAATTTCGGCGCCGGCGATATCATCGAGCTGCAGCCGGGCGATACCTCGGCGACCGTGATGGTGCCGTTCACCGATGCGATCGTGCCGGAAGTCGACGTCGCGAATGGCCGGATCGTGATCGATCCGCCGGAGGGACTGTTCTGATCCTTCGCCTGGGGGCGGGGCCGTGAAAGCAACCAACATGTGGCGCGCAAGCGTGCTCACGATCTTCCCGCAGATGTTCCCCGGCCCCCTGGGGCAAAGCCTCGCCGGCAAGGCGCTGGGCGCGGGGATCTGGGGGCTCGACGCGGTCGACATCCGGACCCACGCGACCGACCGGCATCGTTCGGTGGACGACACGCCGGCCGGCGGCGGGGTCGGCATGGTCATGAAGGCCGATGTGCTGGCCCGGGCCATCGATGCCGTCGCCGATGAGGGGCGACCGCGCCTGCTGATGAGCCCACGCGGTCGGCCATTGACCCAGGACAGGGTGGCAGACTGGGCGAAAGGGCCGGGTGTTATCGTTCTCTGCGGACGCTTCGAAGGGGTGGATGAGCGGCTGATCGAGGGCCGCGGCCTTGAGGAGGTTTCGCTCGGCGACTTCGTTCTCTCGGGCGGCGAGATCGCGGCGCTGGCATTGATCGACGCCTGTGTGCGGTTGATCCCCGGCGTGATGGGAAAAGAGGCCTCGGGGGCTGACGAGAGCTTTGCCGAGGGGCTGCTGGAATATCCGCACTACACCCGGCCGCAGACATGGGAAGGCCGGCCGATCCCGGAGGTGCTGTCATCCGGCGATCACGCCAAAATCGCCGCATGGCGCCGCTCCGCGGCCGAACGGCTCACCCGCGAGCGCCGGCCGGACCTCTGGGCGGCCCGCCCACCCGAGGCACCGCCGAAACGCTCACCGAAGCGGTGACAAAGGGGTGACAAAAGGTTGGGCTTCGCGTATAGCCCGCCCCGAAACCTGATCTTAGCCGAGGAAACGGCGCGCCCAGATAGGCGGCGCTGGAGATTGTCATGGACATCATTCAAGAAATCGAAGCCGAGCAGGCCGCAAAACTCAGCGCCGGCAAGACCATCCCGGACTTCCAGGCCGGCGATACCCTGATCGTCAACGTCAAGGTTCGCGAAGGCGACAAGACCCGCATCCAGGCCTACGAGGGCGTCTGCATCGCGCGCAACGGCGGCGGGCTCAACGAGAGCTTCACCGTCCGCAAGATCTCCTACGGCGAGGGTGTCGAGCGCGTGTTTCCGCTCTACTCGCCGATGGTCGATTCAATCACGCTGGTGCGTCGCGGCAAGGTGCGTCGCGCCAAGCTTTATTACCTGCGCAACCTGCGCGGCAAGGCGGCGCGTATCGTCGAGAAGCAGGATCATCGTGAAGATGCCGCTGTGAAGCCGGCGAAGAAGGCCAAAGCTTCGTAAGGCGGCTTCCTGAAGGCAGCCTCGTAAGACACCGGCAAGCACCGGGAATGCATGAGGGGGTCGCCGCAAGCGGCCCCTTTTTCTTTGTGCGTTCCGGCGCTAAATACCAGCCCATTCGGGAGATGTTACGATGAC
>CANKHJ010000179.1 GCA_947481635.1 Bradyrhizobiaceae bacterium
GGTTCGGTACCCAAGTCTGGAAGACCTACAACGACATTGTCCGCGCCTGCGCCAGGGCTTGGAATTGGTTCGTCTCGGACCCGGCGAGGATCACCTCGATTGGTACCCGGGAATGGGTGATTCTTTAAGCGGGTTGGTATAACTGATTGCGCAGCACGTAAAGCCGGTCGAAAAGGGTTGATAGGATCTTGGCCGTCTGGCGCTCAGCCATGGCGCGAGCGATGACCTTCTGGCTGGACGCCAGACGCGTTTCCCAGTCGGCAAAACCCTCCAGACCGTTATGGTGGTTCCAAAATGGCGCAAAGATGTACCGATTGCTGAGGAGTAGCCGGATTTCCTGGGAGAAACGCTTCCAAACTGAATTGTAGATCCGGTGCTCGCCATCGAGACCGACAAGCCCCTCGAAATAGGCGTTGAAGGCGCCTCGCTCGCTGGCCAGATCGTCCCGCAGGTCGGCCGCGTAGGCCGAGTTGAAGCTAATCCATAGGAGAATGAAACGTACGTCTGGGTCGTTCGTGTCCGTCTCAGCCCGACCAAGCCAGCTGAGCGCTCGATGAATGCGCAGGCCGATATGCTCGGGGAAGCCTTCACGAATGCGCCGCTGCTTATCCTTCAGTTGCGCGAAGGGCAGAGCGCTTATCTCGGTCTCAATCGATCGGGGCATAAAGACGCGGTCCTTCGCAATCTTGCACGACTGTGCCAAACCTAATGGACCGCGCGTGTAGGGCAAATTTCGCCGCGCCGCCGGACAACGTTGTCTTCCAATTGAGCGGTCGTGAGTCCCGGGCGGTCCTGTGACAAATCCTACCACGGTTCGCCCAACCGCAGAGGATTCGTCACATCATGGCGACCGCACGGCTAGCTTCGCCACCGCGCTGAATTTTGCCGTGTAGCGTCTGAATTCGGTGGCGTCGTCGCGAGCATAACCGCGCGTCGACCATATCGCGCCACCGCCAGCTCGCCGACTGCCCGCCCCGTCACCAGAACCCGGTGCCTGGCGCTCCCTTGAAAGGGCCGGCGACATCGGAAGAGATCCACCCACCGTAGAAATTTCCGGGTTGCGGCGTCACGCGCTCGTCATCGATAAAGCAGCCTTCGAAAGGCCACGCGTAAAACGCCACGTGATCGCGCAAGGATCTGAACGCCGAGTTCGGATCGGGATAGCTCCAGGCCACATCGCGCAGCGTTTCGTCGCGCACGACGACATCGAAGTAGATAGCTTCGCCTTTCCACTCGCAGAAAGAGCGACGGCGCGACGGCTGTAGGACCAACGGTGCAATATCAGCCGGTGGAAAGTAGTAGGTGGGCGGATGACTTGTTTCTAACGTGCGTATGCCTTTCTGCGTGTCGGCGATGATGACATCGCGATGCACGATCTTGAGACGGCGCTGGCTTGGCTCAGCCACCGCCGGCCGCGGATAGGACCAGACGCTTTCCTGTCCCGGACCGGTGGGATCGGGAATGACCTTCATGAAGAGGGCTCCTTCACTGACCGCGGCGATGTCATGAACCGCAGCCCGCCCAGAGCAAGGTCGCAGGAGAAGGCGCGGCCAATGGCGACCACGCCGATCCGCCGCAAGCGATGCGTATCGAGCAGAACATCCGTGCGATGGGGAACAAAGTGGTCGAACGGCAGTTGAACCGTCCGCCACTCCGCGTCGGCCGTGAAGCTTTGGCGATAAGATTGCCACGGCCTGGTCAGGGCGTCCGTCCGCAGATGAACGCCGTACTCCTCACCATTGCCGAATACGTCGAGTTCAATCCCGCTCCAGGCGCTGGCATCGACGACCCCACCATCAGGCGAGAGATCGAGGGCGATCTGAACAAAGCCGCCATTGTTCTCGAGACTGACGTCGCCACGCATGTGGATGGCGGGCCGGCCGGCGACTGCATCGCGGACCATGGTCCCTTTTGAGACACCACCCATGACCTGGTCGGTGAGGAGCTGCCAGTTGCTCCCTATCGCGGCAATGGGTGGCTCACGGCTTAGGTCGTCTATGATAGCGATCGTTGCCGACATTCCTCCGCCCCCTCAGCGCGTTCATAGGCTGCGGCTGCACTATAGGCCCGTTGGAGCGGGCCGTGGCTCGTCGGGCGCCAACCACCCATGTTCGCTGAAGGCAGCAAGATCGACACCTGGAGGGGCATACCACTGCCCTGCTCGGTAGCGGGCCCCAAGTTTCAGGGCGACATCCTTGTTGCCATAGGGAATCCGCAGTGGGGTATCAGTTCCCGAACTCTCCCGAGTGGCCGTTGGTGGCTCAATTTTTCCGGTGACATTTGCCGCGAACTTCCGAGATCTATTTCTTGGAGCCTTGGTTTTGGGAGCAATTGCGTTCGTCTGCGCGTTGACAGCCTTACGGCGGCTCTCGCCACGCTTCTTGACCTGGTTGGAGTCGATCCACGTCGCCATGGCGGCCGAACTGGCCTTGACCCCGTCGGGAACAACGATGCCTTTCTCCTGCGCGAGCTTCTCGGCGAATAACATCTGCGCCGGACTCGCTGGCTTGGAGCCAGACACACCAACTATTTCACAGCCAGCTTTCTTGGGTGCGTGCTGGTCGAGGAACGCGCGGCAGATTGGTCCCGATGTCGCATAGCCCGGTGGAGGTTTGACGCCTCTCGCCCGGGCGATGCTGTCCGCAAAGCGTTTCATCGCCGGAGTTGGCGGGCGTGATCCCGTGCCGCCGGCCGCGGCGGCGCCAAGCAAGGGCGGTCCTCCGGCGACGGCGCCTTCCTGGAGTTTGCCGATAATGCGTTGGGCGACGTCGCACACCGCATCGATCGCGCCGATCATCTCCTGCTTGCCGATCACGACCTCGTCGAGCAGGCATTCGAGTTGCGCGGTTAACCCAGGGTCGACCAGCGACGGATCAGCCTGCTTGAGAACCCCGAATAGCGACAACCCAGTCTCGGTGGGCACGATGTTCTTTCCCTGGGCAACGAGGAAAGCCTGTCTCTTGAGTCCGCCAATAATCTCGGCCCGGGTGGCCGGAGTGCCGATGCCTTTGGCTTCTTTCAGCCGCTCCCGCAGCACCTCGTCGTCGACGAAACGCCAGGCGTTCTGCATCGCCTCGATCAGGGTGCCCTCGTTGTATCGCGGCGGAGGCCGCGTCTCCTTGTCCTCAATCGTGGGGTTTTCCAGCTTCGCGGTCTCGCCGTTGCGCAATGCTGGCAGCAATTGCGCTTCATCGCCTTTTTCGTCGGCGGGCTGCCACTCCGGGAACGCTGCGCGCCAGCCAAGATCAATGGGCTGGCGACCGGCGGCGCGGAAAGGAAAGCCCCGGACGTCGAGCGTTGCGGTCGTCTGACGGTAACGGAAGTCTGGCATGACGGCGGCGAGATAAGCCCGCGCGATCACGTCGAACAGTTTCTTCTCGTCGATCGAAAGACGCGGCCAGACTTCCCGCAGGTTGTCGACCGTGTTGACGTTGGGAATGACTGCGTGATGGCTGGCGCCCTCAAGTCCCTTGTCATGAAAACTGCCGCTTGCGCCCTTTCTGATGATCGGGGGGTCGGGCACAGGGATCGCGCTGAACGACTTGCCCGCCTGCAAGCCGGCCACGATCTTCGGGACGTCCGATATCAAGCTCTCCGGGAGATACCGCACCTCGGCGCGGGGATAGGTGATGATCTTTTTGCCCTGGCCGTCGTAAAGTTCCTGCGCGACTTCCAGCGTCTTGCTGGCCGGCCACCCGAAGCGCGAGCTGCACAATTTCTGCAGCGAGGGCAGATCGTGGAGCTTCGGCGGCCCTTGCCGCTTGTCTTCTACGTGCACGCCAAGCGGGCCCTGAAAGTCCTGAGCCGCTTCGACCACCTTCTCGGCGACCTCGCGCCGGACAATTCGCTCCTGCGGGGCGTGCCGCATCTGGAATTGACCGCCAGCTACGTTCGCGGTGGCGACAACCTCAAAATACGCCTGCGGCACAAAGTTCCGGATTTCGAGCTCGCGCTTGCAGACGATCGCCAAGGTTGGCGTCTTGACCCGGCCAACTCCTATGACGCCCCGCGCACCCTGACCAAGAATGACGGTCGCGGTTCGGGTCAGCGACAGGTTGTAGATCTGGTCGGCTTGTCGGCGCGCGACCGCGGCGGCGTAAAGAGAAGCGTATTCGGCGTTTGGCTTCGCCCGGCCGAATGCGTCGCGGATCGTCTGAGAATCCTGCGCGGTGAACAGCACCCGCATGACCTGGCCGCGGTAATTGTAATGCTCGAGGATCTCCTGACCGATGAGCTGCCCCTCGCGATCGCAATCGGTGGCGAGCCATACCCGCTTTGCGGTGCGCAGCGCCTCACGGATCGCTTTGAGCTTCGCGGCTTTGTTGCCGCCCTCGGCAGGGCGGGTGCCATAAAGGCCTTCAGGACGAAGCAGGATCGGCGACCAGCGCTTCCAGGCCGGCACGACATCCTCGGGTTCGAGAAGATCCAACAGATGTCCCTCAGCCGGGAGGATGTCCCCGTAGCGAGATCCCACGGCGGCGCGAACGTCTTTCGCCTGGCTGGTCTTCTCGGTGATGACGATCTGGTCCGCCATATAGCTCTCGTTCAGGGGACTATAGCCGGGACGCGGATATGGAGAACGTATAGTGAACGCGATCGAGTCGCAAGTGACCCTTGGAGTGGCTATCGGTCACGAAAGCTGCAGAGACCTCGGGTCAGCGCGGCGATGCCAAGCTCGCGAAGCGTTTAATCCATTGCGACCGCGCAGAGATCGGTCAGGCTGAAGCCGGGTCGGTCATGGTTGCTAAACGCTGGGCTCGACAGGATGCCAGCGCGACAGCGCGGCCTGGATGGCATGCTGAAACGGTTCCCGGCCTGGCGCACATCGCCGCTCCCTCAACTTGCCGAGTTCTCGCAAGGCCCATTCGACCGATCCGATCTGGCGCGAAGCCACGAGAAGATGCTTCACGGCGTCGTCGACTTCCGACACGCTCGGGTCATAGCCCCCACCATCGAGCAGGCTTGAGAGCGCGAGCAGCGCGACGGTGGCGGCGAATTTCGGCTCCTTGCCGCAGAAATCCCGGGCCGCCCGCACCAGCGTCGACGGGTCTGCGCCCTGAGCGGCGGCACACTCGACGGCGATGTCGAAAAATCCGGAATCTTTCGCGGCCGCAAACCATTTGCCCTTGTCGCCGCGGGTTTCGATCAGATCCAGCAGCATCCGGCGGTGGTCCCGGTCCGGATATGTGCGGACCAGAGCGCGGTAGACCGATAGGTTCGTCGTGCCGCTGGCCGCACGCAGGCCATAACGTCGATAGGCCTCATCCGCGCGACCGTGGTCGATCAATAGTTTCTCACAAAACCGGTCGATGGACGTTTCGGAGAAGCCGGGGTTCGTGACGCTGCGGGCGGCTTCGGCGTATGCGATCGCGGATTCCCACAAGCCCTGCCGAACCAGAGCCTCGGCGCCGAACCTGTGCCAGGACCAAAAATTCATCCGCCGCGTGGCCAGCAGTTCTTGAAGTTCGGCGTAACGGCCGCCCTCCAGCAGGCACGACAAGCAGATGGATGTTCCAATGACATGGTTGAAGGTTTGGTGGTCGGCCCAGGCCCGCCGCACCATTTCGATCATTCGGTCGGCATATTCGTCGATCAGGTCCGGGTATTGGGCGATCTCGCCCCAGCGATCTTCCAGCGGCGCCAGATATTCGACGCCGTCGTTTTGCACCGCCTCGAACAATCTCTCGAGCCACTTGCTTCTGGTCGCGTGGTCCGCCGGCGCGGCGGTCAGGATGGGGATCAGCTCGGTGATGGTGCGAAAGACCGCGCCGCCAAGAGCGCCTGATGAGGTATCAATGCCCTGGAACGCCGGCCAGATGCGCTCCATCAACGACACGACGCCATCTCCAGCCGCGACGGGATCGGATTTCGCCGCGGACCTGATCTCGGAGGCGGCTTCCTTGAGCCGGCCGATCGCGAGATTCGACCCGCGCCAGCCAAAGGCGTTGGCGCGAAACTTCGTCTTGAACTGCCACTTGCGATCTGACGCCATCGGTTTCGCACGCTATTTTCAAGGTCAGACTGATTTAGCCACCCGATGAAGAGCGACGGCCTGCCGCACCGAGGCTGGGATTCGCGGCGCAGGGTACGTTCGGATCCATAAAAGGCCGGATCGCGGCTCGACGCCCTCCATTTATGACCCGGCCTCATAGACGCCGGCGTCTCTGGCGCAAAGCGTGGCCGCCTCATCGGGCGGCAGATCCGAGCGCCATTGGGATGCATCGAAGCGTTTGCCCGTCACGCCCGTGGAGGACTCGCTTGCGAGCCACAGAACCACTGGGATGATGATGTCCGGATTGAGCAGGCGGCTGCGTTCGGCCTCGGGAAATGATTCAGGGATCATACCGGTCAGCGTCGCTCCGCCGGGCAAGATGGCATTGACGGTGACGCCCGTGCCGTCCAGCTCTTGCGCCCAGATCAGAGTTTCGGATTCCAGCGCCGCTTTCGACGGGCCATAGGGAGAAAAGCCCTTTCTCCGCATGGTCGCGTACGACATCGACATGTTGATGATGCGGCCCCATCCAGACTTCAGCATGTGCGGGGCGCTCGCCCGCGCCATCAGAAACGGGCCATTGACGTTGGTGTCGATCACCATGCGCCAGGTGTCCGGATCGGTTTCCCAGAACCGCGTCGGCTGGGTCAGGAAGCTTTCATTGACGTATTTCATGCCGCGTCCGGCATTGTTGATCAGCAGGTCGAGCTTGCCGAAGCGCTTCAAAGTCTCCCCGACGAGGCGCGCGCAATCCTCCTCCTTGGTTACGTCCGCCAGGAACGTCGCGACCGCGCCCTTCGGCGCTTCGGATGCGACGCGCTCGATCTCTTCGATCTCACGGGCCGCGGTGACGGCAACGTGCGCGCCCGCCTGCGTTAGTCCGCGCACGATCGAACGCCCGAGCCCCCGGCCGCCGCCCGTGACCAGCGCAACCTTACCCTGAAGCGGCAGATCCATTTATCCCTCCTCCAAATGTCGGGCACCCCCGACGATCAGCCTTTCTTGATGCGCTTGAACGCTTCAAGAGCGCGCTGCCTCGCGCCACCGTGCTCGACGATCGGCGCCAGATAGGTTCGACCCAGATGAATTCCGGCGTCGGCGAGTTCTATCGGCCGCGCCTCCCACGGCGAATGCAGCAGCGAGTTGGGAAGTTTGCCGATTTCCGGAACCCAGCGGCGAACATAATCGCCCTTCGGGTCGAACTTCGCGCCCTGCAGCGACGGATTGAAGACGCGGAAATACGGTGCGGCGTCCGCGCCGCAGCCGGCGACCCATTGCCAGCTCGCTGCGTTGCTCGCGAGGTCGGCGTCGACCAGCGTGTCCCAGAACCACGTTTCACCGGCGCGCCAATCCAGCAGGAGGTCCTTGATCAGGAATGACGCGACGATCATTCGCACGCGGTTGTGCATCCATCCCGTGCTCCACAGCTCCCGCATGCCGGCGTCGACGATCGGATAGCCGGTGAGTCCGCGCTGCCACGCCGCAAGGCCTTTGGCGTCGTCTGCCCAGGGGAACCGCGCGAACTCCGGGCGGAGCGGCGCCTCCGGCAGGGTCGGGAAATGGAACAGCAGGTGGTAGGAAAACTCCCGCCAGGCGATCTCCGAGAGATAGGTCTCGACACCACTCGGCATCGGATTGCCGGTTCGGGCCAAGGCCTGGGCCGTGATCGAGCGCCAGATCTGCCGCGGGCCGATTTCGCCAAAGTGGAGATGAGGCGACAATCGCGAGGTGCCGGCCACACCGGGCATGTTCCGCGTGTCTCGGTAGTCGGACGCAGCGCCGGCGGCGAAGTCGTCGAGTCGCGCCTGCGCGCCTGCTTCTCCGGGCATCCACATCGCCTGCATCCCGCCGGCCCAGTCCGGCGCGGTGGGTCGCAACGCCCAGGATGAAAGCGGTTCACTCTCGGGTGCGGTCGCGGGTCCAGGAATTTGTTTCGGTGCGGCCGCCGCTGGCTCGGAGACGCCCGTCGCTCTCAGGGCCTTCCAGAATGGCGTGAACACCCGATAGGGCTCGCCCTTCTGCGTCGTAACCGTCCACGGCTCTCGGATCAGGGCGGAATTGAAGCTGCGGGCCTCGATGCCCCGGTTCCTCAGTGCCGTCTTGAGGCGTTCGCCCCTCGCCGTCGCCCAGGGTTCGTAGCGGCGGTTCCAGTACACCGCGTCGGCGCCAGTCTGATCCAGCAGCTGGTTGATCTCAATTTCGGCCGGTCCGCGCCGCAGCACCAGCGCGACGCCACGCTGGCGCAGGCTGTCGTCCAGAGCGCGAAGCGATCCGTGAAGCCACCAGCGCGAGGCGCCGCCCGGAGCCCATTCACCGGCGTCGACATCATCGAGAACGAAAACGGGCACGATCGGGCCGCCGCGGACGATCGCAGCCGCCAGGGCGGGGTTATCCGTGAGTCGTAGATCGCGACTGAACCAAAGCAGGGTAAGCATGGGAGGGCACTTTCAGCGACGCGTCGAACTCGAAGTTCATCTCTGGGCGATGTTGTTGCACGATTGGGGTCGGTTTATTCGTATCTCTTTGCTTAGGCTAACTGTAGGGGAGTGGTCACATATTGGCCGCCTCACGGCTATTGCTCTGCGCGCGCGGCTTTGGCCGTGGGACGGGTTCGCCGCGTGTGAACATCAGGGGCCGGCGCTCGCCGAATGCGAGACGTGTAGGAATCCCTCTTTCGCTGTTCGATCCAGGCCTCGACTTCGGCGAGGTCCCAGACGACACAGCAGGATGTCAGGCTGAAGCGGCGAGGGAATTCGCCGCGCTGTTCCATCTCATAAATGGTGCTGTCCGCAAGCGGGACCAACAGTCGGAGCTGATTGCGGCGGATTGTCTGCGGCAGGCCGGTCCGTATCCACGGCGGGGATGGCTCTCGACGCAAATTCGTTTCGTGACCTTGGTGAGCCGACGCCGCTGTTTGCGCTCGGGGCGGGGCGCCGTTGCGCGATGGATCGGGATGAATCGTTTGAGGACGGGCCATGGCGGTTCTCCATGACGGGCGGCCAAGAGACTCTCTCTCGACATCACCCGTCACGACCCCGGGGCCCAGCCTCTCACTCTCATCTTACTTACCCTTCCGGCCGTAACCGGATTACGGTGCGGACGGTGCCCTCGGCCGTTGTCCAGTTTTGCTGGTGCTGCTATTTTTCTTTCGAGAGGCCGTTGACGGTAACGGAAGTTCGGCGAGGGCGTGGCGCCGTCGCAGCGGTTTTCAGAAGCATCTGAAGGAAAAGAAGTTTTCGGACTTTTGACGGTATCGATTTTCGCCCTGATCAGCGCTGCTCCATCGGCGGCTAAGCGAAAAGCGTACGAGAAGCGGCAATTCTTGGCGATTGAACGCGATAGGAGAGTTTTGGCGAGGCCCGAAATTTCCTAATGAAAACAAAAGCCCGAGTTTTTGACGGTATGGCTGACGGGAAAAGTGGGGCGGCGTGAGGAGTTTTCCAAATAAAAACAGACCCTTACGGGTCTGTTGAACAATTGAGTGGGAGTGAGGGGATACCGTCGGCGGCGATCGCGAAGGCCGAGCCGTATTTCCGCCGTCTGCCAACGCGTCGCCTATGGCATTCCTAATCGGTAAATCCCGGGACGCAACGCTTCATCACGCTAACGAAAACGGGCTAACCTGTCCGAACGAGCCGTAGATCTTTGTATGCAAGTGGCGGCATTCGCTTGGGTTGGGGGCTCAAAGACGTGGATTTTCACAAGGGATCCGGCCGATAAAGTAAATAAGAACAATTTCAAATAGACAGATATCATCTGTGCTTTATGGCGTCCAAAATCACATTTTCCAGTTCTGTTACATTGTATGGCTTCTTGATGAATTTACTCCCCTTCAGAGATTCGGGCAGTAGTTTGCTAATCTCATACCCGGTGCTAAAAACAAACGGGATTCCACGCGTCTGCAATGCCGCGGCCACAGCCCAGGACATCTCTCCATCCAGATTGACGTCCAACAGTACAGCGTCGAA